>NZ_DASWSJ010000428.1:0-6586 GCF_036402745.1 Actinophytocola sp. | reverse complement strand
CCGCGCCGATGATCACGGCCACCGCCGGAGGCCGAAAGCTGTCGTAAGTCTGGTTTGACGGGTCTGTCAGCGCTTCCGGTGACACTGGGCCAACTCAGCCGGTGTTCCGAGGAGCTCCCATGACGCGATTACCTGGACGTTCGCCGTGGCTCGTGGTGGCGCTCGGCTTCGCCGCCATCGTCTTCGACGGGTACGACCTCATCGTCTACGGGTCGGCGGTGCCCGCGCTGCTCGCCCAGCCCGGGTGGGGCCTCACGCCCACCGAGGTCGGCGCCATCGGCAGCTACGCGCTGCTCGGCATGCTCGTCGGCGCGATCAGTGCCGGCTGGCTCACCGACCTGCTCGGCCGGCGCCGGCTGTTCATCGCCTGCCTCGCCTGGTTCTCGCTCATGATGCTCGGCGTCGCGCTCGCGCCGAGCCCCGAGCTGCTCGGCGTCTTCCGGTTCCTCGCCGGGCTCGGCTTCGGCGGCATCGCGCCGACGGCGATCGCGCTGGTCATCGAGGTCGCGCCCGTCGCGCGGAGGAACCTGCTCAACGCGGTGATGCTCGCCGGGTTCCCGGTCGGCGGGGTGATCGCGGCGATCCTCGCGGTCAACCTGCTGCAGCCGTACGGTTTCCGGCTGCTGTTCGGGCTCGGCGTGCTCCCGCTGGTCACGCTCGTGCCGCTGGCGATGTGGCTGCTGCCCGAGTCACCCCAGTTCCGCCGCGTCCGCACCCGCACCGCCGACCTGCTGCGCGGCGGCGTCGCGACCTCGGCCCTGCTGTTCGCGGTGGCCAACTTCTGCGGGTTCCTGCTGGTCTTCGGGCTGAACACGTGGCTGCCGCAGCTGATGCGCCTGGCCGGCTACAACCTCGGCTCGGCGCTCAGCTTCCTACTGGCGCTCAACGTCGGCGGCGTCATCGGCGGCCTGGCCGGCTCGGCGCTCGCCGACCGGTTCGGTGGCCGGTGGGTCGCGACGATCCTGTTCGTCGTCGCGGCCGTGTCGCTCGGGCTGATCGCCATCCCGATGCCGACCGTGCTCACCTACCTGGTGGTGGCGGTGGCCGGCGCGGCGTCGGTCGGCAACCAGATCGTTGTGTACGGCTACGTCGCGACCCACTACCCCGCCGGCTACCGGGCCACCGCGCTCGGCTTCACCTCGGGCATCGGCCGGCTCGGCGCCGCGTCCGGGCCGCTGATCGGCGGCTTCCTGGTGACCGCCGGCTTCGGGCTGGGCATGAACGTCGCCGTGTTCGCCGCGGTCTCGGTGCTCGGCGCGGTCGCCTCCGCGCTAGTGCCCAGGCTCGCCACCAGAGCGGCACCGGTCGAGACCCCGGCGCCGCCGGAGCAGCTGGCCGAGGCTGCCTAGTCCACCCCGCGCCCGGTGGCCTGGCCGCAGCTCGTCGATCAGCTGGGACGCCTCGACCTTGGTGAGACCCTGACGGTGCGTCCTGGCTCATGCTTACCTGTCGGCGCGGTCGTCAAACCCTGTCTCAAGGCTGCCGTCGGTGCCGACACCGCTGCCGTGGTGGTGAAGCGGGCGGGGCTCGCTGCCGTCGGTGCCCTCGCCCGCGCCGTGGTCGAGCCCGTCACGCGGGTCTGGCTCGAGGCTGCCGTCGGTCCCCACGCCGGCGCCATGGTGGCGCAGGTCGGCCGGGTCGGGCTCGAGGCTGCCGTCGGTGCCGACGCCGACGCCGGTGCTCAGGTCGCTGGGCAGGTCCTGCTCCGCCTCGCCGATGTCCCGCACGGCTTCGCGGTCGATGGGCTCCCCGTGCACCGGCTCGCGGCCGATCGGCTCGCGCTCGCGCGGGTCCAGATCGTCGTGCCCGCGCCGGGGAAGGCCGTCGTTGACAGTCATGGTGCCTCCTCTGTCCGATCCGCGAGGACTACCCCCGGCGCGCACCCGCTAAGCAGGGATGCGGTGGGTCGGCCGGGGATATGCGGGCCGGAACGCCGCCGGGCCCGAGCCGCTCCCGCTCGACGTGCCGCACACGCGGTCCGCGGCGGCGACCGCCTCGACGCACGCCCGGTCCAGGTCGGCCGGCGGGCAGGCCACCCGCAGGTTGAACACCGCGTGCCCCTCGCCCACCGCGTCCGGACCGGGCAGGTCGACGCTCAGCGGCTCGCCGGCGCCGGTCAGGCTCACCTTGGCGAGCCCGCCCTCGCCGGTCACGGTCACCTTCGCGTGGCCGACCAGCGCGCCGGTCGCGGCCGCCCACGCGGACAGCGCCGCCAGCGCGGCACTCGCCCACACCGCCGGCCGGACCGGGCCGCACACCGCGACCTCCTGGTTGAGCCACGCGAGCTCGGCCTCGGCCGCGGCGTACCGGTCGTAGTCCAGCCCCGTGTCGGGCCGATCGGGCTCGCCGTCCGCCAGCAGCAGGTCGACCAGGGCGCCGACCTCGCCGGAGCGCGCGGAGTAGGGCACCACGCGCGCCGCGGGGTTGCGCCGGCCGAGCTCGGCCAGCACGCCGCCGAGCCCCGGGCCGGCGAGGTCGATCTTGTTCACCGCGAGCACGTCGGCCTCGGCCAGCTGGTGGGCGTAGAGGTAGCCGGTGTCGGAGTCCTCCCCCGCCGCCCACGACCGCGCGAACACCCGGTACCGCACCGGGTCGACGACCGTGACCAGCGGCGCCACCCGCAAACCGTCGCCGTGGTGGGCACGCAGCGGCCGCACCACGGTCGCGCGCAGGTCGGTGCAGCTGCCGACCGCCTCGGCCAGCACGACGTCCGCGCCGCCGTCGACGAGCCGGGTCACCACGCCGGCGAGCTCGTCGAACCGGCAGCAGAAGCAGCCGTCGAGCACCTCGGCCACCGCGTCGGTGACCGTGCGCGCGAGCCGGGTGTCGACCAGGTCGCGGCCCTGGTCGTTGGTGACGATCGCCGGCCGGTGGCCGCGGCGGCGCAGCTCGCGCGCGGCGGCCAGCAGCGTCGTGGTCTTGCCGGCCCCCAGGAACCCGCTGACAGGGCACAACGTCGCACGCATGGCGTCTCCGTGAAATCGATTACCGATCGAGCGTGACCTGGAGCGTCGAGCCGGCCCGGACCGTGACCGGCGCGTCGAGCGTGATCTCCACGCGCGAGCCCTTCACCGTGAACGCCGCCCGCCGGCCGTCGACGCGCACCGAGCGCACCGGCGAGGCCGTCTCGAACGCGAGCGTGCGGACCCGCAGTCGCCCGTGGCGGACCTCGACCGCGCAGTCCTGCCGGCCACCGCGGCGACGCTGGCGGTAGAGGCCCCAGCCCTCGGCGGTGGTGAACGCGGCCCGGAAGTCCTCGGGGGACAGCCGGGGCGCGAACCCGAGATGGCCGCGCGGGCCGTGGTGCTCGTAGCCGCACGCCGCGAGGTAGACGCCGTAGCTCATCATCGCCCGCGCGTAGTGGTCGCTGCACTCGATCTCGTTGTACGGGTTGCGTTTGGCGGCATCGTGCCGGTCGTGCACGCCACGGGTGACGGCGAGCGCCTCGGCCACCATGCCCTCGGCCATCAGGTGCGCGGCGAGCTGGTACTCCTGGCCCGTCCACACCTCGTTGAAGTAGCCGACGACCCCGCCCTGGCCGGCCTCGGTCGAGCCGCCATGGGGCCACGTGCACATCAGCGTGCCGGCCTCGCCGGGCATCGCGTAGACGCGGGGCGCGGGGATGCCGGGTGGGCGGTAGGCCGCGGCGTCGGGCAGGAAGTTGTTGCGGAACACGCTGGCCAGGGCCGTCCTGGACTTGTCCGCCGAGAACACCCGGGGCAGGCCGAGCTGGCCCGCGTAGGTCTGGCCGTACAGCTGGTCGATGTGGCAGCCGCGGTTGGAGTTCGGCGCGGTCGGGTGCGCGGGGTCGACGCGCTGGAAGAAGTAGCCGTACTCCTCGCTCCAGAGCGTGCTCTCCAGGTAGGCCGTGCCGCGCTCGGCGAGCCGGGTGTACTCGGCGGCCTTGGCGTCCTCACCCAGCTCGGTGGCCATGGCCGCGCCGGCGTGCAGCGCGGCGACGTAGAGCCCGCTGATCCACGGGATCTCGCCCCACCACTGGGCGTCGAGGGTGTTCCACTGGCTGCCCTCGAGGATGCCGTCGCCGTCGCCGTCCTGGCTGACGACCCAGTCCAGCGCCTTGCGCACGGCCGGCCACACGCGGGTGAGGAAGCCGTCGTCGGGCGACATCTGGTGCTCGCGGTAGACGCGCAGGATCGTGCCGCACTGGCCGTCGGCGAACCAGCCCTCGCCCGCCTCGCCGCGGTTGCCGATCTCGCCGTTGGCCCGCAGCGCGAGGCCGAGGTCGACGCGCTCGCGGGTGTCCCGCTCCAGCTCCGGGAACAGCCGGGCGACGGCCTGCGCGTAGTTCCACACGTGACCGCAGGTGCCGGCGCAGCAGTAGGTGCCCTCCCAGGCGTAGAAGCGGCCGTTGTCGAAGCGGAAGCAGGTGTTGGTGGCCACTGTGGACGCGCTGGCGAGGGTGCGTTCCAGGAACCAGTGCGGCAGCGTGGAGTCCGCGTACCAGGTGCGGGTCCATTCCTTGGTCTTCGCCGCCAGCTCCTCCCGGTTCGCCGTCACGTACTCGGCGGTCTCGCGCGCGCTCGCGAACCGGGTGGCGTAGTGGTGGCGCAGCCGCGGGCCGTCCCGCAGCCAGCCGAACGACGCGGGCTGCGGGGTCGGGAAGTGCCAGGTGAGGACGAAGTGGACGGTCCGGGACTGTCCAGGTGGGACGGTGACCGGCACGGTGACGGTGGCCGACTCGCCGCCCTCGGTGGCCACGCCGGCGTCGTGGGCGGCCGCGAGGGCGAAGGTGCCGAACTCGGGCAGCTGCTCGATCGGCACGCGGCGCACCGGCCGGTCGCTGAACACGATCCGGCCGACGTTCACGTGCCCCCAGCCCGCGGCGATCGAGTCGACGACCTCGAGGTGCGCCTGCTTGCCGGCCCAGCGGCTGACGTCGATCGAGATGGCGGTGAGGGGCTCGATCTCGTGCCCGAGGAAGGTCGCGACAACAGTCCCGTCGACGACGACGTCGACGCAGGTGCGCCCGGGGTGCGCGCCGCCGCCGACCCACGCGGTGACGTAGCGGCGCTCGATCGGGAACGGGTCGCTCGTCAGCTTTCCCTGGTAGGCGTCGGCGTCGCCGGTCGCGCGGAAGTTGTAGGAGGTGGCGAAGTGGGTGCCGACGACGTTGAGGTCGTTGATCTCGCCGAACGGGCGGCGGAAGTCCGGCGGGGTCTCGGCGGGGGTGACCGGGCGGGCGCCGAACGCGTCGCCGGTGACGGTCCACGCGTCGTAGGTGCCGCTCGCCCAGTCCTCGAAGACGAGGTCGGGCTTGTCGGTGAAGACGATCGCGTCGCAGTTGACGTGTGCCCAGGGGCCGGCGGCGCGGTCGACGATCCTGATCCGCGCCGTCTGTCCCATGTGGTCGTTCAGGTCGAGCATGGTGGCGATCATGGGCTCGCTGTCGCGGCCGGTCGCGCTGGCCACGACCTGGCCGCCGACCACGACCTCGACGCCGGTCTCGCCGGGCCTGCGGCCACCGCCGACCGACACCGCAACGTAGCGGCGCTCGACGGTGAACTCGCGGCTGGTCAGGGTGCCCTGGTAGCCGTCGGGGTCGGGTTGGCCGGCCCGGTGCGAGGTGACGAAGTGCGTGCCGGACAGGAGCAGGTCGCCGAAGCGGCGCAGGTAGCCCGGGACCTGGGCCGGGGTGACGGGGCCGGTGCCGAACGCTTCGCCGTCGACCGTCCAGCCGTCGAAGGTGCCGGACTCCCAGTCCTCGAAGAGGATGTCGGTGTCGTCGGTCTCGATCTCCTCGGCGGCGAACTCGACGCCCGCCCGGTTCCGGCCGCGGAAGGGCGAGGCGGTGAGCCGGATGGGCTGCTGGTCGCGGGTGGTGAGGCAGACCGGGTTGGCGCTGGACCCGACGACCTCGGCCTTGACGGCCCGGCCGGTGGTGTTGCGGAGGGTGAAGGAGAGGGTGGTCGCGGGGAGGGTCGAGTCGTCGACCTCGAGGGGGATGAACGGGGAGAACGCCTCGGCGGTCACCTGCAGCGGGCAATCGTCATCCCGATAGGTGACGATGCCGACGGGGTACTGGCCGACGAACCGGACGTCGCGGAACCCGTCGGCGTCGAGGCTCCGGCTCGTCTTGTCGGCGCGCAGCGTGAAACCCTGGGCGAAGGGCGAGCGGGCGGTCAGCGGGTCGGCGTAGTGCGGGCCGCCGCCGTTGGCGCCGCCGAGCGGGAAGGTGGCGGGGTTGAGGATGTCCCAGGCCCAGAGCCGCCCGTCGCCGGCGAGGTAGACCTGGCCGCTGCACCCGCCGCCGACCGGCATGCCGATGTGCTGCAGGGCGGCGCCGCGGTACTCGGTGGGTCTGCCGCGGGCCTCGAGCGCGCGCACGACGTCGTCGGTGAGGTGCTTGTCGGCCGGGACCGCGACGAGCCCCTCGGGGTCGAGCCCGAGCGCGGCGGCCACCGGTGCGGGCGCGGCGAGCATGCCGAGCCCGGCCATTCCCATGGACAGGAACGCGCGCCGGGACTGGCCGTGGCCGCAGCATTCGCCGTCGGAACAACACTCGGATGCAGTCGACATTGATCGCCTCCGGTAATCGATTACCCGACCGCAGCCTAGGGGGCGAACC
>NZ_DASWSJ010000427.1:0-4190 GCF_036402745.1 Actinophytocola sp. | reverse complement strand
CCGACCGCGTACTTCTGGTTCGCCAGCAGCGAGTACTGCAGCGGCGTCACCGCCTGCGGCCGGATGTTCGCCGGGTACGCCGCCGCCTCCGGGTAGGCCCGGCCGTACACCGGAATGCTCGCCTTGCCCGGCTTCGGCGTCGCCACCATGCCGAACGAGTACACGGCCGCCGGCGACCGGGACGGGTTGTGGAACCAGCCCTTCTGGCCCAGGTACCAGATCGCGACCCAGTCACCGCGCTGCTCGGCGATCGCGTACTGCTGCCCGGTCTCCACTCGGCTCGAGTGGTCCGAGATGTGCATCGTGCCCGGCGAGCCGTCCGGGTGCAGGCCGGCGTCGGTCAGCAGCGGCGCGTCCGCGCTGGGCTCGGTGTGCAGGATCACCGACCCCGACCCGTGCGGGTCGCACGGCACGCCGGCGGTGACGCAGCCGGTGAAGGCCGGCTTGTTCGACCGGTAGTCCGGCTTGATCGTCACCAGGCCCGCCCGCGGGGTGTCGATGCCGTGGAACGGTGCGCCGAGCAACTCGAAGTAGTGCGCCCAGTCCCAGTACGGGCCCGGGTCCCAGTGCATGCCGGCGACCGTCGACGGGATCGTGCCGGGAACGTTGTCGTGGCCGATGATGTGCTGGCGGTCCAGCGGGATCCGGTACTTCTCGGCGAGATAGCGCACGAGCTTGGCCGAGCTGCGGTACAGCGCCTCGGTGTACCAGGCGCCCTTCGCGGCGAAGCCCTCGTGCTCCAGGCCGATCGACTTGGAGTTGACGTACCAGTTGCCGGCCTGCCAGGCGACGTCCTTGGCCTTCACGTGCTGCGCGACGTGGCCGTCGGCCGAGCGCAGGGTGTACTGCCAGCTCACGTAAGTCGGGTCCTGCACCAGCCGCAGCGTCGTGTCGTAGCTGCCCTCGGTGTCGTGGATGACGATGTAGTTGATCTTCTGGCTCTCCGGCCGGTTCGCCAGGTCGTGGTTGCCGTAGTCGCCGGCGCCGAACGCGGCGTACGGCGCCGGGATCCACTCGCAGCCCAGGCCGCGCGGGCACTCGGTCCCGTCGTCGTTGGACGGGCGCAGGCCGAGCTCGCCGAGCTGCGCGGTGTTCGGCGCGACGTCGGGCCGCGCGGCGAGGCGCACCTGCTGGCCGTCGTCGGTGACGCGCTCGACGCCCTGGGCCATCGTGGTGAACACCTCGTCCGCGAACGCCGACGCGGTGGCGGTGTCGGTCGCGCCGCTGTAGCGGGCCACCGCGCCGTACCAGTCGGCCGGCTTGTCGCTGTGGATGCCGAGATCACGCTGGTGCTGGGCCAGGAGCGCCGCGCCGCCGCGGATGTTCTGGGCCGGGTCGGACCGCAGCGTGGCGGTGTCCACGTGGGTCAGCTCGGCGGCCCTATCGACGGTGCGCAGCGCGGGCGCCGACAGGTCCGGCTCACCGGCCTGCGGGTGCAGCGCGGGGCGGGCGTCGTCGCCGCGGGGGTCCTCGGTGCCGTCGTCGTGGTGGGTGCCGCCGGTGTTGGCGGCGGTGACGTCGGTGAGGTGCATGGGGCCGTAGCCCGCGCTGGTGCTCGGCGCCCCGGCGTTGACGTCCCACCGGGACTCCAAATAGGACACACCGAGCAGCACGCTGTCCGGCACCCCGAACTCGGCGGCCGCGGCGGCGTAGACCTCCTGCCGGCCGGCAGGTTGGTCCTCCGCGTTCGCGGTGGTCATGCCGATGGCGAGGCTCGCGGCAATGACGCAGGTGCTGACGATCGTTCGCTTCGACGACCGGTACATCGACGCCTCCTGGGACGGACGGCTCCAGACTCGGGTAACTCTGGTTGCCGCCGCCCAGGTCGTCAATGCTTTGCCGCCAAACGGCCTACTTCGTTACTCGCTGACTCAAATGCCTGTTGCGCACCAGCTGCCGCCGTTCTGCGCCATCTCGAGCGTGAAGCCCTCGCTCTGGCCGGTGGACGCCTTCATCTGAATGGTCGCCTGGCCCGTGCTGCCGTCGTCGGTGACGTTCTCGACGGTGGCGGTGATGTCGAGCCCGGCGAGCTTGTCGAGCTCGGTCTTCAGCCCGCTGGCGTTGGACTCGCTGCAGGCGTACTGGTCGATGGCGGAGGAGTCGTGGTTCTCGATGATCGTCACGACCTCGTCGGCCAGCGCCTCCGGGCTGCTCGCGCCACCGCCGCTGCCACCGCCGCTGCCACCGTTGTCGTTGCCGCCGCTGTTGGTGGCCCCGGGCCCGTTCGGCCCCGGAATCTCGACCGACGGGTTGCCGCCTGAGTTGGCGCTGCCCGCGGTGTCGGAGGGCTTGTTGTCGTTGCCCCCGTTGAGCGCGAGCACGAGGACCAGCGCGATGACGGCGGCGAGCACCGCGCCCCCGACGCCGACGATGAGCCCGGTGTTGTTCTTCCGCGGCGGCGGGTACCCCGGCGGCCCCCACCCCGGCTGCTGCGGCGGGTACCCGGGCGGCGGACCGTACCCGCCCTGCTGCGGGTAACCACCCTGCGGCGGGCCGTATCCACCTTGTTGCGGACCGTAGTTGCCTTGCTGCGGCGGATAGCCACCGCCTTGTGGCGGGTAAGTCACGGCGTGCGCCCCCTTGTGCGTGAATTGCGTACGCCGGGAGCGTAACCAGCGCCTACGACGGCTGCTGCCCGGTCGCCGCAATTGGCTGGGAGAAGTTGGCCGTCGCCCGTTCCGACGATCGGACTCCCACCGGGTTCCCGATGGCCGAGGCTCTTGTCGCCGTTCACGGAGGTAGCTACAGAACGCCGAGCCGTCGGTCACGTGCGTCTCGAAGCACGCCTGGCCACCGCTGATCCACGCCCGCGGTGCGGCGAAAGGCCGACTCCGGCGCGGGCGGCCGCCGCCGCTCCTGCCCCGACTCGAGGAGAATGCCCCGCGTGACGAGCGCGAGAAAGGCGAAGAGATCCGTTCCGTGTCGTCTACCGGAAAATTCGCACGCCGCGCCCGCTCGTTACGGTCCGGCGCCACCGGGTCGCCGAGTGGAGTCGGGGGCTCAGGACGTCATGGCCAACTTCAGCTCGCGGGATCTGTTCAGCTGAAGTGGACGCAAGCTCGAGACCCACATCACCAGCACGCGAAGCTTCTGTCCACGCCCACGTGGCGACCCGACCAACTCACGCCGCTCCTCGACGGACAGGTCGTCGAGGTTCTGGCCTGGGGTCACCGCCCGGAGGATCGCGACCTCGTCCTGGCCACCATGCTCCGACCACCCGAGTTCGTCGAAGCTGCAGAGCATGCCGTGCGACCGCTCACCGCGAAATCGGCGACGGCGAATCTTCCTGGTTCGCAGCGTCCCGTCGCCAGCCCGGTCGACAACCCGCGCGCCGGGCGGAGCGACAGGTACCAGCTCGTCGCGTCCTAGCACGTACTGACCGCCGAAGACGATCTGTGCAGGCGCATTGCCGTCGCCCAGGTCGATGTGGGCCAGCCATATTCGTCGGCCACGTGGATGGCGTTGTACTTTGACAACGCGTCCGGCGGTGGCCCCAGAGGTGGCGACAATCACCGCGGCACAGTAAACCGGCGGAGCTGATCACCCTGTCAGGGGGCGCGAATGCTACCCTCCGTATGTGTGGTTGCCGGCAACGCGCCATAACTCTTCGAATGCGATTCGGGCACGTTCCGTATGTTCAGGACTCATCAGCATGTCCGAGTTCGAATCCGTATTCGGACTATTAAGGTAGCCGAAGTGGGTGCCGTTTAAGATGTATTTACTGAACTGTGTGAACAACCCTTGCTCCTGCAGCGCGAGCGTTGCGACATCGAGTTCGTACAAGCCAGAGCCACCCATGATCGGCAGAACAGCTCGTCGAAACGAGCAATTTTCGTTCAGGTGATCGCCGCCGACCGCGGCGCTGATCATCTCTCGGAAATGGATCACCGACGCGGAGCGCAGGGTCAGCTCGCCGGCGAGCAGGAACCGGTACTTCGATCCTCTGGCCAGGTTTGCCGTCACCACCTGGAAGAATTGACCCGCCGCGGCGCCGCCGTCCGCCAGGTCGATGATGTTGGGACCGAGGTCGGTGGCCACGATGTCCGCCTGCCGGCAATAGCGCTCGACGCGAAGGATTTCGTCCTGCTGGATCAGGCCTTCCAGTCCCGCCGAGCGAGAGCTCGCCAGGTCGCGAGCGACGTCGTCGATGCGGTCCGCGAGCACCCGGCCGATGCGGGTCAGCAAGTCCG
>NZ_DASWSJ010000426.1:0-4750 GCF_036402745.1 Actinophytocola sp. | reverse complement strand
GAAGAGGTGCCCGGCGCCACTGCGCTCGCCGGCCTCGTAGGGGCCGTGGACGCCGGTGCCGACCGCACTGCCGGTGAGCGCGCCGGAGAGCACGTCCATCAGGAACGTGATCGCGTAGCCCTTGTGGCCGGCCATGGGGAGCAGGACGCCGAGCACGCCCTCCGCCGGATCGGTCGTCGGCGCGCCGTCGGCGGTGAGTGCCCAGGTCTCCGGAATGGACTCGTTCCGGTTCTTGGCGAGGTGGATCTTGCCCCGGGCCACGGCGGTGTTCGCGATGTCGACGGCGACGACCCCGCCGTCGGGCGCCGGCGCCGCGATCGACCACGGATTGGTGCCGAGCCGCTTCTCGCGGCCGCCCCACGGGGCCATCGCCGGGCTGGCGTTGGTGGTCAGCACCGCGACGAACCCGTCGCGCGCCGCCCGGCGGGTGAAGTACATCGCCGTGCCGAAGTGGTTGGAGTTGCGCACGCCCACGACGCCGACGCCGTGGGTGCGGGCCCGCTGCACCGCCAGCTCACGGGCGCGCTCGGTGAGCACCTGACCGATGCCGTCGCGGCCGTCGAGCAGGACCAGTGGCCCGGTGTCGGAGAGGACCGCCGGATCCGTGACCGGATGCATCGCGCCCGAGCGCAGGCGGGCGGCGTACCAGGGGAGCCGCAGGAAGCCATGGGACTGGTGACCCCACAGATCGGCCTGCACGAGGCTGTCGGCGACCAGAGCAGCGTCGTCCCCGGGCACGCCGAGGGCGGTGAGGATCCGGCTGCCGAAGTCGCGCAGGGCGTCGGGGGCGATCCGCGGCTCGTACTGGGGTGCCGCGCCGTTCGTCATCTTGTATACAGTACCGCATACAAGCACTCCGACGGATCGAGGACGAGATGTTCAGCCTGGTGGTCCAGATGGAGGTGCGGCCGGGCCGGCGCGAGGAGTTCCTCGCCGGCATCGCGCTGAACGCCGAGGCGTCGGTCCGGAACGAGCCCGGCTGCCTGCGGTTCGACGTCTGCTCGGTGGCCGACGACGAGAACCGGTTCCTGCTCTACGAGCTCTACACCGACGCGGCGGCGTTCGCGGCGCACAAGGCCGCTGCGCACTTCGCCCGGTGGCGCACGGTCGCCGACCGGGTCCTCGTCGACCAGCTCAACACCCCCGGCCGGCTGCTGGTCACCCACACCGCCGAGGAGTCCCCGTGAGCGCGCAGCCCGTTCCGCCGTCGATGGTGCTGCGCCCGGAGACGATCGAGCGCTTCGACCGCGGCAACGGCGTCGTCACGATCCCGTTCGTCGGCAGGTGGAACTGCGAGGGGAACACGGTCACGACCGGAATGACGGTCTTCTCACCCGGCACCGCGATCCCGCTGCACTCGCACAACGTCGAGGAGTCCGTCCTCGTCGTCGACGGCGAGGCGACCGCCGTCGTCGGCGAGGAGGAGTTCGATCTGGTCGCCGGCCAGGCCACCTGGGTGCCGGCCGGCATTCGGCACTGCTTCCGCAACCGCGGTGCGGGCTCGATGACCATCTACTGGGTCTACGGCGGCCGCGACGTCACCCGCACGATCACCGCCACCGGTGAGACGTTCGAGCACCTGTCCGCGGGCGACCGCGGCGCGACGCCGGCATGAGTCGCTACCGCCTCGGGGTCCTGACGGGTGACGGCATCGGCCCCGAGATCGTCCCCGCGGCCGTGCGCGTGGTCGACGCCGCCCTCGCGGCCGCCGGAGCCGACCGGATCGACTGGCAGGTGCTGCCGCTGGGCGCCTCCGCGATCGCCGAGCACGGCAGTGCGCTCCCGGCCACGACGGTGGAGGCGCTCGCCGAGCTCGACGGCTGGCTGCTCGGACCGCACGACAGTGCCGCCTATCCCGAGCCCTTCCGGTCCCAGCTGAACCCGAGCGGCGCGATCCGCAAGCACTTCGACCTGTACGCCAACATCCGGCCGGCGCGCGGCGTCGGTGGCGGGCGCGCGATCGCGCCCGACACCGACCTGGTGATCGTGCGGGAGAACACCGAGGGCTTCTACGCCGACCGCAACACCTACGCCGGCACGGGGGAGTTCATGCCCACGCCGGACGTCGCGATCGCGATGGGCGTCTTCACCCGGCCGGCGATCGAGCGGATCGCCCGGACGGCGTTCGAGCTGGCCCGGCGCCGACGGAAGAAGCTCACGATCGTGCACAAGGCGAACGTCCTGCAGCTGACCTCCGGGCTGTTCAAGCGGATCTGCCTCGAGGTGGCCGAGACCTATCCCGACGTCGACGTGGACGACGTCCACATCGACGCGATGACGGTGCACCTGCTGCGCCGGGCGTCGTCCTTCGACGTCGTCGTCACCGAGAACATGTTCGGCGACATCCTCTCCGAGCTAGCCGGCGAGCTGGCCGGGTCGTTGGGCATCGCCCCGTCGATCAACGCCTCCGACGACCGGTGCATGGCGCAGGCCTCGCACGGGTCCGCTCCGGACATCGCCGGCACGGGCCAGGCCAACCCGGTCGCGATGATCCTGTCGGCGGGGATGCTGATGCACTGGCTGGGCACGCGGCACGGCGACGCGCGTGCGGCCGACGCGGCGCTGCGGATCGAGGACGGCGTGCGTGCGGCGGTTCGCGGCGGGATCAGCACCCGGGACCTCGGCGGCACCGCCTCGACCGACGGGTTCACCGACGCCGTGGTCGAGTGGATCGCCGCGCGGTCCTAGCTCCCCGGGTCGCCGTCCACGGCGAGCCGTCTTGCCGCGATCCCGACGACCGCGAGCGCGGCGGCCGTGGCCGCCAGCACGCCGGCCGCACCCACTCCTACGGCGACCAGGCCGACCGCGCTCGGGATGAGCACCTGGCCGAGCCGGTTGCCGGTCAGCCGCAGGGACATCGCCCGGCCGCGCAGACCCGTGGGTGCCACCTCGGCGAGCCAGGACATGGTGACCGGCTGCCCCACGCCCAGGCCGAGCCCGAGCAGGACCACCGCCGCGGCCATGACCGCCGCGGGGAGCGGGGCCGCGACGAGGGCCATGGACACCGCCGACAGGGCCACGCTCACGATCATCAGCCTCCGGCGGCCGGCCAGGCGCACCAGCCGGCCGAGGAACAGACGTGAGCTCATCGACGCGACGGCGCGCAGCGTCAGCAGCAGCCCGACGAAGCCCGCGGCGAGGCCACGGTCGGCGCCCAGTGCCGGCAGGTAGACGAGCGTGATGTCCACGGCCGCCAGGACGACGCAGCTGACCAGCAGAGCCCGCAGCAGTCCGGGTACGCGCAGCAGCGTGCCCATGCCGCCGCTCGCGGTGCCGCCGCCGGCCCCCTCGCGGGCGGGCATCCGCAGGAACGCGGTGCAGACGAGCAGGGCGACGCCCAGGCCCGTGGCCGTGAAGAAGATCGGCGTGGTGTCCGGCAGCGACCCGCTGCCGCCGATCACGGTGATCAGGGCCGGGCCGATGGCCTGGCCCAGCGACGCCGCGAACGTGTAGTAGCCGAACGCCGTGTCCAGGCGCCCGGGGCCGGCGGTGTTGGCCACGGCCGCCTGCTGTCCGACGACCGAGAACAGATGGCCGGTGCCCAGCACCACGCTGCCCAGGACGAGTCCGGCCGCGCCGCCCCGCTCGGTGGCGAAGACGGCGCCGGACAGCGCCATCAGCACCGCCCCCACGAGCATCACGCGGCGCTCGCCGAAGCGGTCGGTGGCCTGGCCGGACGGGACGGCGAGCAGCAGGGGCACCACGGCGAAGGAGGCGGTCAGCGCGCCGAGCCAGGCGGTCGGCACGTCCAGCTCCAGTGCCCGGTAGGCCGACGTCGGGCGGAGGGCGAACGTGACCACCTGGGTGAGCGCTGAGTGCAGCAGCAGGAGGGCCAGCAGGCGGCGTCCCGGACCGGGCTGCCCGCCACCGGCGCTGCTCACCGCGGCGGCTCCGGATCGCCCAGCCGGTCGAGCAACTGCGCTCCCAGACTGCTCTCGATGTGCCGGCGCATCAGATCGGCCGCGGCCTCCGGGTCGCCGTTCCGGACCGCCTCGAACAGCAGCCGGTGCTCAGTGGCTCGGGCGTCGCGCTCCTCGTTCGTGCGGCCGGCTTCGAGTCCGTGCCGTCGGTAGCGGTCGGTCTTCAGCCAGAGCCCGTCGAGGGTCTGCGTCAGCAGGGCGTTGTGCGCGGCGTGGTGGATGGCGGCATGGAAGCGCTGATGGCTCTCCAGCTGGGCGGTCGAGGGGCGGCTGCTCAGTGCCTCGAGACCGTCGAGGGCTGCGCGGACGTCGGCGAGGTCGGCGTCGGTCCGGCGCTGCGCCGCGAGGGAGGCGGCCAGGGGGTCCAGCGTCTGCCGGAGCTCCAGCAGATCCCGGGCCTCGGCGGCGTCCAGTGGTCGGACCCGGGCGTTCCGGTGCGCGTCCAGGTCCACCAGGCCCTCCTGCATCAACCGGCGGAGCGCCTCGCGCAGGGGAGTGGTGCTGATGCCGATGGTCCGGGCGAGCGCGGCCTGGGGAAGGACGGCCCCCGGCGCGAGATCGCCGGTGCCGATGAGCTCTCGGACGCGGGTGTAGGCCAGGTCGCTCTTCGTCGCGAAGCCGGGCGGACCTGCTGGCGATGGCTCGGGCACTGCTCTCCTCGGGTCGGCCGTTATAGGTTATAACCATCCGCCCACGATGAGAGCGAGCTGCCCGTGACGACACCTGCCACGACCGATCTGTGCGACGCCCACCCGGACATCCAGGTCTGTGATCCGGTGTTCCGGATCTTCGGCGGGAAGGTCCGGTTCAGCGGCCCGATCACCACGGTC
>NZ_DASWSJ010000425.1:0-5375 GCF_036402745.1 Actinophytocola sp. | reverse complement strand
CACCCGGCCCGACCCGCGACAGACGGGTGAACGCGTACCACGCCGTCAAGAACACCAACGGCACAGACGCGGCCGTCTCGTCCGACCACTCGTCCGGAACCCGCGCCAGCACCCGCTCATCCGGCGCCACCGCCACCGACGCCATCCCACCAGGCACGATCCCCATCACCCGATCCCCGGGCCGCACAACCCGGGCATCCGGACCCACCTCGGTGACCACACCCACAGCCTCCGCGCCCAGATCACCCGCCTCTCCCGGATACATCCCCAACGCGGTCAACACATCACGGAAATTCACCCCGGCCGCCGACACCCGCAACCGCACCTGCGCACCCGACAACGGCACCTCCGCGGCAGGCACCAACGCCAACCCACCCAGGTCACCGCCACGAACCGACGCCAACCGCCACGAGCCGTCGGCCGGCGGCACCAAGGCCGCCAACCGGGTGAGCCGTGCCGCCCGGACAACACCGGACCGCACCATCAACTGTGGTTCATCGGCCAGTGCCGGCAACGCGACCTCGAGGTCCGCATCGGACTCGATGTCCAGCAGCCAGAACCGATCCGGGTGCTCGGACTGGGCCGACCGCACCAACCCCCACACGGCCGATCCGGCCAGGTCGTCACCCGAGATCGCGCCCTGGGTCACCACCACCAACCGCGAACCAGCGAACCGCTCGTCGGCCACCCACCGCTGCAGAAGACCCAGCGCGCGAGCGGTCTCGTCGCCGGTGACGCGAACGAACACCGTCGCGGGCAGCGGATCCGGCAGGTCGGTCTCGGCGTCGGAGTCGGCACCGATGATCGTCCAGTCCCCGCCGTCCGCCGCCACCGGCGGGTCGACCGGGTTCCAGGCGACGTGGAACAGGGAGTCCTGCACGCCCGTGCCGGCCTCCGGAGCGGCGGCCGGCTCGCGCACGGTCAGGGACTCCACGGTGATCACCGGATCGCCCGCTGAATCCACAGTGGACAGTTTGAGCCCGGTGCCGCCGGCAGTCCAGCGCACCCGCAGCGCCGAGGCCCCGGACGCGTGCAGGCTGACGCCCCGCCAGCAGAACGGCATGAGGTTGCGGCCCTCGTTCTCGGCGGCGAACGCGCTGGCCTGCAGCGCCATGTCGAGCAACGCCGGGTGGATGCCGAAGGCGTCGGCCTCGGGACTGCGACTCGCCATCCGCTCGGGGAGGGCGACCTCGGCGTAGACGTCTTCGCCACACCGCCAGACCGAGCGCAGCCCGCGGAAGACCGGCCCGTAGCCGAGACCGTTCGCGGCGAGCCGGTCGTAGTGGCCGTCCAGGTCGACGGCCACCGCGTCCTCCGGGGGCCACGGCCGGGTGGCCAGCTCCACCACCCGTTGCCCGGTGGTCACGGCGCCGGCGGCGTGCTCGGTCCACTCGCCGTCGGGCAGTTGACCCGGGCGGGAGAACACCCGAACGTCGCGGCGGCCGGCCTCGTCGGGCGGACCGAGCACGATCTGGACGGCCACCGGGTCGCGAGAGGGCAGCACGAGCGGGACCGACAGCGTGAGTTCCTCCACCCGGTCGCAGCCGGCCTGGTCGGCGGCGCACAGCACGAGCTCGAGGAACCCGGTGCCGGGGAACAGCACCGAGCCGCCCACCTCGTGGTCGGCGAGCCAGGGGTGCGTCGGCACCGAGAGCCGGCCGGTCACCAGGACGCCGCCGTCCCCGGCCGACACCGCGGCGGCACCGAGCAGCGGGTGGTCGACGGGCGTGAGGCCGAGTCCGGCCGCGTCGCCGCCGCGCGGTCCGGACGACGGCCAGAACCGCTCGTGCTGGAACGGGTAGGTCGGCAGGCCCACCAGACGCCCGCCGGCGGCCGGCGCCGACCAGTCGACGGCGACGCCCGCGACGTGCAGCGTGGCCAGTGCCCGGAACGCCGACTCCACCTCGTCGCGGTCCCGGCGCACGACAGGCACGGCGAGGATGTCCGAGAGCAGTGCGCACAGCGCGCCGTCGGGGCCGAGCTCCAGCACCCGGTCCGGCTTCGCCGCGGTGATGGCGTCGGCGAACCGGACGGGTTCCCGGACCTGGCGCACCCAGTAGGCCGCGTCCCCGAAACGTGCCGGCCCCGCGACCGTCGACACGATCGGGATCGCCGGGTCGTGCGCCTCGATCCCGGCGACCGCCGCCGCGAACTCGGCCAGCATCGGCTCCATGAGGACCGAGTGGAACGCGTGGCTCGTCCGCAGCAAGGTCGTCTTCTCGAACCGGCCGGCGACGGCGAGCACCGCCTCCTCGGCGCCGGACAGCACGACGCTGTCCGGCCCGTTGACCGCCGCGACCGACACCTCGGCACCGAGGAACGGCGCGACGTCGGACTCCGACGCCCGCACCGCGACCATCGCCCCACCCGGCGGCAACGCCGCCATCAACCGGGCCCTGGCCGACACGACGGCACACGCGTCAGCCAACGACAGCACGTCCGCGACATACGCTGCCGCCAGCTCGCCGATCGAATGCCCGACCAGCACGTCCGGACGCACTCCCCACGACTCCACCAGGCGGAACAGGGCCACCTCGACGGCGAACAGGGCAGGCTGCGCCCATCGCGTGTCGTCCAACGCCGCCGCGTCGGCACCCCACATCACCTCGCGCACGCCCGGATCGAGCCGGGACAGCACCTCGTCCACTGTGGACGCGAACAGCGGGAACCGCTCGTACAGCCCCCGCCCCATCCCCAGCCGCTGCGAACCCTGACCCGAGAACACGAAGGCCAGGCGGCCCGGAGCCGCCTGCCCCCGGGCGAGTTCGGTCCCGTCCGGCAGCAGCACCGCCCGATGCTCGAACACCTGCCGGGTGGCGAGCGAGAACCCGACGTCGACCGGGTTCGGTGCGGTGTCCACAAGGGGCAGAAGGGCTGCTTTCCGCTCATCCAGGGCGTCGGCCGTACGGGCGGACAGCACCCACGGCACGGGCACCGGCTCCGGTGCGGGTACCGGCGCGTCGTCCGGCCGTTCGAGGAGGACGTGGGTGTTGGTGCCGCTGGCGCCGAACGACGACACCGCCGCCCGGCGCGGCCGGCCGGTCGCCGGCCAGTCCACCGCCTCGGTCAACAGGGACACCGCACCGCCGGCCCACTCGACCCGGGAGGACGGGCGGTCGACGTGCAGCGTCTTCGGGGCGACGCCGTGCCGCATCGCCTCGACCATCTTGATCACCCCGGCGACGCCGGCCGCCGCCTGCGCGTGGCCGATGTTGGACTTGATCGAGCCGAGAAGCACCGGAGTCGCACGGTCCCGGCCGTACGTGGCGAGCAGCGCGTGCGCCTCGATCGGGTCGCCGAGACGGGTGGCGGTGCCGTGCGCCTCGATGACGTCCACTTCGGACGGGGTGAGGCCGGCGTTGGCGAGCGCCTGCCGGATCACCCGCTCCTGGGCGGGGCCACTCGGCGCGGTCAACCCGTTGGAGGCGCCGTCGGAGTTGACGGCCGACCCACGGACCACGGCCAGCACCTGGTGGCCGCCGCGCCGGGCGTCGGAGAGCCGTTCCAGCACAAGGACGCCGGCTCCTTCGGCCCAGCCGGTTCCGTCCGCGGACTCGGCGAAGGCACGGCAGCGACCGTCGGGCGAGAGGGCACCCTGGACGGCGAACTCGACGATCCCGGCCGGGCTCGCCATCACCGTGACGCCGCCGGCGAGCGCGAGGGAGCACTCGCCGGTCCGCAGCGCCTGCGCGGCCAGGTGCAGGGCCACGAGCGACGACGAGCATCCGGTGTCCACGGAGAGCGTGGGGCCGTTGAGACCGAGGGTGTAGGCCAGCCGGCCGGACAGCAGGCTGCCGGACTGGGCGCTCTGCCACTCCACGCCGCGCACGGGGAGGCGGTAGTCGCCGGTGCCACCGCCCACGAACACGCCGGTCTCGCCACCCCGCAGCGACGCCGGGACGATGCCCGCACGTTCGAGGGCCTCCCAGGCGACCTCCAGCAGGACGCGCTGCTGGGGATCCATGACGAGCGCGTCCGTCGGGGCGATGCGGAAGAACGCGGGGTCGAACCCGGTGGCCTCGTCCAGGAAGCCGCCCTCCCGGGGCACCCGCGGGGCTCCGGAACCGGTCTCGAACCGGTCCAACGCGGCCAGGTCCCAACCACGGTCCGCGGGCATCGGCCCGATCGCGTCGGCGCCGTCGGCCACCAGCCGCCACAGGTCCTCCGGCGACCGCACGCCGCCCGGGTACCGGCACGCCATCCCGACGATGGCGATCGGTTCGGTCGCCGCGTCGGTCAGCTCGCGGTTGCGGCGGCGCAGGCTGTCGACCTGCTTCAGCGCGGCACGCAGTGCCTCGACGACGGAGTTCTCGGTCACAGTTCCGCCTCCCCGGAATTAAATGTGTTGGTCACGTTGGGGGAGGCAAGTTCTGTTTGGTCACGTACTTGTGGCTGGCTTGCGTCACGGTCCCCTGAGGTGCGGTTGGGAAGCCGGCGGCCTGAGATCGATCCTGAGGTTGACACAAGGGGTGTCATGGTTGGTGCCCTTCAGCGGATGACTGGTCGGTGGCGCCGTTCAGGGCGGCGTGGACGAGGGCGTCGAGGCTCATCGCGTCGACGTCGTGCGGCGTCGCGTC
Organism: Actinophytocola sp.; assembly: GCF_036402745.1. Lineage (GTDB taxonomy): Bacteria > Actinomycetota > Actinomycetes > Mycobacteriales > Pseudonocardiaceae > Actinophytocola. Next base: position 798 of record NZ_DASWSJ010000425.1, on the reverse strand, counting down.
GGGAACGGGTGCGGGCGGCCGCTCCGGGTCGGTTCCGCCGACCAGGCGCAGCAGCGGTGCCAGCACGCCGATCTCGCGCAGCCGGGTCAGCGGGACCGTGGCCAGCAGCTCGCGAAGGTCGGTCTCCGGGTCCGCCGCGGGGAGGAGCTCGTCGAGCAGGTGCCGGGCCAGCGCCTCCGGTGTGGGGTGGTCGAACACGAGCGTCACCGGCAGGGTGAGCCCGGTCGCGGTCGCCAGGTGGTTGCGCAGGTCGACGGCGGTCACCGAGTCGAACCCGAGGTCCCGGAACGCGCGGTCGGCCTCGACGTCGGTGTGCCCCAGCACGTGGGCCACCCGCTCGCGGACGACCTCGGTCACCGCGCCGGACCGGTCCGCCGGCGCCAGGTCACGCAGTCGTCGCCGCAGCGTGTCCGCCGTCTCGTCTGCGCGGTCGGCGGCAGCCAACGCGTCCCGGGCTTCCGGAACGCCGGTCAGCAGCCGTCCCGGCCGGTTCGCCGTGTGGGCAGGCGCGAACCGGTCCCAGGTGACGTCGGCGATCACCACCGTGGTCGGGCCGGCGGTCACGGCACGGGTGAGCGCGGTGACCGCGAGGCCGGCGTGCATCGGGTTCAGCCCGTTGAGCCGCAGGTGCGTGGCCTGTTCGGCACCGTCCCACGGTCCCCAGGCGATCGACGTCGCCGGCAGTCCCCTGCGGTGCCGTCCTTCGGCGAGCGCGTCGAGGACGGCGGTGCCGGCGCCCTCGCCGCCGCGGCCGGCCGAACCCCACGCGCCGGCAACGGATCCGAGGAGGACGAACGC
>NZ_DASWSJ010000424.1:0-25481 GCF_036402745.1 Actinophytocola sp. | reverse complement strand
TCGGGGTCGGCTCCTGGTCGCCGCCCAGCCTGCGGGCGATGTCCGAGCCGTTGGTCGGCCGGGGGCGGCGCGGCAGCGGTGACGGCTTGAACGCCGAGCCGTTCGTGGCGCCGTTCGCGGACCCGTTGGTGCCATTGACCGTTCCGTTGACGGTCGTCCCGTTGGCCGTCCCGTTGGCCGAGCCGTTGGCCGACGTCCCGGTGGGCGCGAACGGGACCAGCCCGCTCGACGCGGCACCGGCCCGGGACACCGGCGGCGTGGTCGTGGTGGGTGTCTCGGCGGCGGGTGCGGACACCAGCTCGGCCGGCACGGTGACGGTGGCCCGCACGCCCGTGACGTCGTGGCCGCCGTTGAGCCGGACCTCGATGCCGTGCCGCCCGGCGAGCCGGCCGATGACGAACAGGCCCATCCGGCGCGACGTCGACACGTCGATCGCGCCCGCGTCGGCGAGTTTCTCGTTGGCCTCGTCCAGCTCGGCCTGGCTCATCCCGATGCCCTCGTCGAGCACCGCGATGCACACCGAGCCGTCCTCGAAGGAGTGGCTGGCGATCGTGACCTGGGTGTCCGGCGCGGAGAACGCCGACGCGTTGTCGAGCAGCTCGGCGGTGAGCCGGACCAGGTCGCCGACCGCGTAGCCGACCACCTGCACGGCCGGCGGCGGCAGCATGACGACTCGCTGGTACTGCTCGATCTCCGACACCGCGGCACGCAGCAGGTCCGCGAGGCTCGCCGGGCGCTGGTTGCGCCGGCCGACGTCGCTGCCGGAGAGCACCATCAGGTTCTCGTTGTTGCGCCGCATGCGGGTGGCGAGGTGGTCGAGCTGGAAGAGCGTCGCGAGCTGGTCGGCGTCCTCCTCGTCGCGCTCCAGCCGCTCCAACAGCTGCAGCTGCCGCTGGACCAGGCCCTGGCTGCGGCGGGACAGGTTGACGAACACGCTCGAGTACTTCGCCCGCAGGCCGGCCTGCTCGGTGGCCAGCCGCAACGCCTGCCGCTGCACCGCGTCGAACGCGCGGGCCACCTGGCCCACCTCGTCCATCGAGGTGACCGGCACCGGCTCGACGGCGATCGGTCCGGCGTCGTCGCCGCGGTCGCGAATCCGCGCGACCGCGTCCGGCAGCCGGTACTCGGCCACCTCGAGGGCGCTGCGGCGCAGCGCGGACAGTGAGCTCAGGAGGTGCCGGCCCACCACGAACATCACGCCGATCGCGACCACCAGGGCCACCAGCAGGATCACCGCGGCGAGCCCGGCGCCGTCGCTGGCCTGGTTCTGCAGGGCCGCCGACCGGGCACGCAGCTGCTGGCCCAGCGCGGTGCCGACGTCGCCGATGCGGTCCGCGGTGAGCGTGGACGCGTCGTTCCAGTCCTGCGCGGTGGTCGGGATGTCGGTGCCCGGGCGGGTCGCGAGCACGACGCTGACGACGTTGTTGCGGCTCGCCACGCCGGTGCCGCTCACGCTCGCGTCGTACTCGCGGGCCCGGTCGTCGCCGGCGACCGCGTAGAAGTCGGTGGTGCTGTCGGCGAGCCGGCCGGCCGAGGTGCGCAGCGACTCGAGGTCGGGACCGACCAGGCCGCCGCGCACGATGCCGGCGCCGACCAGCGCGTGCTGGAAGGCGACCTGCTCGCGGATGACCTCGAGCTCGTAGAGCGCGGAGGACGTCGCGGCCAGCCCCGGGTCGATCGCCTCGGCCGACAGGGTCCGGTCGAACCGCAGCAGTGCCTCGACGACGTCGGTGTAGCGGCCGAGCGCGGTGGACGCGTCGACCAGCGAGCCGGTGACCTGCTTGCGGATGACGGGCAGCTCGCCCAGCCAGCGCCGCACCTCGGCGTAGCTGGCGTGGGTGATCTGCTCGTCGAGGGTCACCCGGCCCGCGGCCCGGGTGAAGCCGTCCCGGGCGCTGTTGGTGGCCCGCTGCTCGTCGGCGAGCTCGGGCTCGATGTCGGCGGCCCGCGCGGCGAGCAGCACCACGCCGGCGGTGCGCTCCTTCTGCAGGGCCGCGACGAGCGTGCGGAGCTCCTCGTTGACCACGACGAGCCGGTCGACCCGGCGGTAGGAGGCCGCCTGGTCGACCTGGTCGGCGATCTGCATCGCGCCGAGCACGATCGCGAAGATGACCGGCACCAGGGTGACGGCGGCGAGCTTGACCGGGAGGTTCCAGTCCCGCCAGTTGGCCAGCACGCTCCACAACGCCGCCGCGCGTGAAGCAGGCTCGTCAGTCCGTGTCACGTTGTCTGTCAAGACAGCGCCTCATTTCAGAATGAGGAATAGTGAATTCGACCCGAGCGCACCGATGAATGGCACGACCGCAGGCGACGACAAATGTGTCACCGCGGCACGGTGCCGGCGCAGGGTGGCGCACTCAATTCGATCGCAGCACTCGCTCCTTCCTCCTGCCGCGTCGCGCCCCTAACGCGCCGCGACGGCGAGAACTGAGGAACGATCGTACATCAATCAACCCACACCGAAAGGCCGTCGACAAAGACACGCTGACCTGGGCGGACGACCCGGAAAGCGATCAAATAAGGCTCTCCTGGCCCGGGGTTCACCATATTTGATCATGGGCGTTCTACTTTCCGTCTGGATCTTGCGGGCTTAATGCCCCGATCGGGTAATGATGGTTCTCGCCGACCGCGTGACGGCGTCACGACCGATCAAGATCACTGGGTGGCGCGGCCGCCCCGGCCGGCCGCCGTGACCTGCGCCGGGCCTCCCAACTGCGGAAAGTGTTCGCCCGAGGCGGCCGGCGGAACCGCTCACCGACCTGCTAAGACTGCCCTCGATGGGCTGATGAGGGTGGCCCGTCGCCCGCCCGAGGACCACGATCGGTGACGATGAACCTGCGGGCTGCAACTTTCGCAACGCAACGTCACGCCACAATTCACCGTGAAGTGTGAATGTCGACGGGACGTTCCCACGCTAGCGTTGACCCCGACTACTCCCAGGGTTTGACGAAACACCCGACAGCCGCCGTATAGTCCCGTTCCGGTGTCCTTGCCGGCGGCCCGAGCGGCCTCGCCCGATCGGTCCGCATTAGGCGTTCACCCGACTCGTGGTTACTATGGCGCCCGCCAAGGCTCCACCGGCCGTCTCCATTGTGAAATTAGGCGAACGCCGCCTATGTTCAGCGGAGGAACAAATGACTCAGGTGGTTCACTCCTCGATTGGCCCGCGGTCTCCGGCACCGCCGGATAGCGGCTTCGGCGGAATCACCCGGCACGCGACCCCGGCCGCCGCGCCGACCGGCCCACCGGACTTCGCGGCCATCCAGAACAGCCCCGAGTTCGCCGCGTTGCGGCGTCGTTTCCGGCGCTTCGTCTTTCCGATGAGCGCGCTGTTCTTCCTCTGGTACCTGACCTTCGTGCTGCTCGCCGCGTACGCGCGGGGGTTCATGAGCCACCGGCTGATCGGCTCGGTCAACGTGGGCCTGGTGCTGGGGCTGCTGCAGTTCGTCTCGACCATCGCTATCACCATCGGCTACGTCCGGTTCGCGCGGAACAAGCTCGACCCGCAGGTCGCCGCGATCCGGGCCAAGGCAGGGGTTGCGGACGCATGAGCCACCCGATCACCACCGCGGCCGCCGCGACCGAGTCGCTCGGCAGCCCGCTGCTCAACATGACCGTGTTCGCCGCGTTCGCCGCGATCACGCTGTACGTCGTCTACCGGATGAGCCACCGCAACACCTCGACGTCGGACTACTACGCCGCGGGCAGCGCGTTCACCGGCTCGCAGAACGGCATCGCCATCACCGGCGACTACCTCTCCGCCGCGTCGTTCCTCGGCATCGCTGGCGCCATCGCGGTGCACGGCTACGACGGGTTCCTCTACTCGATCGGCTTCCTCGTGGCCTGGCTGGTCGCGCTACTGCTGGTGGCCGAGCTCGTCCGCAACACCGGCCGGTTCACCATGGGTGACGTGCTCGCCTACCGGATGCGCCAGCGCCCGGTGCGTGCCGCGGCCGCGACGTCCACGCTCGTCATCTCCTTCTTCTACATGCTCGCGCAGATGGCCGGTGCCGGTGGCCTGGTCGCGCTGCTGCTCAACGTGCACGGCAAGGGCGGGCAGGCGCTGGTGATCACCGTCGTCGGCCTGATCATGATCTTCTACGTGCTTGTCGGCGGCATGAAGGGCACCACCTGGGTGCAGATCATCAAGGCGTCGATCCTGGTGCTGTGCGTGGTGCTGATGACCGTGTTCCTGCTCGGCAAGTTCGGCTTCAGCGTCTCCTCGCTGCTCGACGACGCGGCCGCCAACAACGCCAAGGGCCAGGCCGTGCTCGAGCCGGGCGCGCAGTACGGCAAGTCCGCGATCAGCCAGCTCGACTTCATCTCCCTGTCGCTCGCGCTGATCCTGGGCGCGGCCGGCCTGCCGCACGTGCTGATGCGGTTCTACACGGTGCCGAACGCGATCCAGGCGCGCCGGTCGGTGGTGTGGGCGGTGGGCTCGATGGCCGTGTTCTACCTGGCGACGCTGGTGATCGGGTACGGCGCGTCGGCGCTGGTCGGCTCCGACAAGATCCTCGCGTCGACCGGTAAGGAGAACTCGGCGGCGCCGCTGCTGGCCTTCGAGATCGGCGGCACGCTGCTGCTGGGCATCGTGGCGGCGGTGGCGTTCGCGACGATCCTGGCCGTGGTGGCCGGACTGACGATCACGGCGTCGGCGTCGTTCGCGCACGACGTGTACGCCAACATCTTCCGCGGCGGCAAGGCCGAGCCGGCCTCGGAGGTGCGGGTGGCCCGGCTGACCGCGGTGGTGGTCGGGGTGCTCGCGATGATCGGCGGGATCCTGGCGAACGGGCAGAACGTGGCGTTCCTGGTGGCGCTCGCGTTCGCGTTCGCCGCGTCGGCCAACCTGTCGACGTTGCTCTACTCGCTGTTCTGGAAGCGGTTCAACACCCAGGGCACGCTGTGGGGCATGTACGGCGGGCTCGGCTCGTGCCTGCTGCTGGTGTTCTTCTCGCCGGTGATGTCCGGCGCGCCGACGTCGATCTTCTCCGGCGTCGACTTCCACCTCTTCCCGCTGACGAACCCGGGCATCGTGTCGATCCCGATCTCGTTCCTGGCGGGGTACTTCGGCACGGTGCTGAGCAAGGAACCGGCCGACCCGGGAAAGCAGGCGGAGATGGAGGTCCGCTCGCTGACCGGGATCGGCGCCTGATCGTTCGGGTGGCCGCCTTAGATCGCGATGCCCCCGCGAACTTTGGCGGTCACCCGGCGCTCGACGAAGAACGACAGCAGCGGGACGACACCCGCGAGCATGACCAGGACGGTGCCCTTCATCGACCAGCGGGCCTTGAGCGCGAGGTCGACGGTGACGACGAGGTAGACGATGTAGAGGAAACCGTGCACCGGGCCGACGATCGCCGTGTACCGGTCCTGGTCGAAGCCGTACTCCATGATCATCGACAGGCACAGCGCGAGCAGCCCGACGCCGACGACGTAGGCCATGACCCGGTAGCGCGCGAGCGCCCCGCGCACGCCGGCCGCGCCGGCGGCCCGGGCCGGGTTCTCCTCGTCGGTGGTCACCGGCGACTCACTCATCGGGTCTCCTGATCCATGGCGTTGAGCTGGGCGAGGTAGCGGTTGTACGCGGCCAGCTCGGGGTCGTCCTCATCCTGCCGCGTCGGCTGCGGCGGCCGCGGCGGGGGCTCCGACTCGAAGGCCGGGGCCGACCTGGGCGCGGCCTCCGCACGTTGCTGGGCCCGCAGCTTGCGCAGCCGCCAGAACATGAAGCCGGGAAACAGGCCGAAGAGCGGCCACTGCAACACGTAGCCGAGGTTCTGCCAGCTGCCGGTGGCCGACTCGAACCGCTGCCACTGCCACCACGCCAGTCCGACGCAGGCCACGAGTGACAGCACACACAGAGCGACGATCCCCGCCCGGCGAGCCAGCACTCCGCCATTCACACCAACGACGCTAACACCCGTGCCGGACAGGCCATCCGGTCGAGGTGCTCAGGCCGCGTCGGTGACGATGGTGGCCGCGATCGCCGTGGGGTACGGGATGGTGAGCCCGCCCTGACGTAAGCCTTCGAGGTGGACCTCGATGGCCTTGGCCATCTCGGCGACGGCCCCGGCCTCGCTGTCCCCCGCCGCGACACATCCGGGCAAGTCAGGGCACCACGCGCCGAAACCGCCGTTCTCGGCGCGCTGCACCACAACCGCGTACCTGAACACCTCGACCCCCTCCGGTTCATCGAACGTATGTTCGCATCGTAGCGGATGTTCGGCGCCGGCGCCCGGGTGGTCGGCGATCAGCCGTCGAGCACGGCGAGGTCCAGCCGGCGGAGGCGATCCGGCTCCGCGATCACGTCGATCTCGGTGATCCTGTCGTCCGTGATCGTGAAGCTGAGCACCAGGAACAGCCGGCCGCGCGGGGCCATCACGAGGCCGACCGCGCCGTTGATCAGCGCCGGCTGGGTGTACGGGGTCCGTGCCGACGCGAGGCGCGCGCCCTTGGCCACGTTGCGGACGCCGCGGAGCACGATCGGCGCGCGGGTGGGGCCGACCGCCTTGTCGGCGCGGAGCACCACGTCCGGGTCGAGCACTGCCACCAGCGCCTCGAAGTCCCCGCCGCGGGCGGCGGCCAGGAACGCGTCGACGACGCGGCGCTGGCGGGTCAGGTCGGCCTCGGCCACCACGGTGCCCCCGCGCACCCGGCGGCGGGCGCGGCTCGCGAGCTGCCTGGCCGCGGCCGGGGACCGCTCGATCATGGGAGCGATCTCGTCGAACGGCACGGCGAACATGTCGTGCAGCACGAAGGCCAGCCGCTCGGCCGGCGCCAGCGTGTCGAGCACCACGAGCAGCGCCAGCCCGACCGAGTCGGCCAGCAACGCCTCCTGCTCGGGGTCGGCCCCGTCCTCGTCGCCGGCGACCGGCTCCGGCAGGCGCGCGTCGAGCGACTCCTCGCGGTGCGACGCGCGCGTGCGCAGCATGTTCAGGCACACCCGGGCCACCACGGTGGTCAGCCAGGCCGGGAGGTTCTCGACGCCGCTCGTGTCGGCCCGGTTGAGCCGCAGCCAGGCTTCCTGGACGGCGTCATCGGCCTCGCTGACCGAGCCGAGCATCCGGTAGGCCACCGCCCGCAGCCGGGTCCGGTGCTCCTCGAACCGCTCGGTCAGCCACCCGCCCTCATCCATCGGTCACGTTCCTCCATCGCCGGGTGTCATCCAGTAGACCCCGGCGGACCTGCCGATGTGACCGGGAGGGGACAACCACCGCGACGCTCACGCCTGGGACATCGCGGTGCGGGCGTAGCCGTCGGCCAGGCCGAACACCTTCTGGCCGTAGGGCACGGAGTTGTTGTACGAGAACACGGCCGCCCACCAGCTGGCGGCCACGGCCAGGTCCCGGCCGTTCGCGCACAGGTAGCGGGCCGCCGCCAGGGCCGCGTCGTCGATCTGCTGGGGGTCGCCCTCGCCGTCGAGGTTGGCGTCGGCGGCCCAGCGGCGCCAGGTCGACGGGATGAACTGCATCGGGCCGACCGCGCGGTCGGCGTGCGGGTCGCCGTCGAACCGGCCGCCGTCGGTGTCGGAGATCGACCGCACGCCGGACGTGCCGTTCAGCGGGACGCCGACGATCGGCTTGGACGGGCGGCCGTCCTCCTGGAGGACCGCGCCGCCGTACCGGCCGTGGTCGGACTCGATGCGGCCGATGCCCGCGAGCGTCGCCCAGGACAGGTGGCAGCCGGGGTCGGTGTCGCGCTGGACGAGCTCGGCGTTGCCGTAGGCCATCAGCGCGCGGGCCGGGATGCCGGTCGGGCCGGACAGGCGGGCGGCCCAGGTGCGGAGCGGGTCGGCCCCGGACCGCGGGCGGGCCTGCGGTTCGGCGACGGCGCCGGGATCCGCCGCCGGAGCGACGGCCCCTGGCTCGACGTCGGCCACGGGGACCTGGTCGGCGGGGCTTTCCGGGCGGAGCGGCCCGGCCTCCGGGGAGGTCGCGAACCGCAGCACCAGCACGCCACCCACGGCCACCGCGAGGAGGAGAAGAACGACACCGAGCCGGATGAGCATGCCGAGCGTTCGGCGCGGCAACGCTGGCTCGGTGTCGGTCACACGAGGTCAACGACGCCGCCTGCGCGGCGTTACGACATCAGGCGGAACGGCGCTCGTTCTGCCGCTGCAGGCGCGCGACGCACCACGCGGGCGCGCTGCCCTTGCGCAGGTGCTGGAGCACGGTGAGCGGGCCGAGCCGGCGGCCGAGGTCGGACGGCGCCAGGCCGGCCGCGCGGTAGTCGAGGGCGCGCTGGTCGAGCGGGCTGATGCCCGCGTCCCACCACTCCTTGGCCTCCGCGAGACCGCCGACCATCTGCCACCAGCCGGCGGCGGAGGAGATGAGCTCGGCGGGCACCTCCGGCAGCCGCTCCCGCATGGCCGCGAAGAAACGCGGGTCCGTGGCCTCGACCGCGGCCCACGGAGAGTTGCCGGCACGGGCCCGCTGGCCCGGGATCCCGGTCGTCGGTTGCACCGGCACGTCCGCGAGCCACTCGGACGCGATCCGGTTGATCTCGTCGGACTCGGCGGCCTTCGAGTGGTCCTCTGTCCACTGCCGCACCAGATCATCAACGCCGGGATCGTCGAGCATCCTGCCTCCTCGAGAGAACTGCGGAACAGCCCCGCGAAAGTCGATGCGGGAACCGTAAGGGCCGACACCGACAGTTCGCCAGACCTGATCTCGTCGAAAGCCCGCTAGCAGGGCTGAATACCCGAGAATCCACCCGTACGGTCCAATGTGTCTCGTGATCCGAGCACTGAACGTTACGTTCCGGGAGGCGTGCGCGGGCACGCATACGAACACGCCGCCGGGCCTCCGGGCCCTGGCGGCGTGTGTCGAGTGGTCTGGTCAGGCGAAGAGGTTCCGCATGAAGGTGATGATCGCCTCGGCGCCGTTCCGGAGCCAGCCGAGGATGCCCTGCACCGCAGCGGCTGCCTGGGTGGGCTGGGTGATCACATAGAACAGCACCAGCGCCACGGCCACGAGCGTGATGGCCTTTTTCGCGTCCACTGCAACTCCGTCCGCCTGCTACCCCACCGCCGGTCGCATATCCGGCCGCCTGTGCCCCTGCGCCATGGTGCCCTGCGTCAGCCGTGTCTGCCGCGACGTTCACACCGATGGCGGCTATCAGCTTACGGTGCGTACAGCGCGACGCCCAGCACTCTATGTCGTATTCACCCGATCATCGAGGAGACACGCCATGACCGAGACGGTCCGTGTTGAGCGCGTCGGGCCGGTGACAACGGTCCTGCTCAACCGTCCGGAGGCCCGCAACGCCGTCGACGGCGTCACCGCCGCGGCACTCGCGGACGCCTTCCGCGCGTTCGACGCGGACGACTCGGCGAGCGTGGCGGTGCTCGCAGGTGTCGGTCCGGCGTTCTGCGCGGGGGCCGATCTCAAGGCCGTGGGCACCGATAGAGGGAACCGGACGGTAGCGGACGGCGACGGGCCGATGGGGCCGACCCGCCTGACGCTGAGCAAGCCCGTCATCGCGGCGGTGAGCGGGCACGCGGTGGCCGGCGGGCTCGAGCTGGCGCTGTGGTGCGACCTGCGGGTGGCGGACACGACGGCCGTGTTCGGGGTGTTCTGCAGGCGCTGGGGCGTGCCGCTGATCGACGGCGGGACGGTGCGGCTGCCGCGGCTGATCGGGCAGAGCCGGGCGATGGACCTGATCCTCACCGGCCGGCCGGTGCAGGCCGACGAGGCACTCGCGATCGGCCTGGCGAACCGGGTGGTGCCGGCCGGCCAGGCCCGCGCGGCGGCCGAGGAGTTGGCCGCGCGGCTGGCGGCGTTCCCGCAGGCCTGCCTGCGCTCGGACCGGGCGTCCGCGCTGGCTCAGTGGGGCGGCACCGAGGAGGCGGCGATGGCCGTGGAGTTCGCCCACGGCACCGAGGTGCTGGCCGAGGCGCTCACCGGGGCCACCCGCTTCGCGGACGGCGCCGGGCGGCACGGCGCGTTCGGCTGAGTGCTCAGGCGGCCTTGAGCTTGCTGGCCAGGCGTTCCGGCTTGGGCCAGCGGACCTTGGAGACCCAGCCGAGCTTCTCGAAGACCCAGATCACCCGGGCGGAGATGTCGAGCTGGCCACGCCGGACGCCGTGGCGGGCGCAGGTGGGGTCGGCGTGGTGGGAGTTGTGCCAGGACTCGCCCATGGACGCGATGGCGAGCGGCCAGAAGTTCGCGGACTTATCGCGGGCCTCGAACGGGCGGTCGCCGATCATGTGGCAGATCGAGTTCACCGACCAGGTCACGTGGTGCAGCAGCGCCACCCGGACCAGGCTGGCCCAGAAGAACGCGGTCAGCGCGCCCCACCAGGACATCGTGATGAGCCCGCCGAGCACGGCCGGCGCGAGCAGCGTGGCCACGGTCAGCACGGGGAACAGCCGGTCGACGCGTTGGATGTCGCGGTCGGCGAGCAGGTCCGGGGCGAACCGGTTGGCGTTGGTCTGCTCGCGGTTGAACAGCCAGCCCATGTGGGCGTACCAGAAGCCCTTGACCAGCGCTGCCGCCGACGTGCCGAACCGCCACGGGGAGTGCGGGTCGCCCGCGCGGTCGGCGTAGGCGTGGTGGCGCCGGTGGTCCGCGACCCAGCCGACGACCGGGCCCTGCATGGCCATGCTGCCGGTGACGGCGAGCGCGATCCGCAGGCCGCGCCTGGCCCGGAACGCGCCGTGGGTGAAGTACCGGTGGAAGCCGACCGTGACGCCGAGGCAGGTGACCGTGTAGAACAACGCCGCCAGGGCGATGTCGACCCAGCCGAGGCCCCAGCCCCACGCGAACGGCACGGCCGCGAGCAGGGCGACCAGCGGGACGATCGCGAAGACCTTGACCAGCGTGGTCTGGGTGGTGGACTTCTCCCCGGCCAGCATCGGCTCGGGGCCGCCGCCGGGATCGTCCGCCGTGGGACGTTCTTGCATCATGGTCATATCGCTACCTCCGGTAGCTCGACGTCTTCTTACCCGCCACCAGGGGCTCGAACCTGCGGTACCGAAGGCGTGCCCGATCGCGGCGAGAAGAAACCTGCCCGCCGGGGACGGCGGCAGATCAGGTGAGGTCAGAGTGCCCGGACAGCGGGCGGCAACGCCCGCAACCACGTTCTCCGCGAGCGTGCAAGACACGAACACACAAACTTACGACCTATCCGGACCAACGAGCGGCGGACCGGATAGTTCCCCCCGGGTGGCCCGGGTCACCGGTCACACGCGCGGGCACATGGCCCGGCGCACGGCCTCGTTCGGGACGACGCGCAGGGCCAGCTCGTGCTGGGCGCACACGGCCTGTGCGTGCCGCACCGCGGTCACCGCCGCCTCGTCGCACATGGTGACCATGCTGAGGTCGAGGGTGAGCACGTCGAGGTCGCGGGTGTCGCCGAGCGCGAAGAAGTCGCGCACGGTCTTGTTGAGGTCGCCGACCGTCGTGGCGTCCAGGACACCGGTGACGGCGATGCCGGAACCCTCGTTCACGAAGATCGTCGCCGGCGACATCTTGGTGGTCATGCCGCAGAGACTAGGCGGCGCCGAAACCGCCCACCTCCGGCACCTCCCGGAGATCAACCCTGAGTCGACGACGACTCAAGGGGGACTCAGGCGATGACCCCCTCGGCCCGCATCCGCTCGATGTCCTCGGGCGCGTAACCCAGCACGGCGAGCACCGCCGACGTGTCCGAGCGCGGCTCGTGCGGCGGTGCCGGAGTGCCCGCCGGCGTGCGGTCGAACTTGGGCGCCGGGGCCGGCTGGGTGTGCCCGTCGAGCGCGACGAACGTGCCGCGGGCGACGTTGTGCGGGTGCGCGGGTGCCTCCTCCGGGCTGAGCACCGCGGTGAGGCACGCGTCGGTGCCGGCCGCCAGCTCCGCCCACTCGTCGCGGGTCCTCGTGGCGAACACCGCGGCCAGCTTCTCCCGCACCTGCGGCCACTGGGCCGGGTCGAGCCGCCCGGAGACCTCCGCCGGGTCGATCTCCATGACCTTCAGCAGCGCCGCCCAGAAGCGTTCCTCGATCGCGCCGACCGCCACGTACCTGCCGTCGGAGGCCTCGTAGGTGTCGTAGAACGGGGCGCCGCCGTCGAGCATGTTGCGGCCACGCCCGGCGCCCCACATGCCCAGGTTGCGCAGCCCGTGCAGGCCCGCGGTGAGCAGTGCCGAACCGTCCACCATGGACGCGTCGACCACCTGGCCGCGGCCGGACACGCCCCGCTCGACCAGCGCCGCGAGCACGCCCATCGCCAGCAGCAGCCCGCCGCCGCCGAAGTCGCCGAGGAGGTTCAGCGGCGGCACCGGCCGCTCCCCCGCGCGCCCGATCGGCTCGAGCGCGCCGGCGAGGCCGATGTAGTTGATGTCGTGCCCGGCGGCCTGGGCCATCGGGCCGTCCTGGCCCCAGCCGGTGACGCGGCCGTAGATCAGCCGCGGGTTGCGCTCGAGGCACACGTCCGGGCCGATGCCGAGCCGCTCGGTGACACCCGGCCGGAACCCCTCGACGAGCACGTCGGCGTCGTCGACGAGCCGCAGCACCACGTCCCGCCCCTCGGGCGACTTGGTGTCGACGCCGATCCAGCGCCGGCCGCGGGAGAGCGGGTCGTTCGGGAACGCCAGCACGTCGAACCCCGGCTTGGCCCGGTCGACGCGCACCACGTCGGCACCGAGGTCGGCGAGGACGGTGGTCGCGAACGGCGCGGGCGCGAGCCCGGCCAGCTCGACGACCTTGAGCCCGTTGAGCGGCCCAGCCATGCGGTCTCCTTGGATGAGGTGGCAGTCAGAGCGTGCGGGAGATGATCTCCTTCATGATCTCGTTCGTACCACCGAAGATGCGCTGGACCCGCGCGGAGGTCCAGGCGCGCGAGATCGGGTACTCGGTCATGTAGCCGTAGCCACCGAACAGCTGCAGGCACTCGTCGGCCACCCGGGACAGCCGGTCGGTCGTCCACCACTTGACCATCGCCGCGCCGGTGACGTCCAGCTCGCCCTTCAGGTGGCGCTCGACGCACTGGTCGAGGAACGCCTTGCACACCGCGACCTCGGTGGCGCACTCGGCGAGGGTGAACTTGGTGTTTTGGAACTTGAAGATCTCCCGGCCGAACGCGGTGCGCTCCTTGGTGTAGGCGATGGTCTGCTCGACCGCCGCCTCCATCGCGGCCACCGCGGACACGGCGATGATCAGCCGCTCCTGGGGCAGCTGCTGCATCAGCTGGATGAAGCCGAGGCCCTCCTCCCCGCCGAGCAGGTTCTCGACCGGCACCCGGACGTCGTCGAAGAACAGCTCCGCCGTGTCCTGACCCTTCATGCCGACCTTGTCGAGGATCCGGCCGCGCCGGAAGCCGTCCGCCCCCTCGGTCTCGAGCACGACGAGCGACACGCCCTTCGCGGTCTCCTCGGGGTTCGTCTTCGCCACCACGATGATCAGCTCGGCCTGCGCGCCGTTGGTGATGAACGTCTTCGCGCCGTTGAGGACGTAGTGGTCGCCGTCCCGGATCGCCTTCGTCTTCACGTTCTGCAGGTCCGACCCAGTGCCCGGCTCGGTCATCGCGATGGCGCCGACCAGCTCGCCCGACGCGAGCCTGGGCAGCCAGCGGTGCTTCTGCTCCTCGGTGCCGCACGAGTTGACGTAGTGGGCGACGATGCCGCTGTGCACGGCGTTGCCCCACGCGTCGTCGCCGGCCTTCGCCTCCTCCTCCAGGAGGATCGCCTCGTGCGCGAACGTGCCGCCGCCCCCGCCGTACTCCTCGGGGATGGACAGGCACAGCAGGCCGACCTCCCCGGCCTTGCGCCACAGCTCCCGGTCGACCTGCTTGGCCTGCGACCACCGCTCGTGGTTCGGCGCGAGCTCCTTCTGGCAGAACGCGTGCGCCAGCTCGCGGAAGCTGTCGAGATCCTTGTCGAGCCAGGACGAGCGCTGGGTCAGCGGCATGAGGGCTCCAAAAACAATCCGGATGGCATGTAAAGTCTGGGCCGAATGTACCTGCGTGCAGGTCTGCACGTAAAGCTAGGGAGGGCCTGATGGCGACTCCGGCCACGCGGCAGCACCGCACCCAGCAGGAGCGCAGCGAGCGGACCAGGGAGCTGCTGCTCGACGCGACGGTGTCCTGCCTGGTCGAGCTCGGCTACGCGCGGACCACGGTGCACGAGATCTGCCAGCGGGCGGGGCTGTCCCGCGGTGCGCAGCAGCACCACTTCACGACCAAGGCCGAGCTGATGACCAGCGCGCTCGAGCACCTGTTCGCCAGGCTCGGCGAGGAGATCGTGACCGCGACCTCGCAGCTCCCGCCGGGGCCGGAGCGGCTGGACGAGGGCATCGACCTGCTGTGGCGGGCGTACTCGGGGACGCTGTCGACGGCCGCGGTGGAGCTGTGGGTGGCCGCGCGGACCGACGAGGAGCTGCGGCGAAGCCTGCTGCCCGTGGACCGCGAGCTCGGCCACCAGACGCTGCGGTTCTACCGGCAGATCGCCGGCCCGTCGGTGGACGAGCAGCGGCTGCAGACGTTGTTGCTGCTGACCGTGAACCTGTTCCGCGGCCTGGCGCTCGACGCGATGATCGGCGGCGACGCGGCCCGGCGGACCTCGCTGCTGGCGGACTGGAAGGCCCTGGTGCTGACCGGGTACCGCTGAGCGGTCTGGTTATGACGGTTGGCCCGGCCCTCGCTCGGGCCAACCGTCACTACGCATTAAGAGGGGCGCGAGCGCGGAACGTGACGTTTGCTCTCGCAACGGCTTTCGCTCAGTCGGCAACCTGCCACGCTTCGTCACTGCGGTAGTAGTCGGCGATCTCGCCGGCGGCGAGCCGGTCCGCGTCCCGCCAGGGGCCGATGGAGTCGAGCTCGTCGATGTCGACCCAGTGCGACTCGTCGTAGTCGTACATGTTGGGTCGCGGGTCGCCGATGCCCATGTCGAAGGTGGCCTCGCTGGGGAACTGGCAGCGCCAGATCCGCAGGGTGGCGTCGGCGTTGATGTCCTCCGCGTCGCGCCAGGAGAGGATGGCGCGATCGCTGAGGATCCGGTCGACGCAGTGGAGGTTCACGCTGAACTCGGTGGTGAACTGGCGGTCCAGCGCGGAACGCTCGTCCTCGTCGGTGTGGAGCTGGTCCCCAGGCAGCTCCCAGTAGCCCGACACCGACGCCGGCCGCGAGCGGCGCGCGACGAAGAGCCGGTAGTCACGGATGATCGCCGCACCCGCCACGATGACCTCGTTGCCCATGCAGTGAGTACCTCAGGTGGCGGCCGGCTTGGACAGCGGCACGCAGGACGGCCTGCGGGCGGGGTCGACCGCCCGCGGGGGCAGTGAGTTGGGCCCTTCCGGGCACCTGTGTCGGTGGTCACTGGCATCATGCGTGCCGTGACTCAGCCGCCTGCGCGCCCCCCGTTCCCACCGCCGCACCCCATGCGCCTGCCCGGTCCCGTGCCGCCGCGGCCCGCTCCTCGACGTGGGAGCCTCACCGGCGTGCTGGCCGGGGTGTGCGCCGTGGCCGCCGCGGGCCTGACGATCGGCGGCGTCTTCGGCGTGATCCATTCGGTCAGCAACACCCACCGCGGCGACTCGAGCCCGGACCTCGGTTACGACGTCACGTGGTGGGGGCTGAAGGGCCACCCCGGGGTCCCGCTGTCGAACCAGGACTCGATCACCGGGCTGGTCCCGGTTCTCGCGGCCGCGGTCCTGTTGCTGGGCGCGGTGCTGGTGTTCATGGCGGGCGGCTCCGGGCGGCTGGCGACGGCGAGCCGGTCGGTGCTGACGCTGGGCGTGGGTCTGCTCGGCGGGGCGGTGTTGCTGGAGGGGCTGTCGACGCTGCAGAACCTGGGCGTGTGGAACAAGGAGCCGCTGCAGCCGGGCGAGAGCATCGAGTTCGCCACGTCGTTCGGGTTGTGGCTGCCGGTGGGTGGCGTGGTGCTGGCCGCGGTGGCGGCGGTGCTGGTGCACGTCGGGCGGCGGTCGGCGGCGGTCCGGGTGGAGCCGAACACGCCACGGATGGGCTTCCCGATGCCGTACGGCCCGGGCTCCGGTCAGCCGGGTCAGCGTCCGGTGGGGACCTCGACCGGGCAGCACCAGGCGGTGTCCACCGGGCAGCATCCGGCTGTGTCGACCGGCCAGCACGCCGCGGTCGCGCCGCCGCCGGCACCCGTCGCATCCGACGCGCCGACGGTCGCTCCCCCGCCCGCACCGACGATCGGCGCGCAGGCCGCGGCCGCCCACGCCGCCGCCGGGCCGGCGGCGCTTTCCTCCCGCCTGGACGACGAGTCCACTCCGGACGCGGACATCACCCAACGCACGAAGGTGCCTTCGGACGCCCCGACGGAGATCCCGCCGCCGGCCGAGACCGCACTCCCGCAGGCGCCCGCGGCTCCCGCCGCGCCGGCCGCGCCAGCCGCTCCCGCCGCGCCGGCCGCTCCCGCCGAGGCCGCTCAGCCCGAGGTCCCCGCCGCACCGCCCGCGCCACCCGCCGCGGAAGCGCCGACGCTGGCAGAGGCACCGGCAGAGGCACCGGCAGAGGCACCGACGGTGGCATCGCCCGAACCGCCCACCGAGGCGGCGCCCGCCCCAGCACCGGAACCACCGACCACCCGGCACGAGCCGGCGCCCGCGCCAGGAACCTCCGGTCTGTCGAACCTCCCGGCGGCTCCCCCGGCCCCCGAACTGGCCGAAGGCGACAAGAACCACTGAGCCACCCGCCGGCCGGCGGCACCAACCCCGCCGGCCGGCGACGCTTCGCACCCGGTTCCCGCCGGCCATTCTGGAAAGGCGATCGGCCCTCCGCGCGCGCTCGCGTCGAGCCGGCACCGCGGCCGGGCCGGCTCCTGCCAGCGCTCCAGCAGCGACCGCCACCAGAGCCCGCCCGGCCGGCGCGCCATCGCCACACCCACCGGCCCCAACCGGCCGAGGTGCACAACCGAGTCGCACGGCCCACGGCCAACCAGGCGGCGGATGTCTCAACTGGACGGCGGCACCGGCGGCGGCCTGGGGAAGTGGCCAACTCGTCCGCCGATCCGGGTGAAACGCCCCGACCGGCCGTCCGATCGGGCAGCTATCGGAAACAGAGCTGTCCGAAAGGCCCCCGCTGCGGGATGATCCTTGGGTGTTCGGCCCGGCGGGCGCGCGGCGTGTACCCGCCTCGCTCCTACTGCTCACCCTTGTACTGCTCGGGGTGGCCGCCTGGTGTGTCTGGTCCCGCGCGAAGGCGCCCACCGACGGCACCACGGTCAGCCCCGCGAACAGTGCCGTCTCCATCGGGCGGATCATCGTCTCCGACCGCGAGCCCGGGACGCCTTTCCGGCTCGGCGACGAGATCGTCGCCATCGGCGGGGTGGACCTCAACGAGCGGGCCGCGCAGCTGCCGGGGGGCGAGCCGGTCCACATCGGCGAGACCATCCAGTACGACGTCATCCGGGACGGCCGGCGCCAGACGCTCGAGGTAGCGCTGCGGCACTACCCCGTCCTCGACAGCCTCGCCGCCTGGTGGCCGATGCTGCTCGTCGTCGCGCTGCTGCTCGCCACCTCGGTCACCGTGCTCTGGGCGCGGCCGCGGGACCCGGCCGCCCGCGCGGCGCTGATGACCTCCTCCATAGGGATCGTGGCCACCGTCGGGGCCGGGTTCTTCCCGTTGGCGGCGCTGGACCTCGTCGCCGGGAACCAGTTCTGGCGCTGGTACGCCGGCCAGCTCGCGTTCGCCCTGCTGTGGGGCGCGGTGCTGCACTTCGCGCTCGCGTTCCCGGCGGTCACCCGCTCCCGCGCCAAGCACCGGGCCGTCGTCGCCGGGGCGTACCTGGGCACGCTCGGGCTCTACGGCATCGCCTGGGCCGTCGCGTTCGTGGCGTTCGACCAGCCGCTCGAGCGGATGTACGCGGTCGTCACGCCGGTTCTGGTGAACCTCTTCGTCTACCCCGCGCTCATCGTCTTCCTGCTCATCCGCAAGTACCTGCGGCAGAACGACGAGCGCACCCGCCGGCCGCTGCTGTGGCTCATCGCCTCGCTGATCGCCAGCACCGGCGCGTACTTCGCGGTCTGGGTCGTCCCGGTGATCGTCGCCGGCCGGCCGGTCGTGCCGTACGAGTACCAGGCGCTGCCGTTCGCCGCCGTGCCCATCGCGATGGCCGCGGCCGTGCTGCGCTACCGGGCGCTCAACATCGAGGTCGCGGTCAGCCGCTCGCTCGTCTACGGCACCCTGTCCGCCGGCGCGATCGGCCTCTACGTCGCCCTCGTCAGCGCGCTGTCCCTGGTCTTCCCGCCGATCGACGAGATCTGGCAGCAGGCCGCGGTCGCGGCCACCATCGCCGTCCTGGTGCAACCGTTCCGGCTCAAGCTGCAGACCCTGATCAACAAGCGGCTCTACGGCGAGCGCGACGACCCCTACCGGGTGGTGTCCGCGCTCGCGTCGCGGCTGGAGAACACGCCGACGGCGTCGACGATGCTGCCGGAGATCGTCGAGACCGTCGCCGCGGCGCTGCGGCTGCCCTACATCGCCATCGAGATCCAGGCCCGCGGCCGCAGCGAGACCGCGGCCAGCGTCGGCACGCTCGTCGGCGACTCGCACCGGATGCCGCTGACCTTCCACGGCGAGCGGGTGGGCAACCTCGTCATCGGCAAGCGCTCGCAGCGCGAGCTGACCCGGCCGGACCGCATCGCGCTCGCCGAGGTGGCCCGGCACGCCGGCGCGGCCGTGTACACCACGCGCCTCACCCGGGACCTGCGCCGCAGCCGCGACCGGCTCGTCCGCGCCCGCGAGATGGAGCGCCGCCGGATCCTCCACGAGCTGCACGACGGCGTGGGCCCGACGCTCGCCGCGGTCGCGCTCGGGCTGGACGTCAGCCGGCGCACGGTCGGCGAGACCACCCCGACCGGCGAGCTGCTCGGCCGGCTGCGGGACGAGCTGCAGGCGGCGATCATCGAGATCCGGCGGATGGCGCACGGGCTGCGGCCGCCGGTGCTCGACCGGATCGGGCTCATCCCGGCGATCCGCGAGTACGCGGGCGCGCTCGCCAGCCGCACCGCCGGGGCCGAAGTGGACGGTGTGACGATCGTCCTCGAGGTCCCGTCGAGCATGCCGAAGCTGCCGCCGCCGGTGGATGTGGCCGCGTACCGGATCATCTGCGAGGCGCTCACCAACGTCACCCGGCACGCCGAGGCCAACTCGTGCGCGGTCCGCCTGTGGGTCGACGACGACCTGCACATCGAGGTGGTCGACGACGGGATCGGGCTGCCGGCGGTCACGAACGGCGGCGTCGGGCTGTCCTCGATGCGCGAGCGCGCGACCGAGCTCGGCGGCGAGTGCCTGGTCGAAGCCGATCATGATGGTGGGACCCGGGTCTTCGCTACGCTTCCGTTGCCGAAGGAGGGCAGCTGATGAACGCGAGGCTTCGCGTGCTGGTCGTCGACGACCATCCGCTGTTCCGCTTCGGGTTGTGCACCGTGCTCGCCGCCGAGCCGACGATCGAGGTCGTCGGCGAGGCCGCCAACGGCCGGGACGCGGTGAGCGCCGCGCGCGCGTTCGAGCCGGACGTCGTGGTGATGGACCTGCACCTGCCGGACATCGACGGCATCGAGGCCACCCGGCAGATCGTCAACGAGCGGCGGGACACCGGGATCGTCGTGCTGACGATGTTCGACGACACGGAGTCGGTCTTCGCCGCGATGCGGGCCGGGGCGCGCGGGTACCTGCTGAAGGGCTCGGGCCAGGAGGAGATCGTCCGCGCGGTGCACGCGGTCGGCCGCGGCGAGGCGATCTTCGGGCCGGACATCGCCAACCGGGTGATCGGCTTCTTCAACACCGGACCGGCCACTTCGGACCCGGTGTTCCCCGAGCTGACCTCCCGCGAGCGCGAGGTGCTGGCCCTGATCGCGGACGGCGAGAGCAACTCCACGATCGCGCGCCGGCTGTCGCTGAGCCCGAAGACCGTGCGCAACCACGTGTCCAGCATCTTCACGAAGCTGCACGTCGCCGACCGAGCCCAGGCGATAGTCCGAGCCCGCAAGGCCGGCCTCGGCGACCAGTAAGCGCGTGAGCGAGAGCGCCGGAGCGTTCGCCGTCTGGACCGTGAGCGGGAGCGACGGAGCGTTCGCCGTCTGGACGTAGGAGAAGCGCAGGCGCGCCAGCGCCGAGCATCGCACGGAGGAAGACGGCGAGTAGCGGAGGAGCGGAGCGAACCATTCAACACAGGAGCGTTCGCCGTCTGGACGCGTGAGCGGGAGCGCCGAAGCGTTCGCCGTCTGGACTGACGAGCGCGCGCAGGCGCGTCAGCGCCGAGCACGAGAGGAGGGAAGACGGCGAGTAGCGCAGGAGCGAGCGAACAATCCGACACAGTCCTGTCCTGCCCGCTGGCTTGCCCGTCCGGGCAAAGCCGGGACACCGGTCCCATGTGCTCGGGACGCCCGTTCGGGCACTGTTCACTCCGCGCGGGCTTCGACGTGCTGGGCGTCGGGTCGGGGGCGTGCTAGTGAGAGCGGGAAGAACGAATGTTGGAGCAGAGCAGAATTCCGGTCCACGTCCGGGCGACCGATCCGATCCTGCAGAGCGGCGTCCAGATGGCGCTGCGCACGCGGCAGGAGGTCTGGCTGGTCGACGAGGACAACGCGGCACCGGAGGCGGTCGCGCTGGTCGTGACCGACCGGTTCGACGAGCGGGCCGGCCAGCTGCTGCGGACGCTGCAGGTGCGGGGCTTCGCGCGTGTCGTGCTGATCGCGGGGGAGCTGGAGGACACCGAGATCCTGACCGCGGTCGAGGGCGGCGTCTGTGCCGTCGCGCGGCGGGCGGACGCCACGCCGGACGTGCTGGTCCGGCTCATCAAGGCCGCGTCGGCCGGGGAGGGTGCGCTGCCGCCGGACCTGCTGGGCCGGCTGCTGAACCGGGTGTCCCGGCTGCAGCGGCACGTGCTCGAGCCGCGCGGGCTGCACCTGGCCGGCATCACCAACCGGGAGACCGAGGTGCTGCGCCTGGTCGCGTCCGGACTGTCCACAAAGGAGATCGCGGACAAGCTCTGCTACTCGCAGCGGACCGTGAAGAGCATCCTGCACGACGTGACCAACCGGTTCCAGCTGCGCAACCGGTCGCACGCGGTGGCCTACGCCCTGCGCGAAGGTCTCATCTGACAGACCAGACCAAGAGGGCCGGCCCGGGGAGGTCGGCCCTTTTCGTTGTCGTCGACGAGTAATGAGGAAGAGGGCGGGCCCCGCGCGCCGGGGTCCGCCCTCTTCCTTGTAGGGGAACGGGATCAGTTGGTGGCCGGGCCGGACAGGCGGCCGGAGAAGGACACCGCCGGGGTGCAGTCGCCGTTCGCGGGTGCGGGGGCGCCCGGTGCCTGGCAGCTGACCTGGACCTTCAGCGGCTTGCCGGGGCCGAACGTCCACGGCTCCAGGAAGTGGTAGTCCAGGTCGCGGAAGTTGGCCAGGCCCACCTCGAGCAACACCTCCTTGCCGCGCAGGATGCGCAGCCGGCCGGCGTCGCCCTGGGGGTTCTGCATGATGATGTCGGTGATCACGAGCGTCTTGTTGGCCGGGATCGCGCCGGTGGGCACGGCGAAGTTCTCGAACGCGTCCGGGTTCGGGTCGGCGGCGGCGCCGGTGGTGATCCGGAAGTCCACAGCGGACCCGGACGCGATGTTCACCCCGTCCTGGGTGGTGGTGGCGCCCCGCGCGCCGCCGGCACCGTTGCCGCCGTTGGTGCCCGCGGCGGTGGCCGCCGCGGCCGCCTGCTTCTGCGCGGCCGCGGCCTGCTCCTGCGCGGCGACGGCCTTGCGGTCGGCGAGGTCGACCTGGTCCTGCATCTTGGCCTGCACCTGCTCGGCGGCGGTCTTGCCGGCCTCGCGCGCCGCGGTCTGCACGGTCGGCTTGACCAGCGTGAACCACAGCACGGTGAGCGCGACGGCGACCGCGACCAGCGCGGCGGCCGCGGGCAGCAGCCACTTCGGCAGCATCTGCTGCTGCACGACCGTGCCGTTGGTGGTGATCGGTGGCAGGTCCCCGGACACGGCCGTGACCACGAACGGGTGGCGGCGCTCGTTGCCGCGCAGGAACCGGTCGTGCGGCTTGGCCCGCAGCTTGAGGAACGCCGACGTGCCCGGCTGCACCATCAGCGAGCTGTGGTCCAGGGTGAGCCTGAGCTGCTCCTCCGGGTCCTCGGTGATGACGTCCACCCCGATGGGGTAGTTGCCGGAGTTGTCGACCACGACCTCGTGCTGTGCCTTGCTGCGGCACTTCGACGACTTCGGGGTCAGCTCGACCTGCAGGTCGGTGAACGGCGCGACCTCGATCTCGCCTTCCTCGACCGACGACGCGCCAGGCTCCTCCCGCGACAGCACCCGGACGCCGAACGGCACCGGGCCGGCGAGCACGGAGGAGTTGCGTGGTGGCGCGAACCGGACGGTGGCCTCGCCGTCCTGTCCCGGCATCAGGTTCATGACGCGCGGGACTACCTCGACCCATTCCCGTGCGTCCCCGACAATGTCCAAACTGAACTGGTCGACGAGCGTTCCGTTGTTCCGTACCAGGACGTTGGCCTCGATCGACTCACCCGGGGTTACGGACAGCTGCCTGCTCGCCATCGACGTGGTGGCTCCCATGCCAAGGAAGTGTGGGAACTCCGCGCCACAACTACAGGCTGCGAACGGGTGCGTGCCGGGGCGGGCAGAGCTGCCCGATGGGGCGCCCCCGGGCGTCCACTATGCCACCCGCCGGGCGGGGCCGGTCCGGCGCGATCCGCCATAGGTTCAGCCGCGGTGAACCGCGCCTGGAGGTCGTGCCGTGCCCAAGTCATTCCGCGTCAACCGAACCCTCGCCGCGACAGTCGCGGTGTCGCTGCTCGGTGTTTCCACGATCGTACTGCTCTCGACGGCCGGTGGCCCGTCCGCGAAAGCGGCGACCGCCCCCGGCGCGACGGTGCGCGCGAGCGTCTCCGACGAGCAGAACGGCCCGAAGAGCGGCGGCCGCGGCTACCAGCAGGAGCTGTCGGCGGACGGCACCGCGGTCGCGTTCACGAGCCGCGCCCAGCTGGACAACCTGCGGAACTGGGACGGTGACATCACCTACGGGAACGTCTACGTGCGGGACCTGGCGCGCGGGCGGACGGTGATGATCAGCCGCGGCCAGTTCACCCGCCCGGCCCCGCCTCCGCCGCCACCGCCGCTCGACCCTCCCCCGGACACGCCGAGGTACGGCGCGAACCGGCTGCTGGACCTGACCGCACGGGCGGCCCAGCCCACCGGGGAGATCCGCTACGGCGAGACCGCGCCCGACGGGGACAGCTACCAGCCCACGATCTCCGCGGACGGGCGGTACGTCGCGTTCGTGACCGAGGCGGCCAACGTCCTCGTGGCCGACGCCGACAACACGCCCGACATCATCATCTGCGACCGCGACCCCGACGGGGACGGCCAGTTCGACGAGAACAAGGACAACGGCCAGCGCGACTACACCTACCTCAAGGTCACCAAGCCGGTGAAGACGGGCGTGGAGTTCCCGACCCGCATCGACCGCGTGTCCGCGCCGAAGATCTCCGACGACGCGAGCCGCATCGTGTGGGTGGACCAGGTGCCCAGCGGCCGGTTCACCTACCCCAGGGTCAAGACCGCGGCGCTGACCGCCACGCCGGGCGGACCGATCATCGAGCCGGCCGTGATGGAGGCCGTCGACGGCACGCTGCCCGAGCCGACCCAGCTGGTGTCGCAGGACGAGCCGGACATCTCCAGCGACGGCCGGTTCGTCGTGTTCGCCGGCCTCTACTCCGTGCCGGACCCGAACACCGAGGGGACGCAGTACATCTACCCGGTGGTGCGCAACGAGGTGGGCACCCGCAACACCGTCCGGGTCGACGTCGACGTGGACCTGTCGCCCCTCAGCGACCACTACACCTCTGCCGGGCGACCAGCCATCTCCGCGGACGGCTCGGAGATCGCGTTCGCCGCGGAGGCGACGAACGTCATCGCCATGACCCGGCAGCCGAACGTCTACGTGGTCCGGCTGGACGCGGCCGCGAAGCCGGTCGACTCGGTGATCGTGTCCCGGGACAACGACGGCACGCTCGTCAACGGCATCTCCCCGACGCTGTCCGCCGACGGGCGGTTCGTCGCCTTCGTCACCGACAGCCTCAACACCGGCGACGGCGTCGACGGGGCCACGACCGGCAGCTGCCTGCGGGTGGAGACCGGGACCTACGCCGCGAAGCCGATGCTCAACCTCGCCGGCATCCCGCCGCACGAGGCGTCCCGGGACGTCAAGACGACCTGCCAGGTCATCGTGCGCGACCTCGTGACGGACCGGGAGCGGCTGCGGGCCGAGCAGTCCAGGCTGCCGGGCACGCTGGCCTCGGCCGGGACCGGTGAGTGCGGGGACAACGGGTCGTGTGCCGGCAATGGCGACAGCACGCCGTACTACGACGTTCCGGCACCCTCGTTGTCCCGCAACGGGTTGGTGGTCGCGTTCGCCTCCGACGCGACGAACCTGGTGCCGAACCAGCCGGACGACAACCAGGCGACCGACGTGTTCGTGCGGACGTTCCGGCCCGAGCTGAAGGCGGACCCCCACCCGCTCGAGTTCGGGGACGTCATCATCGACGAGACGTTCGCGCAGACCGTGCGGTTCGACCATGTCGGCATCGGGCCGCTGGCCGTCGCCTCGGTGCAGATCACCGGGGACGACGCGAGTTCCTTCGTGCTCGGCGCCACCACGTGTGTCGGCGACGGGGTCGTGCTGCAGCAGGGCGGGAGCTGCCTGGTGTCGGTGGAGTTCGCGCCGACGGCGAAGGGTGAGCGCAGCGCCGTGCTGCACGTGTTCGACCCGAACGAGCGCGAGTTCACCGTGGACCTGCACGGCACCGGCATCGAGCGGCCGCCCAACCCGCCGGACCCCAACGGTCCCGCGCGGTTCGCGGCCGGGCCGGACCCGGTGGACTTCGGGGAGCGGCTGCCGCTCTCGACCGGTCCACAGTCGACGGTGACGGTGCTCAACCGCGGTGAGTCGCCGCTGAAGGTCGGTGCGGTGTCGGTGGAGCCGCCGGCGGCGCGGGCGCACTTCACGGTGGCCGCGAACACCTGCACGGCACCGGTTCCGGCCGGCGGGACGTGCACGGTGGCGGTGGCGTTCTCGCCGCAGGAGACCAAGGCCGTGACCGGTGTGCTGCAGTTCAAGGACGACGCGGCGGGCACGCCGCACATCATCGGCCTGCGCGGCAGCGGGACCAAGCCGGCGATCGAGCTGTCCCCCGCGGTCAGCCAGCCGGGCCGGGTGATCACGGTGACCGGCACCGGGTTCGCGCCGGGCCACCGGATCGTGGTGAGCGTTCTCGGCGCGGTGCA
Source organism: Actinophytocola sp. (assembly GCF_036402745.1). GTDB lineage: Bacteria > Actinomycetota > Actinomycetes > Mycobacteriales > Pseudonocardiaceae > Actinophytocola. The sequence goes on along the minus strand of NZ_DASWSJ010000424.1, from coordinate 239 downwards.
GACCGGCCCGGTCACCGTGGCGCCGAACGGCACGTTCCGCGGCGGGCTGCTGATCCTGCCCCGGGCGTCGATCGGCAACTTCACGGTGATCGCGAAGGTCGCCGACGCCGCCACGGTCAACGCGGAGAAGCAGCTGCTGGTCGTGACCCCGTCGGTGGGGCCGGCGGACTTCGTGCTCCGCGGCTGACTAGTCCGCCTCCCCGGGATTCAAAGTGTGCGTTGCGTCCCGGCGAATGGTG
>NZ_DASWSJ010000423.1:0-32354 GCF_036402745.1 Actinophytocola sp. | reverse complement strand
CCCCGCCAAGCCCGCGACGACCGTCTCCGCGGGCGACGAGGTCCGCGCCCGCGTGGGCGACACCACCCGGGTCCTCGAGGTCGTGCGGGTCATCCAGAAACGGGTGGGCGCCGCCGACGCCGCCACCTGCTTCATCGACCGGACCCCCGCCCCACCCCCGGAGGCGGCCATACCGGTCGCCCGCCGGGACCGCGGCGCCGGCCGGCCCACCAAGCGGGACCGCCGGATCCTCGACAAGTTCCGCACCGGCCAGGCCTGAACCCCCGGCGTCACTCTGGTTCGGGAACCTCGAGGGAGCAGCCACCTGGCCCGTCCGATCAATGTCCTTTTAGGACTTGAGGACCGAGGTCGGCGGCCGTCGTCCTCGCCTGCGAGACGGCCTCGGGTCACCAGGCGACGTGAGCTAGCGCAGGCGGACCGACAGGCAGGTGACGCAGCCCTCGAGCTTCTCGAACTCGCCGATGTCCACCTGGACCGGCGTCAGCCCCTTGGTCTCGAGGAGGGCGGCCGTCCTCGGGGCCGACGCGGCCATCAGCACGCGGTCGCCGCCGAGGAGGACCACGTGTGCGCCCGCCTCCTCCGGCACGGGCAGGAAGTCGGCGAACAGCGCCGGGTCGTCGACGAGCGGCGGGTAGCCGATGACCGTGCCGTCGGGCAGCGCGGTGACCGCGGACTTCAGGTGCAGCACCTTCGTCACCGGCACCGGGACGACCGTCGCGCCCAGCGGGGTCAGCCGGCCGGCGAGCTGGCGGATGCCGTCGTCGTTCGTGCGGCCGCCGCGTCCCACGTAGACGGTCGAGCCGATCTTGAGCACGTCGCCGCCGTCGAGCGTGCCCGGCTCGCCGATCCGCGCAATCCGGTAACCGGCCGCCCGCACGGCGGTCTCGACACCCGCCACCTCCGGCCGCCGCACGGCCGCCCCCGGCCGGGCCAGGACCGCGAGATCCCGGAAGACGACCACCGGATCCTCGACGAACACCGAGTCCGGGCAGTCATCGGCCGGCGGCACCTCGACGACCTCCCACCCCGCCTCGGCGAGCGCCACCACGTACGACCGCCACTGCGCGTCGGCCAGCTCGACATCCACGGCCCGGCGGGCGATGTGGGAGACCAGCCCGTCGGCCAGCCGAGGACTGGGCCGCCGAACCAACGCACGTTTCGTCACGCCGACAGTGTGTCAGCCGCGGCCGAGTGCCCGCCCGGCGCTCAACGGCGAGCGGCCGGCACACCTCCGCGAAACCCGGCCCACCGTCCACTTCGGCCTGAGTGCGGCCGGTCAGCTCCGCGGGGGAACGGACCGGCCCGGCTTACCAGGACACCCGCAGCGAGACGAGGCGCCAGGTGCCCGGGTCGGGGGCGCGCACCGCCTCCACCAACGACAGACCCGGGAAGCGGCCCAGCAGCGTGCTGAGCGCGACCTCCGTCTGCACCCGGGCCAGCGACGCGCCGAGGCAGAAGTGCGGCCCGTGGCCGAAGCCCAGGTGGCCCGACGGCGCGGCGGACCGGCCGAGGTCGAGCGCGTCGGGGTCCGGGAACGCGCGCGGGTCGCGGTTGACCGACGCGACCACGGCGGTCACCGGCTCGCCCTTGCGCACCTGCGCGCCGCACAGCTCGACGTCCTCGCGCGCGTAGCGGGGGATCGACATCATCGCCGGGCCGCACCAGCGGATCAGCTCCTCGACGCCGCGCCCGGGGTCGGCCCGGAACGCGGCCACGTGATTCTCGTCGGTGAGCAGCAGGGCGACGGCGTTGGCGATGAGGTTGGCCGGCGTCTGGCCGGCGATCACCAGGTGCCACACCAGCGTGACGAGCTCGGTGTCGCTGAGCCGGTCGCCGTCCTCGGCCTGGGCGCGGATGAGGTCGGACAGCAGGTCGTCGGCCGGCTCGGCGCGGCGGCGCGCGACCGCGTCCTTGGCGCCCGCGATGATCGCCGGGATGGCCGCGGCGAACCCGGGCCCGGAGCCCTGCGCGACGGTGGCGCCGGACTCGCGCCACTGTGGCCGGTCGGCGGCCGGGATGCCGACCAGCTCGCAGATGACGTCCATCGGCAGCGGCCGGGCGAAGTGGACGAAGAGGTCGGTGCCGGTGCCGGACGAGCCGTCGGGAAGCTCGTCGAGCAGCGCGTCGACGAGCGGCTGGATGCGCGGGCGGAACTCCTCGGCCCGGCGCGGGGTGAACGCGGGCGCGACGAGCTTGCGCAGGCGCGCGTGGCCCGGGCCGTTCAGCTCGGACATCGTGCGCAGGTAGGGCAGGCAGTCCTCGGGCACGTCCGGGCGCAGGAAGCTCGTCTCGTTGATCTCGAAGCGCGGGTCGGCGAGCATCGCGCGAGCACTGTCGTGCCTGGTCAGCGCCCACATCGCGCCGATGCCGGGGATCGGGATCCGGGCGAGCGGCGACTGCTCCCGCACGCGGCCGTAGGCGGTGAACGGGTCGGTCAGCAGCTCGGGGTCGGCGAGGTCGATCTCGGGTACGTCCATGCGTCCTCCTTCTGGATGTTCTGATCATATGATCTCATCATCTGAATGGTGGCGGTATCTTGGGTCGGTGAGCCGGCTCAGCAGGGTGGAGACGCAGGAGCGCAACCGCGCGAAGGTGCTGGCCGCCGCGCGGTCCGAGTTCGCCGAGCGCGGCTTCCGGGACGCGAAGATCGACGAGATCGCCGAGCGGGCGGAGCTCACCCGTGGCGCGGTCTACTCCAACTTCCCCGGCAAGCGGGCCTTGTACTTCGCCGTGCTGGCCGAGGCGGTCGCCGCCGCGCCGGTGCCGGAGCAGCCGTCGCTGGGCCGCACCCGGCGGGAGGCGCTGGGCGGGCTCGCGCGGGCCTGGGTGTCCCGGTTGGACGGTCCGGACGCGGCGCTGTTCGCGGACCTGTTCGCCGAGGTGCCGCGGCGGCCGTACACGCAGCTGCTGCGGGTGAACGCGCTGCTGCTGGGGCTGGCGCTGGAGCGCCTGGAGCCGGTGGCGCCGGGCGCCCGCCTGGTGCGCCTGGCGTCGACGGCCCTCACGATCCTGCACGGCGCCCGGTCGCTCTCGACGATCGCGCCGGGCTTCGAGGAGCCGTTCGACGTGGTCAGCGCGTGCGAGCAGCTGGCGTCCGCCGAGCTGAACGACTGGTGGGCGCCGCCCGCCGCCGCTCCCGCCCACCCGGCCGACGACCCGTGGTCCCCGCCGCCCGCGGTGGACCTGGTGACCGGCCGTCCCGCCGAGCTCGGCGACGGCGTGGTGGCGGTCCTGGGCCTGAACCGCCTGGCCTCCGTGGAACAGGCGGTCCGCGGCGCCTTCGGCACCACCCCGGCCGGCGCCGTCACCGCCGTCCTCGTGACGGGCGACCCGGCCGAGCTGGCGCTGGCCCGGCTGACGATCACCGAGCTGTCCGCGTGCCTGCGCCAGTCCTTCCCCGAACCGGCCTGGCCCGCCCTGCGGGTGGTCATCGACCCAGGTCCCCTGGCGGCGGCCGCCGGCATCCCCGCGGTGAGCGACGAGACGGAGGTGGCCTTCCGCGTGGAAGGCGGCCGCATCCTCACCCGCGCCGAGGGAACCGCCGCCTGTCAGGCGATCGCGGGCGTTCCGACCCACCGATGAAGGTGGGGCCCCGGTGACGGTGACACCGGGGCCCCATGTTCAGCGATCAGCTCAGACGGCCTTGCGCGCGGACTTTCCCACGTTCGAGTCCGTCGCGGCCCGGACGATCGCGCTCCGTTCCGCCGAGGTGATCACGCGTGCTGCCACCAGGTCGCTCGTCACCTTGTTGACATGCTTGACGAAGCTGTTGTGGTTGCCGTACACGGCGTGCTCGGCGATCAGGTCGTTGATCGTGCAGCCGTTGCCGGTGTCCACATTGGCCACGCCGCTGTCGTTGGCGCCGATGATCACCGTCGGGCGGGTGTCCGAGCTCGGGCACGCGTCCGCTCTGGTCTTGACGATCGTGAACGTGCCGGACAGCTCCGCGGAGACGTTGCCCGCCACGTCGGTCGCCCGGTAGGTCACCGTGTGGGTGCCGGCCGTGTCGACCACGACGGGCCCGGTGTACGCCACGAACGCGGCGCCGTCGAGCTTGTACTCGACCGACGCGACGCCCGAGCCGGCGTCGAACGCGTCGATCGTCAGCGTGGCGCTGTCCAGGTAGTTCCAGCTCGCGTCCTGGGTGCCCGACACGAGCGCCGACACCGACGGCGGCACCGTGTCCTGGTTCGGCGACGCGACGACGGTGAACGTCACCGAGCCCTCCGGGGACACGTTGCCCGCGACATCGCTCGCCCGGTAGCGGACCGTGTGCTCGCCCACCGTCCGGACCTCGACCGGCTGGGTGTACGGCGCGAACGCCGCACCGTCCAGGGAGAACTCGACCGACGCGACACCGGAACCCGCGTCGCTGGCCGACACGGTCACGACCGCGGTGTCGAGGTAGGCGCCATCGGGGTTCTGCTGACCCACAACGGAAGCCGACGCGGTCGGTGCGGTGGTGTCCTGCGCCACCACGGTGAAGTGCGCCATGCCCTCGGGGGACACGTTGCCCGCGACGTCCGTGGCGCGGTAGCTCACCATGTGGTCGCCGGGCGCGTTCACCGTGACCGGCGAGGAGTACGCCGTCCACGCGCCCGCGTCCAGCTTGTACTCCACCGACGCCACACCCGAGTCGGCGTCGGTGGCCGCGACGGTCACGATGGCCGCGTCGACGTAGTTGCCGTTCGCGTCCTGCGTGCCCGACACCACGGCGGACACCGCGGGCGGCGTCGTGTCGGCGGGGGGCGTGCCCTGGACGATGCGGAACGGCACCGAGCCCGTGGTGGAGGCGTTGCCGGCGACGTCGGTGGCGCGGTACTGCACCGCGTGGTCGCCGAGCGCGGTCACCGTCACCGGCCCGGTGTACGGGTGGAAGCCGGTGTCGTCGACCTCGTACTCCACCGTGGCCACCCCGGAACCGGCGTCGGTCGCGGTGACCGTGACCGTGGCGCTGCCGAGGTAGGCGCCGTTGGCGTCCTGCTGACCGGACACCTCGGCCGACACGGTCGGCGGGGTCGTGTCCTGGCCGCCGCCGGCGACGACCGTGAAGTTCACCATGCCCTCGGGCGAGGTGTTGCCCGCGACGTCGGTGGCCCGGTAGTGCAGCGTGTGGGCGCCGACCGAGCTCACCACGACCGGCGCGGTGTACGTGGTCCACGCGGCACCGTCCAGCTGGTACTCCACACTGTCCACACCGGACGAGTCGTCCGTGGCGGTCAGGGTGGCCGTGGCGCTGCCGACGTAGTTGCCGTTGGCGTCCTGCTGACCGGTCAGCTGCGCGGCGACGGTCGGCGGGGTCGTGTCCCCGCCGCCGCCGGTGACGGTGAACTCGCCGGTCATCGTGCTGTGGCCGGGGATCGAGCAGAAGTACCGGTACTTGCCGGGCGTGAGCGTCACCGGCTGCTCGTGCCGGCCGCCGGCCGAGTCGAACGGGCTCGCGACGATGTTGACGCTCACGTCGTGGTTGTAGCCCGGGCTCGACGTGTCGAACGTCAGTGTGTGGGTCATCCCGGTGGTGTTGCCGGTGGCCGCGCTGTTCTCGAAGACGACCGTCGTCGCGCCGGCGACCGCGGTGGTCGGGGCGGAGGCGTAGGCGGTGGTGCTGTCGTTGGCGGTCCAGGTCAGCGTCTGCGCCGCGGCCACCGGAGGGGATGTGTTGGGCGAGGCCGAGGCCGGCATCGCCACCAGCCCCAGTACGGTCGCCGCCGCGCCGAGCGCGGCGAGTAATGGTCGGAACATGACACCTTCCAAAGGGTCGGGCGAAGAGTGAGGGCCGGCCGGTGCGGGAAGGACCCACACCGGCCGGCCGCTCGGCTACAGCTGCCGCACCCGGATGTTGCGGAACTCGATCAGATCGTTGTCACTGTGGTTCTGCAGCCCGACGAAGCCGCTGGCGAACTGCCGCAGATCCGTCGGCGGGTCACCGGGTCGGGACGACGCCTGACCCGGCGTGTTGTCGAACTCGTTGATCACCACGCCGTTGCGGGTGATCGTGTAGTGCTGGCCGACAACCCGGACCTCGTACTCGTTCCACTGGTTCTTCGGCGTCACGCCGGCGTTCGGCAGCTGCACCGGGTCGAAGTTGTAGATCGACCCGGTCTTCTGCGGCTCGCCGGTGTCACCGTCGTAGATCTGGATCTCCTGTCCACAGTAGATCGCCACCCACGCCTCCGACGTCCGCGCCGGACCGGTCGTGCCACAGCTGCCGGGTGGCCGCTGTGCCAGTGGTGTCCGCGGGTCCGGGAACCGGGTGAAGATGCCGCTGTTCGCCCGGAACCCTTCCGGCGCGATGTCCCGGAACTGGACCTTCATCGAGAAGTCGCCGTAGGCCTTCTGGGCGTACCACAGCATGCCCAGCCCGCCGGCCGATCTCAGCGAGCCGTCCCGCTGGATCGTGAAGTTGCCGGACGGAGCCTGCGCCCACCCTCGCAGGGACTCGGCGGTCCCGTCGTAGATGCCGTCGTACCCGGTGGTGCCGGGCTTGCCGATCGGGGACTGCTTGGCGGCCGTGTTCAGCTTCGCCTGCTGGTTGGCGTTGAGGATGCCGAGCGTCTTGAGCTGCTTGGTCACCTTGTCGACGTGGGTGACGAAGGCGTTGTGGGTGGCCCACGTGCTCTCGTCGTCGATCAGGTCGTCGACCTTGCAGCCGCCGCCGGTGTTCTTGTTCGCCACCGTGGTGTCGGTGTCGCCGAAGGTCACGGTGGTGTTCGGGTCCGAGACCACACACCCGACGTTGACACTCGTCCGGATGACCGCCGTCTCGCCGTCCGCGTAGGTCACGGTCAGCTTGGCGGTGTACGGACCGACCCGGGTGTAGGCGTGCCGCGGGTTGGCCTCGGTGGAGGTCTTGCCGTCACCGAAGTCCCAGTCCCAGGCCACGCCGCCGGCCTTGGTGCCGTTGAAGGAGTAGGTCAGCGGCTTGTTCTGCACCGCGACCGCCGTCACCGACGACGACGCCGGCAGCGGGGTGGGCGGGCCACCCTGGTAGGTCACCCGGATCAGCTTCTGGTTCGGGTCCAGGCTGAAGAACCCACCGGCGTAGTCGAGCATGTAGAGCGCGCCGTCCGGACCGAACCTCGCGTCCATCCAGCTCTGCAGCCGGTTGTCGCCGCCACCGCTCGGCAGGATCTGCCGCAGCGTCTCGCCGAACGCCGGCGGCTGGTGCGTCGGCACACCGGCCGGGTCCACGGTCACGGCGACGCGGTTCTGCGCGTTGGACTCGTCACCGATGAACCACTTGTCGTCCCAGTACTTCGGCCACGCGACACCGCTCTTGGCGTCGACCCGGTCGTAGTGGTAGGTCGGACCGGACATGATCGCCTGACCGCCACCCCGCAGGTAGGGCTGAGTGTAGGTGGCGTCCGCCTTGTTGTAGGTCGGGATCGAGCTGCCCGGCCGCTTCGGGAAGACCGGGCCACCGCCGTCGGGCGAGTACCAGATCATGTTGTCCCGGATCGGCGGGATGTCGACCAGACCGGTGTTGCGCGGCGAGGTGTTCAGCGGGTTGTCACAGTCGTACCAGCCGGTCAGCACCTCCGCGTTGGAGTTGCTGCGGTCCCGGTACGGCTGCCGGTTGCCCATGCAGTACGGCCAGCCCTGGTTGCCCGCGTCGGTGATGACGGTCGCGGTCTCGTACTTCGCCGGCCCGAGGTCGGGGTTCGGCGAGGACGCGTCCGGACCGACCCATCCCGCGGTCAGCCAGTCGTGCTCCGGGTCGATGGCCAGCCGCGCGATGTTGCGGACGCCCATCACGTAGATCTCCGGCCGGGTCTTCGCGGTCCCCGGCGCGAACAGGTTGCCCTGGGGGATCGTGTAGGTGCCGTCGGCCTCGGGGTGGATCCGGATGATCTTGCCCGCGAGGTCGTTGGTGTTACCGGCGGTGCGGCGCGCGTCCTGGAAGGAGATGCCCGCGTACTCCTGGGTCCAGTTGTTCCCGGAGTAGCCGCTCGAGCCCTGCGACGAGTTGTTGTCGCCGGACCCGACGTAGAGGTTGCCCTTCGAGTCGAACGCCATGCCGCCACCCGCGTGGCAGCAGCTGTGGATCTGGACCTCGAACTTGAGCAGGTCCTTGCGGGTGGCCTGGTCGATCGTCTGGTTCGTGCGGTCGTAGGTGAACCGCGAGACCGTCCGCTCGCCGACCCGGCGCTCCCGGTCGATCGAGGAGTGCGGCATCCAGTAGACGTAGAACCAGCCGTTCTCGGTGAACTTCGGGTCGAGGGCGATGCCGAGCAGGCCCTCCTCGTTCTTGACGAGCTCGTCACCGCTGCCGCGGTTGCCCATGACGTCCAAGGTGGTCAACAGCTTGACCTTCTTGGTCGTCGGGTCCCACTGGTGGATCGTGCCGCAGCCGAGGCCGACGTTCGGGTCCGCCCAGTCGACGATCGGGCCGGTCGGGCAGGCCGCCTTGCCGACGTAGAACACCGTGCCGTCCGGCGCGACCGTCATGCCGTGCGGCTCGCCGATCTGGTCGAGCTGGCCGGTCTGGTTGCGCGCGGTCAGCCGCTCGATCTTGTAGTTCGACGCGATCGTGGCCTGGCAGTCGGCGCGCACCATGCCGGTCGTCCACTTGAGAGCGCCGAGCAGGTGGCTGCGGAACGCCGCCTCGCCGTAGCTGCCGTCGGTGCCGCCCATGCCGGTGTAGAAGGAGCGGCCGCCGTCGTAGTCACGGCACCAGGACACCGGGTGGAACGGGCCGTTCGCGCCCTGGCCCGGGTTGTACTTCCACTCCTCGACCTGCGCCACGGTGTGGACGGTGCCGACCGGGTTCGGCGCCCAGTTGCGCCACTTGTCGGTCCGCGTGATGTTGAGCGGCAGGCCGGCGTTGGCCGGGTGCTGCCGGTCGGTGAGGTCCACGACGGCCTGCACCGGCTGCGGCTCGGGCGGGGGCGCCGAGTCGGCCGTGTAGAGGCCCCAGTCCGCGAGCTGGATCAGCGGCTCACCGGAGTTGGCGGTGATGTTGAGCCGGTAGTTCGCGTACGACGTGGTGTTGGTGATCGCGAACTCGCGACGCTGGAACCGGTCGGCGAAGACCTGGTTGGTCTTGGTGTCGATGTCGGTCCACGTCGTCCCGTCCTGGGAGCCCTGCAGGGTCCAGTTCTTCGGGTCCCGGCCGGGGAAGTCGTTGGCCGAGGTGAGCGCGTACTTGGTCACCACGGCCGGCTGGGTGAGCCGGTAGGCGACCCAGCCGGTCGTCGAGCGGACGAGCCACTTGGTGTTCTCGTCGCCGTCGGTCAGCTTCTCCTTGGTCTCGCTCGGCGGGTTCTCCCCGCTCGCGGTCACCGCGGCCACCGGAAGCGACGGCGGCACGGAGCCGACCGGACGGGTGCCGATCAGCCCGGTGAACCAGTCGGAGCTGGGCTGGAACTTCGACGCGTCAGCCACGCCGAGGTAGCCGTTGCCGGCCTTGATGTAGTTCTGGAGCGCCGTCTCCTGGACGCGGCTGAGCGTCACGCCCTCGGCGGAGAGGAACACCACGCCGCGGAAGTGGGAGAGGTTCTCCGGGGTGAACGCGGCCGGGTCGGTGGTGACCGACACGGACATGCCGTTCTGCTGGCCGAGGCCGGCGATCGCGTCGGTCGCGCGGACGACCGGGTCGAGCTGGTTGTCGGCCGCGCCGTGGAAGACCAGCACGTTGACCGGCGCTGCGGCCGCTGCCGCCTGCGCCACCGGCGCGGTCGGGCCGGTCACCGCGGGAGCGACCAGCGCGCCGAACGCCATGGCCGCGCTGATCATCACCACCCCTGCGGTTCTCAGTCCACGCCGCCGGGACAAGCTTCTGGGAACTCTTCGTCCCATTCCCTCGCTCCTTCATTGGTGGTTGGGATTGTCTGGAAGGTCGTGCTGGCTCAGCTGTGGCCGGCGTGCGCACCGCCGCTCTGGGGCTGCGCCATGGGATGGGTGTGGTTGTGGAAGCGGTCGATCGCCTCCTGAGCGCCGGCGGGCATGCTGCCGTCCGGGTTGCGGACGAGGAAGATGCCGGACATCCCGCCGTCGGAGTGGAACTGGACGTGGCAGTGGTACATCCACGCGCCCGGCCCGACGCCCTCGCCCGCGAGCACCTGGAAGCCGAACGAGCTGCCGGGGTCGAGGTTCCGGTTGTCGATCACCTGGCTGTGGTCGACGTCGCCGCGCAGCATGCCGGTGCGGGTGTCGGCCCAGCGGTGCGCGTGCAGGTGGAAGGTGTGCGGTTGGTTGCCGTGTCCGATGCAGACGAACTCGACCCGCTCGCCCTGCCGGGCCTCGAACATCGGGGTGTCCGGGGCCATCTTGTTGTTGATCGTCATCTCGTTGAACACGACCGTGAACTGCTTGTCCGGCAACAGGTCGCCGGCCTTGCGCACGATCAGGCCGCCGTAGAGGCCCTTCGCGATGCCGCCGGTGCCGTGGTCGGTGCCCATGGCGTGGTCGTGGTAGTGCCAGTAGCCGGCGCTGCCGGGCATGTAGAAGCCGCCGCTGGCCTTGTACTGCGCGCGGGTGCGCCAGACGTAGGTGCGGGTCTCGCCCGGCGCGTTGAACGAGGCGTTGAGCGGGGCGCCGTCGGAGTTGGTGTCGTAGTTGACGCCGTGCGGGTGGATCGACAGGCGCTGGGTCGTGTTGTTGACGAGCTCGATCTCGAGGGTGTCGCCCTCGTAGATCTCCAGCAGTGGGCCGGGGATCGTGGCCTCACCGGGCGCCAGGCCGTAGCCGAACAGGCCGTTGGGCAGGGCTTCCGCGTAGATGGTGATCTTGCGGAGCTTGCTCTTGGGCTGACCTTGGGCGACGGCGAAGGGCGCGGCCGCGCCACCGACCGCGATCGGGGCGACGAGGCCCACGGCGGCGCCGGCCAGCATGGAGCGGCGCGACCACCGGCCTGGTTGAGGGCTTTCGTCCATCGTGGATCTCCATTCGGGGCACAGGGAGGGGTCGGCTGGGTTGATGGAGGCCTGGAGGTCCGGCCGGCGTCGGGGCACGGAGGGACGAGCAGGGTGGGGTGGGGAGATCGGCGGCGTGGCGCACCGTGGATGGCGCGCCGGTCCGCGGACGGCGCACGACTGTGGAACCCTCGTGCCCGTGCGGTGACATCCGTTGTCACGCTGCCTCGCCTTTCGACCCGGCGTCTGGAGCCGGGCTGGCCCTCGGTGGCTTAGCCGCTTCCGACCAAACGTGTCGAACTTATGTCGCCCAGCAACAAAAGTTAAGAGGCCGAATGGCCTAATAGGTGACCTACGGCACCGATCCGGACCGTCTGAGCTGCGTTGTTACCCTGTGTTAGTTCAGCCATTGACCGAATGCGTTCGGGACAGAACGGGCGCCGGGCGCAGTGTCGGGCGTTGTGTCGGGCGGCGGTTTGGATCAAATATGCGCCGACGACGTGCAGGTGAGGCGCGCCCGGCGCCCCTGATCGTCGATCTCGGCTACGGTGCCCCCGTGGACGGGGTCACGAGCACGCGACGCCGGGTGGCGACCGCGCTGCTCGTCGTGGCGCTCGCCGTGTTCGCGCTCGCCACTTCCGCCCACGCCGACGTCCCCGCCGGCTCGCCCGGCGCCATCGTCGTCGGCACCGTCGTCGGCACCGTCGTCGGCACCGCCGACCTCGCGGCGACGACACCGCAGGCGCCGACCCCGCAGCACAACGCGCCCGGCCTCCCCATGGCCGCCGCGGACCCGACCGCCGACCGCACCCTGCCGACGGCGCGTGCGACCGGCCGGCCCGGGACGGCCGGCGCGCGGCCGCCCGCCCACCGGCAGCCGGCGGCCGGCCGGGCACCTCCGGCACGACAGGTGGATCTGTAGCCCACCCGGCACGCGACCACGCGTGCCGCGCATCCCTGTCACCGGAGGAAAACCGTGCCGCGCACAACCGCGCGGCGAGGCCTGCTCACGCGCGCATTCCTGTCGCTCGCCGTCCTCGCCGCCACCACCTACCTGCTCCTGACCACCGCCCCGCGCCTCGGCCTCGACCTGCGCGGCGGCACCCAGCTCGTCCTCGAGACCCGCGACTCGCCGACCACAAAGGCCGACGCGGCGTCCACCGACCGCACGCTCGAGGTGCTCCGCCGCCGGGTCGACGCGCTCGGCGTCGCCGAGCCGATGCTCGCCCGCACCGGCACGAACCGGATCGTCGTCGAGCTGCCCGACGTCCGTGATCCCGCCGAGGCGGTGGCGGTGATCGGCCGCACCGCCGCGCTGAGCTTCCACCCCGTCCTCGGTCCGGCCGCGACACCGGAGCGGGTCCTGCCCGACGAGTCCGGCCAGGGGCTGCCGCTCGGCGGGGCCGCGCTCAGCGGCGACGGCGTCACCGACGCCAGGGCGTCACGCGACCCACAAGGCGCGGGCTGGGTCGTCGGCATCGAGTTCCGCGACGGCGACGCCTGGCAGCGGCTCACCGCCGACGCCGCGTGCGCGCCACCCGGCGACCCGGCCCGGCGGGTCGCCATCGTGCTCGACGACGAGGTGATCTCCTCGCCGCAGGTCGACCCGTCGGTCGGCTGCGGCGTCGGCATCCTCGGCGACAGCACCCAGATCACCGGCCGCTTCTCCCAGGCCGAGGCACGCGACCTGGCGCTGCTGGTGACCGCGGGCGCGCTGCCGGTGCCGGTCGACGTGGCCGAGCAGCGGACCGTCGGCCCGACGCTCGGCGCCGAGGCGATCGAGGTCAGCGCGCGGGCCGCGGTGATCGGGCTCGCGCTGATCGCGGCGTTCCTCGTCGCGGTCTACCGGCTCGCCGGGCTGGTCGCGGTGGTCGCGCTGGTGGGCTACGCGGCGGTGTCCTACGCGGCGCTGCTCGCGATCGGCGCGACGCTGACCCTGCCCGGGCTCGCGGGGTTCGTGCTGGCGATCGGCATGGCGGTCGACGCGACGGTCCTGGCGTTCGAGCGCGCCCGCGAGGTCGGCGGGTTCCTGCCGCGGGCGGCCGATCGCGGGTTCCGTGGCGCACTGCCGGCGATCGTGGACTCGAACGTCACCACGTTGCTGGCGGCGGGCCTGCTGTTCCTGCTGGCGTCCGGGCCGGTGCGCGGGTTCGGCGTGACGCTGACCGTCGGCGTGCTCGCGTCGATGTTCACCTCGCTGGTGCTCACCAGGCTGCTGCTGGTGCTGACGCTGAGCTCGCCGCTGGGCCGGTGGCCCGTCCTGAGCGGTCTCGCGCACGAGGGCCGGGTGCGCCGCTGGGTGCACCGGCGCAGCCCGGACTTCCTGTCCCGGCCCCGGCGCTGGCTCACCGGTGCCCTCGTGGCGGTGGGGCTGGCGCTCGCCGGGCTGGTCGTCGTGGGGCCGAACCTCGGCGTCGAGTTCACCGGCGGGCGGATGCTCGAGTACGCCGTCCAGGGAGCCAATGTCGACGAGGTGCGCGACGCAGTGGCCGACGCGGGGTTCCCGCGGGCGGTCGTGCAGCTGTCCGACGGTGCGGTGACGGTGCGGACCGAGCCGGTCGGCGAGGCGGCGGTGGCGCGGATCCAGGAGGCGGTCGCGTCGGTCGCGGGGCCGGCGGAGGAGGTGCGGGACGAGCGGATCGGGCCGAGCCTGGGGGCGGAGCTGCGGGTGCGGGCGCTGGTCGCGCTGGGGCTGGCGGTGGTGACGCAGCTGATCTATCTCGCGGTGCGGTTCGACTGGCGGCTCGGGCTCGCGGTCGTCGCCGCGCTCGCCCAGGACGTGGTGCTGGTGCTGGGCATCTTCGCGTGGCTGGGCAAGACGATGGACGGCGTGTTCCTCGCGGCGCTGCTGACGGTGATCGGCTACTCGGTGAACGACTCGGTGGTCGTGTTCGACCGGGTGCGGGAGCTGCGTGGGCAGCGCCGGCGCGAGCCGTTCGCCCGGGTGGTCGGCTCGGCGGTGCTGCAGACCCTGCCCCGCACGGTCAACACGGGCATCGGCGTGCTGTTCGTGCTGGGTGCCCTGCTGTTGCTGGGCGACGGCTCCCTCGCCGACTTCGCCCTGGCGCTGCTGCTGGGTCTGGTCGTCGGCACGGTGTCCACAGTGGCCACCGCGGGTCCGGTGGCCGTCCTGCTGGACCGCAGGTGGCCCGGCGCGGGCCGCCGCCGGACCCCGGCGCCCCGGCCGACTCGCCAGGACCGTGGTGCGGTGGTCTGATCAGGGTTTACCCGGCTGCCCCACCGGGGTAGCCGGGCCCTGAGAGGGGCTGCCATGAGCACGGAAGCACACGTCCGGCGGCAGAAGGGGTTCTTCGGGCACCCACGCGCGCTCGGAACCCTGTTCGGGCTGGAGATGTGGGAGCGGTTCTCGTTCTACGGGATGCAGGGGATCCTCACGATCTACCTGTACTACTCCGCGAGCGAGGGCGGCCTCGGCCTGCCCAAGTCCAGCGCCACGAGCATCGTCGGTGCCTACGGCGGGCTGGTCTACCTGTCCACAGTGGTCGGTGCGTGGCTGGCGGACCGGATCGTCGGCTCCGAGCGGGTGCTGTTCGGCAGCGCCGTGCTGATCATGCTGGGGCACGTCTCGCTGGCGCTGCTGCCCGGGTTCGTCGGCATCGGCGTCGGGCTGGGCGCGGTCGCGCTGGGCAGCGGTGGCCTGAAGGCGAACGCGACCTCGCTCGTCGGCGGGCTGTACGACGAGAAGGACGAGCGGCGGGACGCGGGCTTCTCGATCTTCTACCTGGGCATCAACCTGGGCGCGTTCCTGGGCCCGCTGCTCACCGGGCTCGCCCAGCAGGAGCTCGGCTTCCACTACGGGTTCGGGCTCGCCGCGATCGGCATGGCCATCGGCCTGGTCCAGTATTCGTTCGGCCGCAAGCATCTCGGCCCGGCGGCCGACACCGTGCCCAACCCGCTGCCCGCGGCCCGCCGGCCGGTCGTGCTCGCCGCCGCGCTCGGGGTCGTCGCGGTGATCGTCCTCTGCGTGCTGCTCGGCCTCATCACGGCCGCGAACCTGGCGGCCGTCACGATCGTGGTCATCACGCTCGTGTCGATCGCCTACTTCGCGGTGATCCTGTCCAGCAACCGGATCACCTCGCTCGAGCGCCGGCGGGTGGTCGGGTTCATCCCGATGTTCCTGGCGAGCTTCGTGTTCTTCTCGCTGTTCCAGCAGCAGTTCACGGTGGTGGTGATCTACGTCGACGAGCGGCTCGACCGCAACCTCTTCGGCTGGGAGATGCCGGTGGCGTGGGCGAACGCGATCAACCCGATCTTCATCATCCTGCTCGCGGGGGTGTTCGCCGCGCTGTGGACCAAGCTCGGCCCGCGGCAGCCGTCGACGCCGATGAAGTTCGCGCTCGGCACGATCATCGCCGGGCTCGCGTTCCTGCTCTTCCTGCCGTGGAGCGGGAACACGGGCAACACCACGCCGCTGTACGCGCTGGTGCTGATCCTGCTGCTGTTCACGATCGCGGAGCTGCTGCTGTCGCCGGTCGGGCTCTCGCTCGCGACGAAGCTCGCGCCGGAGGCGTTCCGCACCCAGATGGTGGCGCTGAACTTCCTGTCGGTCGCGCTCGGCACGGCCGCGGCCGGGTTCTTCGCGAGGTACTACAGCCCGGCCGACGAGGCGCCGTACTTCCTCGTCGTGGGTGGCGCCGCCGTGGTCTTCGGCGTGCTGCTGGCGGTGTCGACGCCGGCGATCCGCCGGCTCATGCCGGGGGTCCACTGACCGCGCGGTGCAGGGTGGCGCCGAACTCGAGCTCGATGCCGCCGTCGTCGTGCATCCGCTGGGCGCCCGCGAAGAACGCCTCGCGGAACGCCGTGGCCCGGTCGGCCGGCAGCGCGTCGAGCACCTGCTGGATGCCCTGCAGCTCGAGCCAGGCCCACAGCGCGGCCGGGTCGGGGACGGACTTCGGGATGTCGACCTCGGTGCGGGTGAGCTGGTCGAAGCCGGCCACGGTGAGCAGGGTGTCGAGCTGGTCCGCGGTCATCGGCCCCGGTCCGCCGCCCCGGCCCTCGCCGAAGAACTCGGCGTTCAGGTCGTGCAGCCACTTCAGGCGCCCGACGGTCTGGCGTTCCAGCGACAGCGCCACCGTGCCGCTGGGCGCGAGCACCCGGTGGAACTCCACGAGCGCCGCGGCCGGGTCGTCGAGGACCTGGACGACGAACCCGGCGGTGACGAGGTCGAACGAGCCGTCCGGTAAGTCGAGCCGGCCGGCGTCGAGCTGCCGGACGGTCATCGCCGGGTAGTCCACCCGCAGCCGCTCGACCATGCCGGCGGACGCGTCGACCGCGGTGACCGCGCAGCCGCGGGCGAGCGCGGCCCGGGCCACCGCGCCGCGGCCGGACCCGACGTCCAGCACCCGGTCGCCGGGCCGGGGCGCGGCCAGGTCGACGAGCTGCCGGCCCACGTCGGCGACGTAGAAGAAGATCTCCTCGTAGCGCTCGGCCAACGCGTCGTACTTGCGCCGGCCCGGTTCGGTACTGGTCAACGGCCTCCACCTTCCGGTTGCGGAGTAGCCGCGGGCGGCGATCTACCTCCCGCGGAGTAGCTGAGAAGTAGTCGCGTGCCCGACGACTCGGCGCGCCCGGACTGGGACTCTCTGTGTCGACGGTTGGTCCTACACAGCAGGAGTTCACATGAGTACGCAAGCGCCGGCCACGTCGTCGGCACGGGTCTGGACGATCGCCGGTCTGCTCGTCGGCGCGGTCGGACTCATCGTGCAGAAGCTCGCCGGGATGACCATGCCGGCCGTGCCACCGGGACTCGTCTTCGTCGTGGTGGCCGCGGCCCTGATGCTCACCAAGCTGCGGTGGGCCGGGTTCGTCGCGATTCTCGCCGGCCTGGCGGAGATCGCCGGCTTCTTCGGCAGCGGCTCCGCCACCTGGCTGACGAAGTTCGACGAGCTCGGCAAGATGGCCGGGTCGTGGCTCCGGATCGTCGGCGTGATCACGGCCGTGGTCGCGGGCGTCCTGGCCGTGAAGGCGGCCTACAGCAAGCAGTCTCAGGCGGCTACCGCCTGAGGTCTGCACCGCGCCGGCACCGGTACTCCCCCTCGACCGGTGCCGGCGCATTTTCTTGTCCATCGCGACCCAGCTCATGCGCCGGCCTCCGGTACTCGCGCGAAATTCCCGGCCGACGCTAGCGATGTGCCTGGTCCGAACGGAATGTGTCCATCCAGGGTTCACCTGTTCGGCCGCACCCGCGGTCCCGGAAAATGGCCGGAAGAATTCCTGGGATCACCCGAACGTGGAATTCCGGAATTATCCGGTGATGTCGAGGATCGCCTTGCCGTTGACGCGCCGACCGCGCAGGGCGGCCGCTGCCTCGGCGAAGCTCTCCAGGGAGCCGCGCCAGCCGATCTCCACCGGGAGGTCGCCGGACTCGACGAGTCGTAACAGGTCGGCGAGGTCGCTGCCCACCGGTCCGGCGTTGATGAACGAGGTCAGGGACTTGGCCGGCCCGATCGTCGAGTAGGGCGGGAACACCGCCGGCTCACCCGACGTCCAGCCGATGCTCTGCAGGCTCCCGCCCGGCGCGAGCAACCCCCACGCGGCGACGAGCTGGGATCCCCCGACATTGTCCAACACCAGGTCAACGGGCGTGTGCACGCCGTCGAGCCCCACCACAACCTCGTCGGCGACGACCCCCTCACCACGCGCCGCCGACCCGACCGACGCGATCACATGGGCCCCCGCGAGACCCGCGAGCCGCACCGCGAACCGCCCGACCCCACCGGACGCGCCGGTGACCAGCACCCGCCGGCCGAGCAGCGACCCACCCGCGCGCAGCGCCCGCAGCGCGGCGACCCCCGCCACCGGAAGCGCGGCGGCCTGCGCGAGATCAACCATGGCCGGCACCTCGGCCACGGAGTCCGCGCCGACCACGACCTTGCCCGCGAACGCCCCCGCCGCCAACCCGACGACCCGGGCCCCCGCAGGCAGGATCCCACCGACGACGACCCCGGCGAAGTCCGACCCGAGCACCGCCCCGGCAGGCACCCGCCCGGACTTGGCGTCGTTGAGATCGCCGTAGTTGAGAGACACATGCCGGACGTCGACGAGCACCTCGCCGTCCCCGGCCACAGGCTCAGCCACATCGGCAAGACGCACAGCGTCGGAAGCCGCCGGATCCACGACAAGCGCACGCATCAGAGAACCCTCCCGTTGCCCGATGATCACCGACAACACCCCACCCGACCCAGAGATTCCCCACCCTGCCGAGAATCTCGCCGGTCCGCCGCGCGCCATACCTGACCACACCGACAATCCCGCCGATGTGGATCTTTCCTGTGGACAACCACCTCGCCTGTGGACAACTCCCCGTTTTCGGGGCCTTGGCGCGGCTCTTCGTTCGCCCGCGGTGGTTTCCTCGATGGCATGACACAACGCGAAACCACTCAGTCCGGTTGGCAGCGCGGGCACCACACCGTCCCGCGACCACCCGCCCGCCCGCGCGACAGCGGCGTGCCGCACCGCGGACAGGTCCCGGCCGGGTCGTCCCGGCGGCCGGTCAGCCACGACTTCCGCGGCGGCACCCGGCCCGTCGGCACGGCCTGGCGGATCACCGAGCGCATCCGCGCGTGCAGCCGACCGATCTCCGCGTCGGTCAACGAGGAGGCCTGGCGGCGCGGGTTGATCCTGGCCCGCCACAGGATCTCGTCGGCCAGGAGGTTGCCCAGGCCGCTCAGCAGCGACTGGTCGGTCAGCACCGCCTTCACCTGGCGGCGGCGGGCGCCCAACAGCTCAGCCAGGTCAGCGCGCGTCACCGCGGTCGCGTCCGGCCCGACACCGGTCAGTATCCGGTCCACCGCACTGGCGTCGTCGGCCAGGTGGATGCCTTGCAGCTTGCGCTGGTCGCGGAACCGGAGCTCCCCACCCGGCAACACGAACACCACCCTGTCGTGCGGCTCGCGACCGTCCTCTTCGGACCACACCAGGGTGCCGGTCATGCCGAAGTGGAGCAACAGCGTCGGCCCGCCGGACAGCGGTGCGATCAGCCACTTCCCGTGGCGGCGCGGCTCACCGAGCCGGTGGCCGCGCACCCGCTCGCCGAGCCGCTGGGTGCTCACACCCCGCAGCACCTGCGCGTCGAGCACCTCGACGTCGCGCACCTCGTCGCCGGCGTGCGTGGCCAGCACGCGACGAAACCCCTCCACATCGGGCAGTTCCGGCATCCCACCAGGGTTTCCGCTCGCCCTGGTTCGAAACCGACCGCGCGGGGTGGTCGCACGCGATCACCGATGCGCGGGAGGGCCACGACGACCCGGTCACCGTCGCGGTGACCCGGGTGATCCGCCCCGACCCCACCGACGATCTCGACGGCGGAGAGCGGGGCGGGCGCGAGCATTCCTACGTGCTGTACGAGTGCGCACCA
Source organism: Actinophytocola sp. (assembly GCF_036402745.1). Lineage (GTDB taxonomy): Bacteria > Actinomycetota > Actinomycetes > Mycobacteriales > Pseudonocardiaceae > Actinophytocola. The sequence continues at coordinate 13,124 of NZ_DASWSJ010000423.1, read as the reverse complement.
GTGCCGGCGAGCGCGCCGCCGTCGACGATCAGGTACTCGCTCCGGATCGGCGCGCCGGTGAAGTAGGACTCGAGGATCTCCCGCGCGCCGGCGGCGTAGCGGGCCTGCGCGGACAGCGACGAGCCGGAGATGTGCGGGGTCATCCCGTGGTGCGGCATGGTGCGCCACGGATGGTCCGCGGGCGCCGGCTGCGGGTACCAGACATCGCCCGCGTAGCCGGCGAGCTGGCCGCTCTCCAGCGCGCGGACGATCGCGTCCCGGTCGGCGATCAGGCCGCGGGCGGTGTTGATCAGGTACGTGCCGTGGCGCATGGTGCCCAGCAACTCGTCGTCGAACATGCCCCGGGTCTCCGGGTGCAGGGGCGCGTTCACCGTCACCACGTCGCAGTTCGGGACCATCTCGCGGGCCGTCTCGTGGAACGTGAGGTTCAGCTCCGACTCCACCTCGGCGGGCAGCCGGTGCCGGTCGGTGTAGTGCAGCCGCACGTCGAACGGCGCGAGCCTGCGCAGCACCGCGAGGCCGATCCGGCCGGCGGCCACCGTGCCGACGTCCATGCCCTCGAGGTCGTAGGAGCGGGCCACGCAGTCGGCGATGTTCCAGCCGCCGTCGAGCACCCACTGGTGGGACGGGAGGTAGTTGCGCACCAGCGACAGGATCATCATCACCACGTGCTCGGCCACGCTGATGCTGTTGCTGAACGTCACCTCGGCCACGGTCACGCCGTGCTTGATGGCGGCGTCCAGATCGACGTGGTCGGAGCCGATCCCGGCGGTCACGGCCAATTTCAGGTTGGGCGCCTTCGCGATTCGCTCGGCGGTGAGATAAGCCGGCCAGAATGGCTGGGAAATCACGATCTCGGCGTCCGGGAGATGCCGCTCGAACACCGAGTCGGGGCCGTCCTTGTCCGACGTCACCACCAGCTCGTGACCGAGCCGCTCGAGGAACGAGCGCAGGCCCAGCTCGCCGGAGACGCTGCCCACGAGCTCGCCCGGGGTGAAGTCCAAGCCGGACGGGCTGGGCAGCGTCTGCCCGCCGGGATATCCGGCGATCCGCGGCACGGTGGGCCGGGCGTATTCCTTCGGGTATCCGTTCACGGGGTCGTCGTAGAGAACGCAGAGCACCTTGGCCATCATTGCCTCCGCATTTGTCGCGTCGTTGCTCCTCCTACATTTCTCGCTTTACCCGGTCACCCGCAAGGGATTCGTCGCGCACGTTTTCGATGCACCGATAACGGCGGTGAATTACTTATCGCGTCATAACTGCGCGGAATCAGCGGATCTCGTCCAGGAAGTGGAGGGCGGCGCTCGCGTTGTTGTGGCGCCAGGTCAGCAGGACGGCCTCGAAGCCCTTGCGCTGGTCGCGTTCCGCGGCGATGGCCTCCACGATCGGCGCCAGCATCGCGCGCTGGGCGCCCAGCAGCGCGGTCGGGTCGAGGTCGCGACGGTCCAGCAACGCCAGCTTCATGAGGAGGTGAGAACGCAGCTGCCGCACGTGTGGCACCGGCTGGGACAGCCACTCGTCCACCGCTGAGACGCCCGCGGGGCTGATCGTGTAGATCGTGCGCTGGGGGCCAGGACCGGACTCGACCGCCGAGGGCGCCACGAGCGACGCCTCGGCCAGGCGGGACAACGCCCGGTAGATCACCGGACGGGGTAGCTGCCACACCCGGCCCAGCTCTCCGGACGGCGCGGTGAGCGCGGCGATCGCGAAGCCGTGCGCCGGCCCTTCGCGCAACACGGCCAGCACCGTCCACTCCGGCAACGCCCAGTCCATGCGCGCGAGCGTAGAGCGTCACGCCGGGTAGGTGGTCGTCTCCGTCGCCTTCACGGTCGCCCACAGCCGGGTGCCCGGGGTGAGGCGCAGCTCGGCGACCACGGCGGGGGTGATGTCGGCCAGCACCGGCGGGGCGCCGTCGAGCCGGACGCGCACGGTGTGGGCGTGCTGCTCGAGGTCGGCGATCGTCACGGGCCAGCTGTTGCGGGGACTTCCGACGGGCGTCGACGGGTGCAGGCTCACCGCGGTCGGCGGGAAGGCCACGTACACGGCGCCGGTCGCCGGCTCGGCGGTCGTGAACCGGCCGCCCTGCGCCAGGTCCACGACCGTCCCAGAAGCGGTGCCGCGGTAGAGGTTCAGGCCGACCAGGTGCGCGACGTAGTCCGTGCGCGGCTGGCGCGCGACCTCGGCCGGCGGGCCCTCCTGGACGACGCGGCCCTCCTCGATGATCACGATCCGGTCCGCCAGGACCATCGCGTCGAGCGGGTCGTGGGTGACGAGCAGCGTGTGGCCCGGGTACTCGTCGAGGTGCCGGCCCAGCTCGGACCGGATGTGCAGGCGGTTGCTCGCATCGAGCGCGGCGAGCGGCTCGTCCAGGAGCAACAGCCCTGGGTCGGTCGCCAACGCGCGGGCCAGGGCCACCCGCTGCGCCTGCCCGCCGGACAGCGACCGCGGCCGGGTGCCCTCGAAGGAGGAGAGCCCGACCTTCGCCAGCCACTCCCGCGCGCGAGCCCGGGCGAACGCGCGGGGCGCCCCCTGCGCACGCAGGCCGAACGCGACGTTCTCGAGCGCGGACATGTGGTGGAACAGTAGGTAGTCCTGGAACACGACGCCGGCGAAGCGCTCCTCGGCGGGGACGAACACCCGCGGCGGCTCGTCCCACACGACGTCGTCGAGCCGGATGACGCCCTCGGTGACCGGCAGCAAGCCGGCCAGCGCACGCAGCGCGGTCGTCTTGCCGGCGCCGTTCGGGCCGAGCAGGGCGACCACCTCGCCCGGCTCGACGGTCAGCTCGACGTCGAGCTGGAAGCCGGAGTCGCGGGTGATGAGCAGGTCGGCGTGCAGGGTCATGTGACTCCGCTGATCCAGCGGTCGCGCAGGCTCACCAGGACCACCACCGACACGAGGAGGAGCACGATGCTGAGCACGATCGCAGCGCCCGGATCGGTCTCGAGGGCGAGGTACACGGCCAGTGGCATGGTCGTGGTCCTGCCAGGGAAGTTGCCGGCGAAGGTGATCGTCGCGCCGAACTCGCCCAGTGCCCGGGCCCAGCACAGCACCGTCCCGGCCACCACACCGGGCGCGATCGACGGCAGTGTCACCCGGCGAAACGTCAGCCAGCGCGACGCGCCGAGGGTCGCCGCCGCCTCCTCGTACCGCGGGTCCGCGGCCCGCAACGCCCCCTCGACCGAGATGACGAGGAACGGCATCGCCACGAACGCCTCGGCCACCACCACCCCGGTCGTGGTGAACGGGAGCGAGATGCCGAACCACTCGTGCAGGTACTGGCCGAGCAGCCCCCGCCGCCCGAGCACCAGCAGCAACGCGACCCCGCCGACCACGGGAGGCAGCACGAGCGGCACCGTCACCAGCGCGCGCAGCACCCCGCGCCCGGGCAGCTCGCTGCGCGCGAGCAGCCACGCGAGCGGCACACCCAGCAGCAGACAGACGACCGTGGCGAGACTCGCGCACACGAGCGACAGCGTCAGCGCCTGCCCGACCGAAACGGAGAACAACTGCTCGGTGAGCGTCCCCCACGGTGCGCGAACGAGCAGCCCGGCAAGCGGAACAACGAGAAAGGCGAGCCCCACGACAGCAGGCACGGCGAGGACGGCCGGAAGCCGCCCCCGCCGCCGCCCCCGCCGAAAAGCACCACGCCGCGAACCACCACCGCCCCGGGAGACTTCGCGCCGCGAACCCCCACCCCGCGAACTACCACCCCGCGAACCCCCGCGCTGGGAAGCACCGCCCTGGGAAGCACCGCGCACGAAACCACTACGCCGCGAGCCTTCGGCCCGCGAAGCACTCCCCCGCGACACACCCTCCCGCGACACACCCTCCCGCGGCGCACTCCCCCGCGGCGCACCCTCCCGCGAAGCACCCGGCGGGGAGACCCGTGGCAGGGAGGCACCCGGCTGGGAAGTGCTCGGCGCAGGGGTGTCCCCCGTCTGGTCGGGTGGGTCGGGGCGGTCGGTCACGGCCCGTCGAAGCCGGCTTTGGTCAGGACCGCGCGGCCCTTGCCGGACAGGACGAAGGCGACGAAGGCCTTGGCGCCGGTGGCGTTCGGGGCCTCGGCCAGGGGGACGATCGGGTAGCTGTTGACCGCCTTGGCGGACTCGGGGAACTCGATGCCCTCCACCTTGTCGCCCGCGGACTGGACGTCCGTCTTGTACACGAGGGCCGCGTCGACCTCGCCGAGTTGGACCTTTGTCAACACAGCCTTCACGTCCTGCTCGAGCGTGTCCGGCTTGGCGGTGATGCCCGCCGCGTCGAGCGCCTTCTTCGCGGCCGCGCCGCACGGGACCTGCTCGGCGCACAGGGCGATCTTCTTGTCGTCCTTGGCGAAGTCCGCGAGACCGGTGATACCGCCGGGGTTGCCCGCGGGCACGGCGATCATCAGCGTGTTGCGCGCGAACGTGGTCGGCTCGCCGGTGGCCGCGCCGGCGTCGGTCACCTGCTTCATGTTGGTCGGCGACGCCGAGGCGAACACATCGGCCGGCGCGCCCTCGTTGATCTGCTTGGCGAGCGCCGAGCTGCCGCCGAAGTTGAAGGTGACCTTCGCGTCCGGGTTGGCGGCCTCGAACTGCTTGCCGAGCTCGGTGAACGACTCGGTGAGCGACGCCGCCGCGAACACGGTCACCTCTCCGCTGACGGTGCTGGCCGCGCCCGACGACGTGTTGTTCGGCGCGTCGTTGGCCGGTGTGTCCTGCGAGCCGCATCCCGCCAGGGACGCGACGAAGACAGCTGCCAGCGCCGCCACCCGCAGCGAGCGGGCGCGGGCGCGAACGTTCAACACAGGGCGGGTCATCAGGTCTCCGGAATCTCGACGACAACGTGGGTGGACTTGATCGAGGCGACAGCGACGCTGCCCGGCTCGAGCCCGAGCTCCTCGGCTGCCTCCCTGCTCATCAGGGACACCAGCCGAAACGGCCCGGCCTGCATCTCGACCTGGGCCATCACGCCGTCCTTGACGACGCGGGTCACGATGCCCCGCATGCGGTTGCGCGCCGACGCGGCGACGGTGATCCCGGGCTCCGGGGCCTCGGCCTGCCGCTGGACGAACGCGGCGAGCTCGCTGCCCTCGACGGCCATCCGCCCGTTGTCCCCCTGCGCGGCGGGCAGCCGGCCCATGTCGACCCAGCGCCGCACGGTGTCGTCGCTGACGCCCAGCAGGTCGGCGGCCTCGCTGATCCGCAGCTTTGGCATGCCGGGCATCCTATCCCCGCAGATGCGGGTCCAGTGCCAGCGGCAACCAGATGTTGCGGAACCGTGGCTCAGCGATCATGGTTCGCCGGCCTGGCGCGAATCGCGCGGCCGGGGTCCGCCGGCCGTGCCCTAGGTTGGGGCTATGAAGATCGGACTCGGGGCGCCGGTGTCCGGCGCGTGGGCCACGCCGGAGAACCTCGGGCGGTTCGCCGCCCGCGCGGAGGAGCTGGGCTACGACTCGCTGTGGACGTTCCAGCGGCTGCTGGTCGGCGCCGACGACCGGCTCGACGCCGTCTATCAGAGCGTGCTCGACCCCGTGCTCGCCCTCACCTACGCCGCCGCGCACACGTCGCGGATCCGGCTCGGCGTGGCGCTGCTGAACCTGCCGTTCGTGTCGCCGGTCGTCGTCGCCAAGCAGGCGGCCACGCTCGACGTGCTCAGCCACGGGCGGCTCGACCTGGGCCTGGGCACCGGCTGGTCGCCCACCGAGTTCACCGCGACCGGCGCGGACAAGGCGCGCCGGGGCGCGCGGGCCGAGGAGTACGTCCAGGTGCTGCGCACGCTCTGGAACGACGACGTGGCCTCCTTCGACGGCGAGTTCTACACGGTGCCGCCCAGCCGGATGGCGCCGCGGCCCGTCCAGCCGGGCGGCCCGCCGATCCTGCTCGGCGGCGCCGTCCCGGCCGCGCTGGAGCGGGCCGGCCGGCTCGCGGCCGGCTGGATGAGCCGCAGCGCCACCGACCTCGACCGGATCCACGACGACATCACGATCGTCCGGGCCGCGGCACCCGATCCGGACGCGGTCCGCGTCGTGGTGCGGGGCGTGGTCAAGGCCGGCGCGCCGCGCGAGGGCCGGCTCACCGGCTCCTACGACGACATCCGCGCGGACGCCGAGTGGCTCGGCGAGCAGGGCGTGACCGAGCTGTACTACGACCTCAACTGGGACGACCAGGTCGGGAACCCGGACGTGCCGGTGGCGGCGGCCACCGAGCGGGCGGCGGAGATCATCGAGGCGCTCGCCCCGCGCGGCTAGGGACGGGGACGCGGGTGAGGTCCTCGGCGACGACGATGTCGCCGTCGAAGATCGCGGCGGCCTCGTCGTGGAAGCGGGCCGGGTCGGTGTAGCGGCTGGAGAAGTGGGTGAGCACGAGCCGCCGGACCCCGCACTCGGCGGCGACCCTGGCGGCCTGCGCGGCGGTGAGGTGGCCGTAGTCGGCGGCGAGCGCGGCATGCTCGTCGAGGAAGGTCGACTCGATGACGAGCAGGTCGGCGCCGTCGGCGAGCTCGAAGACCCCGTCGCAGAGCCGGGTGTCCATGACGAACGCGAACCGCTGGCCTGCCCGGGGCTCGCTCACCTCGTCGACCCGGACCAGCCCGTCGCCACGCCGCAGGACGCCTTCCCGTTGCAGCAGGCCGATGTCCGGCCCGCTGATGTCCAAACGGGACAGTTCGGCGGGCAGCATGCGCCGGCCGTCGGGCTCGACGAGGCGGTAGCCGAAGCAGTCGATCCGGTGGTCGAGCCGGCGTGCCTCGAGCGTGCCGAACGGGCCCGCCGCCAGCGGTCCGTCGTCGTCGACGGGTTCCTCGAGCAGCTCGGCGATCTCGTGGAACGAGGCCGCGTACCGCAGCCGCCGGAAGAACTCCGCGCCCGAGGCCGGGTAGTGCGCGTGGACGGGGTGCGCGACGCGGTCGAGCGAGAGCCGCTGCACGATGCCCGGCAGGCCAAGGCAGTGGTCGCCGTGGAAGTGGGTGATGCAGATGTGGTCGATGTCGTTGGCGGCGACGCCGGCGAGGAGCATCTGCCGCTGCGTCCCCTCGCCGGGGTCGAACAGCAGACCGAGCCCGTCCCAGCGGAGCAGGTAGCCGTTGTGGTTGCGGTACCGGGTCGGCGCCTGGCTGCCGGTCCCCAGCACCACCAGCTCGCGAGTCGACACGGCCGCACCATAGATGACTTCGCGGGCAGGTGTCTGCCGACCTCCGGCGCTTGACGCGGCCCGGCGGCGGTCGTTGGAATGGGCCGGTGATCGCCACGTGAGCGTCGACGCGGAGCCACTGGTCAGTGCGGACTCGGTGACCTTCCGGCTGCCGGACGCCGAGGCCGGCGGCGGGCCGACGCTGGACGGGGCCCGGCTCCTGCCGGCGCTCTCCCTGCCCGGCAAGGAGTTCGACTTCGCCTACGCGGACGGCGCCTGGCAGCTCACGCTCGACCGCCCACCCGTGTGGCGCATGGAGTACACGCTCCAGCTGCGCCACCCCGCCGGCGACCTCGAGGAGATCTGCGACCCCGGCAACCCGCTGCGCGCGCCCGGTGCGTTCGGCGACAAGTCGGTCGTCGAGTTCCCCGGCTACACCGCGCCGGGCTGGCTCACCGCCGAACGCGCCGACGGCGCCCGCATCGACCTCGCCATCCCCGCCCCGGCCCTCGACCGGGAGATCGACGCCCAGATCTGGACACCCGCCGAGCCCGACGAGCCCCTCCCGCTGCTGGTCGCGCACGACGGGCCCGAGTACGACCGGCTCGCCGGGCTCACCGACTTCGTCGCCGCGCTCGTCGCCGAGGGCCGGCTCCCCCGCTGCCGGGTCGCGCTCCTCGCGCCCGGCCACCGCGACGAGGAGTACGCCGCCAACCCCTGGTACGCGGCGACCCTGCACCAGCGGATCCTGCCGGCGCTGCGGAACACGGTCGCGGTGACCGGGCCGGTCGTCGGCATGGGGGCGAGCCTCGGCGGGCTCGCGATGCTGCACGCGCAGCGTGCCCTGCCGGACCTGTTCGGCGGGCTGTTCCTGCAGTCGGCGTCGTTCCTCACGATCGAGCTCGACCCGCAGGAGCAGGGCCGGTTCAGCCGGTTCGCCCAGGTCAGCACGTATGTGGCCAAGGTTCGGGCGGAGGGCGCGCCGGTCGAGACCGTGCCGGCCGTGCTCACCTGCGGGCTCGCCGAGGAGAACCTGGCCAACAACCGGCAGCTGGCGCTGACCCTGGCCGCGCACGGCTACGACGTGAAGCTCGTCGAGGTCCCCGACGCGCACAACCACATCGGCTGGCGGGACGCGTTCGACCCCGCGCTCACCGACCTCCTCCACGACGTCTGGGACGCCTAATGCGCCGCGACCAGTACGAGATCGGCGGCGGCACGGTCATCGCCTACGGGCACTACGGCCGGCCGTTCCTCGTGTTCCCGGCCGAGCAGGGCCGCGCGTGGGACTTCGAGAGCAACGGCATGATCGACACGGTCCGCCCGCTGCTCGACGACGGCCGGGCCAAGCTCTACTGCGTCGACTCGCACGACGCGGCCTCCTGGTCCGACCGGTCGGTGCCGCTGGAGGAACGCGCGCACCAGCACGGCGTCTACGAGCGGTGGATCGTCGACCAGGTCGTGCCGAGCATCCACGCCGACTGCGGCGGCCCGCGGGAGATCGCCACCGCCGGCTGCTCACTCGGCGCGTTCCACGCCGTCCTCTTCGGACTGCGCCGGGCCGACCTGTTCCCGGTGGCCATCGGCATGTCCGGCAACTACGACCCGTCGACCTGGCACGGCTGGGGCGAGCGCGGGGACGCCGCCTACTTCACCAACCCCGTCGACTTCGTCCCGCACCTGGACGGCGACCACCTGGACTGGCTGCGCGAGCGGCTGTCGGTCCTGCTCGTCGTCGGCCAGGGCCAGTGGGAGGACTCGACCGGCTCGCTGCCCTCGACCCGGCACCTCGCGGACGTGTTGCGGGCCAAGGGTCTGCGCTGCGAGCTCGACGTCTGGGGACACGATGTCCCGCACGACTGGCCGTCCTGGCGGGCGCAGCTCGCCCACCACCTGCCCCGGTTCTGTTGAGGAGGATCCGTGCCTGACCGCACCGAACACCTGCTGGGCCTGCTGCTGGGGACCGAGGAGGACTGGCCGCGCGCGTTCGAGGAGCTGGTCCGCCGGCTCGGTCCGGTGCGCGACGGGGCCGGGCGCGAGCACACGCTGGGCACCGAGCGGATCACCATCGAGCCGTTCGACCTGCGCGCCAGGCCGCGCTACGACCTGGTGATCGACCGGCTCGCGTACTGGTACTACGTGCCCCGCGAGTGGCTCAAGAAGGTCGCGCTGATGGACGACGTGTACCTGCTGAACAGCCCGTTCACCTTCCAGTCCATGGAGAAGCACGCGGCGTACTGCGCGATGATCCGGCTGGGACTCAAGGTGCCGGACACGTGGCTGGTGCCGTACAAGAACCCCGTCGACAACGCCCGGTACGCCTACACCGCGGCGCGCTACAACCAGCCGTTCGACCTCGACGAGATCGCCTCGCGCATCGGCTTCCCGCTCTACATGAAGCCCTACGACGGCGGCGCGTGGCGCGGGGTGTCGCGGGTCAAGGACCCCGCGACGCTGCACCAGGCCTACGACCAGTCCGGCGAGATGCTGATGCACCTGCAGGCATCCGTCGAGGGGTACGACGTGTTCGCCCGGTCGCTGACCATCGGGCCGGACAGCATGGTGATGAAGTTCCGGCCCGACCAGCCGATGCACGACCGCTACGCCGTGGACCACGAGTTCCTGTCCCCGGCGGCCGGGGAGGAGGTGCTGACGATCTCGCGGCTGATCAACGCCTTCTTCCGCTGGGAGTTCAACTCCTGCGAGAGCCTCGTCGTCGACGGGGCCGTGCACCCCATCGACTACGCGAACGCCTGCCCGGACATCTCGATCACCTCGCTGCACTACTACTTCCCGTGGGCGATCTCGACGCTGCTGAAGTGGTCGGTGTACTGCGCGGTGTCGGGCCGGCGGCCGCGGCTGGACCTGGACACGTCGACCTACTTCGACGTCGCGGACTCCGCCCGCTCGTACCCGGAGAAGCTCACGGAGTACCGCCGCCTGGCCGACGACTACTTCGAAACGGAGCGGTACCAGGACTTCTGCGCGACCTCCTTGTCCACTGTGGACGAGATCGTGCGGGACTGGGTCGGCTCCCCCGCCTTCGACGACCTGCTCGTGGAGACCGTGCGCAGCACCTACCCACCCGCCGAGCACGACCGGTTCGTGGCGCACTTCCGCGGCCTGCTGGGCCTGTGGGTGCACGACAACGTCCCCGCCGGCCGGTAACGCGGCGGGGTCCACGGCCGGGCGGCTCGCCGTCGCGCACGAGACAGTGCCGATCGACGAGGCCGGCCCGGCGTGGCAGCGGCAGGCAGACGGGGTAGCGGCGGGCCGAGTCGTGCCCACCCCTTCTTGATGGACGGCTAGTGAACGCTGCCTTCCTCGACGTCGCCGCCAAGCCTGCCGCTGAGCTCTTCGAGGTACTCCTTGGACCTTCCGGACAACGCCCACCGCTCACCGACGAGGTAGACGCCGCCGTACATCTGGGACATCTCGAGCCAGGCCCGCTGCCCCTCGGCGGTGTCGAAGTCGAGGAGCACCAACGGCGACCCGGCCACGGTGCAGGTGGCCTGCCGGAAGTCGGCCGCCTTGCCGCCGAGCTTGGCGGTACAGCCCATCGCGGCGGCGAGCTGCCGCACGGTCATGGGCCTGGCGGGTTTGGCCGGCTTCGCGGGTGCGGCGGGTGTCGAGGTGGCCGCGGGCATGCCGGCCATGTCATGCGCGGCCGGCCGCGCGCCGGCCGGCGCGCCCCGGGACCCCGTCCCACCGACGATCAGCGCGAGGACGGCCACCAACGCCACGACCGCGAGGCCGGCCACGACCACCGACGTCATGAACAGCCGGCGCTCCACCACGGGACGAGGTGCGTTGGTCACGAACTCAGATACGGATCCCACGGCACCGGCGTTCAAAGTTCCCCGGACGATCGGGCGCAGACGCTGACCGCGGACGGCACGTGGTCGGTGGTGATCTTCAACCACACCGACGACGTGCGCCCGCACCGGTACGGCTTCACCGTCGGCTGATCTTGGTACCGTCGGTCCCCGGACGAACGGGGGCCGGGGCTGCGAAACCGTACGGTGCTGCTGGTCGCGCTGGGGGTCGACAACTTCGGGTCGGGCCTGTTCCTGCCCCTGCCGGTCCTGTACGCGACCCGCGTCGTGGGCCTGCCGGTCGGCGTCGCGGGTGTCGTGATCACCATCGGCACGGCGGTCGGCTTCCTCGTGCCGCCGCTGGCCGGCCGGCTCGTCGACCGGGTCGGACCGCGGGTGGTGGTCATCGCCTCGCAGCTGGGCCAGGCCGCGGGCGCGTTCGCCTACCTCGTGGCGGACGGGGTCGCGGTCCTGCTCGTGGCGGCGGTGTTGCTGGCGGCCGGGCAGCAGGCGTTCTACAGCTCGCTGTTCGCGTTGATCGCCGACACCGCCGGGCAGGGGCCGAAGGACAAGCCGTTCGCGGTGGTGGCGATGGTGCGTGCGGCGTGCTTCGGGCTGGGCGGGCTGGTGGTGAGCGTGGCGCTGGCCGGGGCCGGGCCGGCCGGGCTGCGGATCGCGGTGGCGGCGGACGCGGTCAGCTTCCTCGTCGCGGCCGCGCTCCTGGCTTTCTGGTTGCGCGTGCCGGTGGTGCGCCACCCCGCTCCCCCGGCGTCGGCCGGTGTGCTGCGGAACCGGCCGTACCTGTCGCTGATCGTGGTCACCGCGGTGTTCTCGGTGGGCGTGGACTTCTTCCTCGTCGCCATCCCGGTCTACGTGCTGGAGATCCTGGCCGGCCCGGCGTGGCTGCCGGGCGCGATGCTGGCCCTGCTGACCGCGGCGCGGAGCGTGGCCGGTACCGCCGTCCTGCACTGGACCCGCCGGCTCACCCGCACGGCGTCGATGGTCTGGGGTGCGGCCGGTTACGTCGTGTGGTGCCTGATGTCGCTGGCGGCGATGCTGGTCCCGGCCGGCTGGCTGCCGGCGTTCCTGCTGCTCACGGTGGTGCCGATCGCCGCGGCCAACCTGGTCAGCGCCCGCGCCAACGCGCTCGCGGAGGCGGCCGCGCCACCCGCGCTGCGCGGGCGCTACCTGGCGGCGTTCCAGTACGCGTTCACCGCGGCGGGGGTGGCGGCGCCGGGCGTGGTGGCGTTGTTCGCGCTCGGCGGGTGGGTGCCGTGGCTGGTCGTGGCCGCGTGCTCGGCCGTGGCCGGGGTGGCGCTGCCGGTCCTGGCCCGGCACCTGCCGCGGGACGCGGTGGCCGGAAACTGAGTGGGGCCTGTCGAGTCGGGGTGGTGCCGATCGTCATTTCTCTTGTGAGTACCACCAGAGGAAGGGAATCGGCGATGGAGACGATGGAGCGCTACCGGCGCGCGCAGGACGGGTTCGACGCGACGCTGGCCGCGATGCCGGCGGGCAGGTGGGACGCGCCGTCGATGTGTAGCGAGTGGACGGTGCGGGACGTGGCCGGGCACGTGGTCTGGGGGCAGGAGCAGCTGCGCGCGTGGGCGACCGGGGCGGAGTACGCGGTGTCGACGGGCGCGCCCGGGTCGCCGCATCCGGGTGAGCTGGCCGGCGCCGACCCGCTGGCGACGTGGCGCGAGGCCCGGGCGGCCGGGGACGCGACGCTGACCCCGGAGACCCTCGCCCGGCTGACCGCGATCCCCGGCCTGGGCGAGGTGTCGATGGCGGCGGTGGTGACGCTGCTGACCACCGACCTCCTGGCGCACTCGTGGGACATCGGGCACGCGCTGGGGCTGTCCGTGCCGCTGGACCAGACGCTGATCCCGGGGTCCTTCGAGTGGGCCCGCGCGAACGTGCTGCGCCGGCCGGGTTTCTTTGGTCCGGAGCTGACCCCGCCGGCCGGCACCGACGACGTCGAAGAGGTGCGCTGGCTGGCGTTTCTCGGCCGCGCCGCCTGGCAGCCGGTCCCGGCCTAGCCGAGACCGCCGGTGCGGGAGGGCCGTGGCTCCTCCCGCACCGTCGCGTCACGACTGTGGCTGGAAGAGGCTGAACGGCGTGCGCTGGTCGTCCTGGCAGTGCACGACCCGGCCGGTGTCGGGGATGTCCTGCACGGCCTCGCTGGTGCCGCCCAGCTCGT
>NZ_DASWSJ010000422.1:0-10823 GCF_036402745.1 Actinophytocola sp. | reverse complement strand
ACCCGGTTGCAGTCGGGTCCTCGGTGGGAGGCCACGACGCCGGAGTCCTTCAGGATCGCGGTCAGATTGGCAGCGGACAGGGCCTGCCCGGGGTGCGGGCGGATCGCCTGCAGCTCGGGGGCGAAGACCCGGTCGGTGCCGAGCTGACCCTCGACCGACATGGCGGCCGCGATGTCCGCCGTACGCATCAGCACGGAGAGGTCGGTGAGCGCCATCACGAGCATGCCGAGCATGCCGTCGGTGCCGTTGATGAGCGCGAGACCCTCCTTCTCGGCGAGAACGACCGGCTCGATCCCGCTGGCCCTCAACGCGTCCGCGGCCCCGCGCGTCTCGCCGTCCTCGAGCACGTCGCCCTCGCCCATCAACGCGAGCGCGACCGCGGAGAGCGGGGCGAGGTCGCCGGAGCAGCCGAGCGAGCCGTACTCGTGGACGACCGGGACGATGCCGGCGTTGAGGATCTTGGTGAGGGTCTCGACCGTGACCGGCCGGACGCCGGTGCGGCCGGTGGCGAGCGTGCGCAGGCGCAGCAGCATGAGCGCGCGGACGACCTCGGGCTCGACCGGCTGGCCGGCGCCGGCCGCGTGCGAGCGGATCAGCGACCGTTGCAGCGCGGCGCGCCGGTCGGGCGGGATGTGCCGGGTGGCGAGCGCGCCGAAGCCGGTCGAGACGCCGTAGGTCGGTGTGTCGGCGTCGGCGAGCTGCTCGATGTGCGCGCGGGACTTGGTCACCTCGTCGAGGGCCGTCTCGCCCAGCGTGACGGTCGCGCGGCCCCGCGCGACCGCGACGACCTGTTCGCGGGTCAGCGCCCCGCCGTCCACCTGAACCGGTTGCATGTGCCCATCCCAGCCCGTCCCGCCGCGTCGCACGACCCGGGATGGCCGATCGTGGTCTGGTATCCCAGACTGGTCCACGTGGGAACTGATGTGCCGGCGCTACGCCGAGGCCTGTCGGTGCTCCGCCTCCTGGCCACGAAGGCCGGCCCGGTGACCGCGGGCTCGGTGGCCCGCGAGCTGGGCCTGCCCCGGTCGACGACGTACCACCTGCTGGCGGAGCTGTCCGCGGCAGGATTTGTCGTCCACCTGCCGGAGGACCGCCGGTACGGGCTCGGCCTCGCGGCGTTCGAGCTGGGTTCGGCGTACCTGCGCCACGACCCGCTCGAGCGGCTGGCGCGTCCGGTGCTGCGGGCGTTGATCACGCGGACCGGCCACACCGCGCACCTGGGCGTGCTGCACGGTCGGGAGACCCTGTACCTGCTGCGCGAACAGCCCCCACACCCGCACGCGACGGTGGTGACCGACGTCGGGGTGCGCCTGCCGGCGTCCCTGCCCGCCTCGGGCCGCGCCATGCTGGGTTTGCTCCCGCCGGCCCAGGTGCGGGCCCTGTTCCCGGGCCGGGACAGCTTCGTCGACCGCACCGGCCGGGGCCCGTCCCACCTGCCCGACCTGCGGCGCCTGCTCTCCGCCGCCCGCCGCCGGGGCTGGGCCGTGGAGGACGGCTACGTGACCCCGGGCTTCGCGTCGGTGGCGGCCCCGGTGGTGGACCACGCGGGCCACCCGATAGCCGCGATCAGCACGACCTTCCGCCACCCGTGCGCCGAAGAATGCGGCGAGACGTGGCCCGACCTGGCCGCGGAGACGTTGCGCGCGGCGAACGACCTGACCACGCGAATCGGCGGCGAGCCGCGCGGGTGAGCGTGGCCCGCGCGAACGCGCCGCGGCCCGCGAGCCGAAGACTCGCGGGCCGCGCCGAAGCAGCAAAGCACGAAGAGGTCAGACGCCGATCTCGCTCAGCCACTGCTTCGCGACGTCGGCGTAGGCGGGCTTGTCCGGCGCGTTCAGCCGGACGTTCAGGTCCAGCAGCGTCTTGGTGTCCAGCTTCGCCGAGATCGCGTTCAGCGTCGTCTTCACCGTGTCGCTCGCCTTGGCCTTGCTGATCAGCGGCACGACGTTCTGCGCGGCGAAGTTGTTCTTCGGGTCCTCCAGCACCACCAGCCCGTTGGCCTCGATCGCGGCGTCGGTCGTGAAGATGTCGGCCGCCTGGACGGTCCCGTCGAGCAGGGCCTTCGTCGTGATGGCGCCCGGCTCCAGCGAGCTGAAGCTCTTGAACGTGCAGTGGTACGTCTTCGCGAGGCCCGGGATGCCGTCCGGCCGGGTCTTGAACTCCGACGCGGCACCGAACACCGACTCGGCACAGCGCGGCGCGAAGTCCTCGATGCTCTTCAGGCTCCACTTGGCGGCGGTCTCCTTGGTGACCACCACCGCGTCCTTGTCCTCGGCCGCCGCCTTGTCCAGCACGGTCAGGTTCGACGGCAGCGCCTTCTGCAGCGCCGCGTACACCTCGTCCGGGGTGGTCTCCTTGGCCGACTTGTCGATGAACTGCAGCAGCACACCGGTGTACTCGGGAATGAGATCGATGGACCCGTCCTTGAGCCCGTCGAAGTACTTCTCCCGGCTGCCCAGGTCGAACTGCCGCGACACGGTGACGCCCTTGGCCTCGAGGGCCTGCGAGTAGATCTCGGCGAGCAGCTGGCTCTCCGGGAAGTTGGCCGAGCCGACGGAGACGGAGTCACCGGAGCCGGAGCCCTTGTCCTGCGCCAGCGGATCCGACTTGCCACAAGCCGTCAGCGTGAGCGCCGCCGCGACGACGGTCGCCACACCGGCGAGTACGCGCTTCATTCCAAGTCTCCTCATGTGTTTCCCTACTTGACCAAATCAGGTGTGGGCCGCCGCCAGATGCGCGCGGTCCGCTTGCGGCTGGCGGCGTTGCGCAGCCCCGGCGAGACGGCCATGCGCTGGACGAGCACCAGCAGTCCCTCGACGACCAGTGCCAGCACCGCGATGGCGATGGCACCCGCGGCCATCTGCGGGTAGCCGTCCGGGGAGCCGGCGCCCGAGTTGTTGCCGTCGATGACGAACCGGCCGAGTCCGCCCAGCGACACGTACGCCGCGATCGTCGCCGTGGCGATGACCTGCAGCGTGGCCGAGCGGATGCCGCCCAGGATCAGCGGGAGCGCGTTGGGCAGCTCGACCCTGAACAGCACGCGCGACTCCCGCATGCCCATCCCGCGCGCGGCGTCCACAACGGAACTGTCGACGTTGCGCACGCCCGCGTAGGTGCCCGCGAGCACCGGCGGGATGGCCAGGATGACCAGCGAGATCACCACCGGCAGCAGGCCGACGTAGGTGAGCAGCACCAGCAGCGTGAGCAGGCCCAGCTCGGGCAGCGCGCGCAGCCAGTTGGACAGCCCGGCGACGAGGAACGTGCCGCGGCCGGTGTGCCCGACGACGGCGCCGAGCGGGACGGCGAGCGCCGCCGCGATGAGCACGGTGAGCGCGGTGTACCCGAGGTGCTCGAGGATGCGGGTGGGGAAGCCATCCGGCCCGGACCAGTGGGCGGGGTCGAACAGCCAGCCGAACGCCGAGTTCACGCGGACACCGCCCGCACACGCCGGGCCCTGGTCCACGGGGTGATGAGCCCGCCGACGAACAGCAGGAGCGCGTCGACGATCAGCGCGATGACGACGATCAGCGCGATGGCCACGACCATCTCGACCGCGTTGTTGCGCTTGAAGCCCTCGGTGATGAGCCCGCCGAGCCCGCCGATGCCGATCAGCGCGCCGACCGACGCGAGGCTCATCGCGGACACGACCGCGACCCGCAGCCCGGCGATGATCACCGGGATGGCCAGCGGCAGCTCGACGGTGAGGAACCGGCGGAACCGGCGGAACCCGATGGCCGTGGCCGCCGCGGTGACCTCGCCGGGCACCGCCAGCAACGCGTCGGACACCGAGCGGACCAGCAGCGCGATCGTGTAGATCGCCAGCGGCACCTGGACGTTGAGCGGGTCGATGATGCGCGTGCCGATGAGCAGCGGCACCAGCGTGATCAACGCCAGCGACGGGATGGTGTAGAGCACGCCGGCGAGTGGGACCAGGATGCCGCGGGCGAGCGCCCAGCGGCTGGCCGCCCAGCCGAGCGGGATGGCGACCAGCAGGCCGACGAGCACCGGCAGCAGCGCCAGGTAGAGGTGCTCGCTGGTGGCCTCACCGATCTTGTCCCAGTTGCGGTCGAGCCACGGCCACGGCCAGTCGACGTTCACGTGGGCACCTCACCGGACCGGCGCGCGTCGGCCAGCGCGGACAGGACGGTGTCCGCGGTGACGCCGCCGACGACCGCGCTCTGCTTGTCGACCGCGATGCCGACCGCGGCCGGCGAGCTGAGCGCCGCGTCGAGCGCGTTGCGCAGCGAGCCCGCCGTGCTGCCCGCCGCGGAGTCCACTTCGAACAGCGAGCCGCCGGAGACCAGGTCGTCCGGGCCCACTTGCTCCACTGTGGACAGCAGGTCGGCGGAGATCCAGCCGAGCGGCTTGTTCTCCGCGTCGACCACGACCGCCCACCCGTCGGTGAGCGCGCCGCGGGCCTGCTCGGCCGGCTCGCCGACCTTGACCGTGGCGACCGGACCGACGGGAATGCCGTCCGCGGTGAGGAAGCCGAGCGCCCGGTAGCCGCGGTCGCGGCCGACGAACGAGGACACGAACTCGTCGGCGGGCTTGGCCAGCAGCGCCGACGGGGTGTCGTACTGGGCGAGCCGGCCGCCGACCCGGAACACCGCGACCTTGTCGCCGAGCTTGATGGCCTCGTCGATGTCGTGCGTGACGAACACGATGGTCTTGTCCAGTTCGGACTGCAGGCGCAGCAGCTGCTGCTGCAGGTCGTCCCGGACGATGGGGTCGACCGCGCTGAACGGCTCGTCCATCAGCAGCACCGGCGGGTCGGCCGCGAGCGCGCGGGCGACGCCGACGCGCTGCTGCTGGCCGCCGGAGAGCTGCGCCGGGTAGCGCTTGGCGAGCCCGGTGGGCAGCCCGACGAGCTCGAGCAGCTCACCGGCTCTGCCGCGGGCGGCGCGCTTGCTGGACCCCGTGAGCAGCGGGACGGTGGCCACGTTGTCCAGCACGGTGCGGTGCGGGAAAAGTCCCGCGTGCTGGATGACGTAGCCGATGCCGCGCCGCAGAAGGGGCGGGTCGGACTCGCGAATGTCCTTGCCGTCCAACAGGATCGAGCCGCTGGTGGGGTCGATCATCCGGTTGATCATCCGCAGCGACGTCGTCTTGCCGCACCCGGACGGCCCGACGAACACGGTGATCCGGCCTTCCTCCACCGTGATGTCGAGGTTGTCGACGGCGACGGTGCCGTCCGGATACTTCTTGGTCACGGCCTGGAACTCGATCACCCTCGAGGCTCCTCAGGTCGAGACGGCCACCTTCGGGCCGTAGGTCGCCCGACCTTAGCCCTTGGGACCGACAAAGGCAGGGCATCTCAGCATTTGACGACGGCCGCCCGGCCCAGCAGGTTGCTCCGATCGGCGCAGCCGTTGCCAAGTCGAGACGATCTCGGCGCCCGGGAGCGGTCAGGAGCCGGTGGGGATGTGCAGCGGGCCCATCCGCAGCAGCTCGCGGAACTCACCCGCCGGCAGCGGCTGGGACAGCAGCCACCCCTGGTAGGCCTCGACGCCGAAGCTGCGCAGCACGTGGAACTGCGACTCGGTCTCCACACCCTCGGCCACGCACGTGCGGCCCATCGCGCGGGCCATGTCGACCAGGGCACGCACCACGGCGAAGTCGGCCGCCTCGGTGGCCACGCCGGACACGAACGCGCGGTCGATCTTGATGATCTGCGCCGGCAGCTCCTTGAGCCGGGCCAGCGAAGAGTAGCCGGTGCCGAAGTCGTCCACGGCGAACCGGACCCCGCGGTCCGCCAGCTCGGCCATCGTCGAGCGGGTGCGGGACGGCAGGTCGATCAGGCTGGTCTCCACCAGCTCCAGCATCACCCGGTCCCAATGGATGCCGGCCTCGGCCACCACGGCGGACACGATCTCGACGAACTCCGGGTCGCCGGGCACGAGACCGCTCAGGTTGACCGCCACGCCGGGGCCGCCGCCGAGCACCCCGCCGAGGAGGATCGGCCACGTCGCCGCCTCGCACAGCGCGGTCCGCAGGACCCACCGGTCCAGGTCCCGCATCAGGTCACCCTGCTCGGCGACCGGCAGGAACTCGCCGGGCCCCAGCAGCCCGCGCTCGGGGTGCGGCCAGCGCACCAGCGCCTCGGCGGACAGGATCGTGCCGTCCGGCCCGACCACCGGCTGGTAGTGCAGCACCAGGCCGTCGTTGGCGATGGCGTCGCGGAGCTGGCCCTCCAGCAGCATCTGGCTGTTCGCGTTCTTGATCAGCTCGGCGTTGGCGAGCGAGACCCGCCCGGTGCCCTGCCGCTTGGCGCTGAACATGGCCGCGTCGGCGAAGCGCAGCAGGTCGGCCGCGGACGTGTCCGCGCCGCTCGGCACCGCCGCGCCGATCGTGGCCGACACCCGCAGCAGCTGGCCGCGCACCGGCACCGCGGTCCGCAGCAGCCGGGCGACCCGGTTGGCGAGCGCCTCGACGCCGCCGACCTCGTGCACGTCCGAGCAGATGACCACGTACTCGTCGCCGGACATGCGGGCCGGCGTGCAGGACGGCGGCAGCCCACGCTCGAGCCGCCGGGCCAGCGCGATGATCAGCTCGTCGCCGACGTCGTGGCCCAGGGAGTCGTTGACCCGCTTGAAGTTGTCGACGTCGCAGAACAGCAGGGCCACCGAGCCGGCCTCGGGGCCGCCGAGGAGCTGGCCGAGCAGCTCGTTGACCGCCGTCCGCCCGGGCAGGCCGGTGAGCTCGTCGTGGGTGGCCTGGTAGCGCAGCCGTTCCGCGGCCCGGCGCCGGTCGGTGACGTCGGAGAACACCACGAGCCAGAACCGCCGGCCGTCGTCGGCGACCGACTCGGTGACGCCGAGCTCGCAGTACACCGGCTTGCCGGACGCGGTGACGAGCACCCGCTGGCCGGCTCGCAGGTCCGCGGACGTGTGCCCGGGCCGGCCGTCGTCGTGGACGGTGAGCAGCGACTCGGCGCGGTCGGTGGGGTGGGCGAGGTCGACGGCGGCCTGGCCGCGCAGCCGCTCGAGGTCCATCTCCAGCAGCTTGCACAGCGCGTCGTTGGCGTCGACCAGACGCTCGGTCTCGTCGAAGAGCCCGATGCCGACCGGCGCGATGGCGACCAGGTCGGAGAACCGCTGCGACGAGCGCATCATCCGGGTCTCGGTGGACCGCTGCTCGGTGACGTCCTGCGCGGTGCCGATCATGACCTGGCCGCCGCGGTCCAGCGCGGCGCCGCGGCAGCGGAACACCCGGCGCGTGCCGTCCGGCTGGATCACCCGGTGCTCGGCCTCGACCGGCCGGCCGGTCTCGGCGAGCTCGCGCCAGCGCTGGTCGACCCAGCCGCGGTCGTCCGGGTGCACCAGGCTGAGGTAATCGGTGTAGGTGATCGGCGTGTCCGGGTCGACGCCGAACAGCTCGTAGAGCATCGAGGACCAGACACACTCGCCGGTCGCGGTGTTCCACTCCCAGGTGCCGAGCCGGGCCACCTGCTGGGCGTCGCCGAACAGCCGCCGGTCCTGGCTGGCCCGCCGCTCGGCCTCGCGGAACCCGCTGACGTCCTGCACGGTGCCCCGGATGCGCACGACGTTGCCGTTGGCGTCGACCTCGGAGCGCGCCCGGATCTGGAAGGTCCGCTCGCCGCTCGCGTCCCGGACCTCGACCTCGGTGGGCTGCACGGCCGGGTCGAACAGCCCGACCCGGAACGTGCCGAGCCGCGCCAGGTCCTCGGCGTGCACCAGCGTCAGCGCGTCGGTGACGGTGCAGTCCGCGGGCAGCCCGCACAGCGCGCGCAGCCCGTCGGAGAAGTAGGCGAGCCCGGCCTCGAGATCGACGCTCCACACGCCCAGGCCCGCCAGGTCCTCGGCGTCGGCGAGCGGGAAACGCCAGCTCGCGTCGTTGGTGACGTGGTCGACGGTGGGCCGCGCGATGCCGGGCCGATCGAGGCCGGGCATGCCTAACTCACCGGCCCGCACCTCGGTGAAGGGCAGGCCGGCACGCACGACATGCTCGGCCACCGCGCCATCCTCTCGCCCGCATGCCGGCGGGTCGGGCGCAGCCGCCGATCTTCCCGCCGACGCTTAGGCTACCCCGTCCTCCTTGGCGGCCCGGGCGACTGCGGCGGCGACCTCGGGCGCGACCCGCGGGTCCACGCCGCTGGGCACGATGTAGTCGGCCGAGAGGTCCTCCGCCGCGACCGCCGCGATGGCCTCCGCCGCGGCCAGCTTCATCCGCTCGGTGATCCGGCGCGCGCCGGCGTCCAGCGCGCCGCGGAAGACACCCGGGAAGGCCAGCGAGTTGTTGATCTGGTTGGGGAAGTCGCTGCGTCCGGTGGCCACGATCGCGGCGTGCTTGCGGGCGACGTCCGGGTGGATCTCGGGGTCGGGGTTCGACAGCGCGAACACGATCGACTCGGGTGCCATCGTCGCGATCAGGTCCTCGGGCACCGTGGAGCCGGACAGGCCGACGAACACGTCCGCACCGTCGAGCGCCTCGGCCAGCCCGCCGCGCAGGTCCGCCTTGTTGGAACGGGTGGCGAGCTCGGCCTTCACGGGGTTCAGCCCGTCGCGGCCGACGTGGATGATGCCCCGCGAGTCCAGCACGGTGACGTCGCCCGCGCCGGCCGAGAGCAGGAAGTTCGCGCAGGCCACGCCGGACGCGCCGGCACCCGCGATGACGATCCGCTCGTCCTCGATCGGCCGGCCGAGGACGGTGTTGGCGCCACGCAGCGCGGCCAGCAGGATGATCGCGGTGCCGTGCTGGTCGTCGTGCATGACCGGGCAGTCCAGCGCCTCGATGAGCCGCTTCTCGAGCTCGAAGCAGCGCGGCGCGCTGACGTCCTCGAGGTTCACCGCGCCGAACGACGGCCGCAGGCGCACCAGCGTCTCGACGATCTCGTCGACGTCGGTGGTGTCGAGCACCAGCGGGATCGAGTTGAGCCCGCCGAAGGTCTTGAACAGCGCGGACTTGCCCTCCATCACGGGCAGCGCCGCGCGGGGCCCGATGTCGCCGAGGCCGAGCACGGCGGTGCCGTCGCTGACGACCGCGACGAGGCGGTTGGTCCAGGTGTACCGCCGCGCGAGCTCGGCGTCCTCGGCGATGGCCCGGCTGACCTTGGCCACGCCCGGGGTGTAGACGATCGACAGGGCGCGCGGGTCGGCGATGGGCCTGGTCACCGCGATGTCGAGCTTGCCACCCTCGTGGGCTTCGAAGATCTCGTCATCGGTCACGGGAACATTCAGGTCCGGTTGCACGAGCGGATCATTCACGGTGGTCATTGCGTCCCTCCAACGGGCCAATGCGGGGGAAACAGAAAGTAGCCCCGCGTGGTCGCGGCGTGATGGAGCATCGATCGGGTGGTGTCGACGCTCAGCAATCTGCCGGCCGGTCGGCCACCCGCGGATTGTTGGCGGGCAACCGCGGACGCTGCGGTGCCCCCAGTGTGACAGGTCCGCCGTTCAGGGTCGCGGGGCGGGTTGAGTACCGTGCGTCACATGGATGTACGGGAACTGGCGGTACCGGGCGCGTTCGAGTTCACCCCGCGGGTGTTCCCCGACGACCGCGGGCTGTTCGTCTGCCCGTTCCTCGAGGAGCCGTTCGTCAAGGCCGTCGGGCACCCGCTGCGGATCGCGCAGACCAACCACAGCAAGTCCCGCCGCGGCACCATCCGGGGCATGCACTTCTCCGACGTGCCACCCAGCCAGGCGAAGTACGTCTACTGCCCGCAGGGCTCGCTGCTCGACGTCGTCGTCGACATCCGGGTCGGCTCGCCGACGTTCGGCCGGTGGGACGCGGTGCGGCTGGACCCGGTGGACTTCCGGGCCGTGTACGTCCCCGAGGGCGTCGCGCACGGCATCATGGCGCTCGAGGACGAGACGGTGATCTCCTACCTCTGCTCGACCGGCTACAACCCGGCCGCCGAGCACGGCCTCAACCCGCTCGACGCCGCGCTGGACCTGCCCTGGCCGGCGGAGATCGAGGTCGTGCTCTCCGACAAGGACCGCGAGGCGCCCGACCTCGCCGAGGCGGAGAAGGCCGGCCTGCTGCCGAGCTACGCCGACTGCCTGGCCCACTACCAGCGGCTACGGTCGGCCGGCTAGCCGCCGCGGCCGCGGCCACACCCGCCAGCGGATCACCCCGTGCACGGCGGCCGCGCCGAGCTTGCGCGAGTCGGTCGACGCGAGGTCGTTGTCCCCGACGACGAACCAGCCGTCGCCCTCCCGCCGGACCGCGCGCTTGATCGACAGCTGGTGCGGCCGGGTCACCCACGTGACCACCACGACGTCCCCCGACCGGGCGCGCCCCGTGCGACGGGCCAGCACGACGTCACCGTCCCGCAGGGTCGGCGCCATCGAGGGCCCGCGCACCCGGATGCGCCGGTAGGGCAGCCACCCGAGCCGGTTCAACTCGATCACCTCCGCCGTGTCTGCTCAGCGTGCCGGGAGTAGTGTCCAAACCATCGGAGCGTCAACCTGTTCAGGAGGAAAGATGCGACTCCTGTCGCGTATTCTCGGCCCACGCCTGGAGGCCACCGCACACTGCGACCTCCCCTGCGGCGTGTACGACCCGGCGCAGGCCCGCATCGAGGCCGAGTCGGTGAAGGCCATCCAGCAGAAGTACCAGGACAACGAGGACCCGGAGTTCCGCACGCGCGCCATCTTCATCGCCGAACAGCGCAGCGAGCTGGTGAAGCACCACCTGTGGGTCCTGTGGACGGACTACTTCAAGCCGCCGCACTTCGAGAAGTACCCCCAGCTGCACGAACTGGTGAACAAGGCCACCAAGGCCGCCGGCGCGTCCGGGACCAAGGGCTCGATGGACCCGGCCACGGGCCAGACGCTCCTGGACCTGATCGCCGAGATTGACAA
>NZ_DASWSJ010000421.1:0-9395 GCF_036402745.1 Actinophytocola sp. | reverse complement strand
AGCCGCACCGTCGCCGGGATCTCGACTTGGACGAGATCTTCGGCGACGTGCTGCCGGACACCACCTCCGACGAGCGGGACCAGGAGCGGCCCGACTCCGACTCCTGGTACGAGCAGAACCGCCCGCCGCACCACGACCGCGGCTAGTCCGCCTCCCCGGGATTTAAAGTGTGCGTTGCGTCCCGGCGGATAGTGCGGGTATCGAGGTGGGTGGTGGCTGGGTGCCGTCGCGGTCCCCTGAGGTTCCGGTGGTCGGTGCAGGACTTCACCCAGTCCGCCTCCCCGGGATTAAAAGTGTGCGTTGCGTCCCGGCGGATAGTGCGGGTATCGGGGTGGGTGGTGGCTGGGTGCCGTCACGGTCCCCTGAGGTTCCGGTGGTCGGTGCAGGACTTCACACGATATGGTCGAGTTGATCACCGGTGCCGCGCCGTCGACTTGGCGCCATGTCTACATGTCTACTCATCGACTGATCCGTATCGCGCTGCCAGCTCGGCGCCGATCCGGGCCAGCTCGGTACGGACCGGCGCCGACTCGATCACCTCGACCGTCGTGCCCCAGCCGGCGATCCGCTCGGCGATGGACAGGGGAGTGTGCGCCGCCAGCCGCACCGTGGCCCGGCCGTCCTGCTCGCCGAGGACCTCGCAGTGCCGGCCGAACTGCCGGTGCAGCACGTGCACGAACCGCTGCTCGATCAGGACGACGGCCGACACGGGGGAGCGGCGCTGCTCCATCTCCTCGACGACCTCGTCCCAGGCCTTGGCCAGCTCGAAGTCGCCGGGCCGGTGGGCCTCCTCGTCGGTGGCGGTGGCGTCGGTGATGCGGTCGACGCGGAAGGTCCGCTGGCCCTTCTCGGTACCGGCGATGAGGTACCAGACGTCGTCCTTGTCGATGAGGCCCCACGGGTCGACCAGGCGCTCGGTCGTCTGGTGCGTCCGGTTCCGGTAGGCGAGCCGGACCTTTCGCCGCCGCACCACGGCCTGCCGCAGCAGGTCGACCGTGTCGTCGCGCTCGGGGACCTCCTGACCCCAGCGCGCGGAGTCGATCACCACGGCGCTGGCCGCGGCCTCGGCGTCGGCGCGGAAGGTCTGGGGGAGCGCCCGGACCAGCTTGCGCAGCGCCGCCTTGGCATCGGGCGCGACGGCGGCGGCCGGGCCGACGAGGAGGAACAGCGCCTGCGCCTCGGTGGCGGTGAGTCCACTGAGGTCGGTGCGGGCGCCGCCGACGAGCGCCCAGCCACCGCCGCGACCCGGCTGCGGGTAGACGGGGATGCCGGCGGCGGAGAGCGCCTCGAGATCCCGCCGAGCCGTCGCGACGGAGACCTCGAGCTCGCCGGCGACCTCCTTCGCGGTCACCCGGCCGCGGGACTGCATGAGGAGCAGGGTGGCCACGAGGCGGTCGGCGCGCATGGTTCTCATCGTCGCAAACAAAGTGCTCACTCGGTGAGCACTTTGCGGTGGATGCTTGGTCTCAGTACCCACCGCACGAGACGGAAGGACCACCGAGATGCTGCGAGGATTCGCCACCATCAGCCTGTTCGCCGACGACGTCGAGGCCGCCGGGGCGTGGTACGCGGAGCTGCTGGGGATCGAGCCGTACTTCGCCCGCCCGGAGGCCGGCCCGCCGATGTACCTGGAGTTCCGCGTCGGCGACCACGAGCACGAGCTGGGCATCATCGACCGCCGGTTCGCCCCGCACAAGAACCTGGAGCCGTCGGGCGCGGTGACGTACTGGCACGTCGACGACCTGACCGCGACGCTGGCCACCCTGGAGTCGATGGGCGCGACGATCCACGAGCCGCGCACGCCGCGCGGAGACACGGGTTTCGTGACGGCGTCGGTGGTCGACCCGTTCGGCAACATCCTTGGTGTGATGTACAACCCGCACTACGTGTCGATGCTCGAGGGGAAGGGCCCGAACGTCTGACTTAACATAATGTAGATTATCGAACATTGGATCCTGCTACTGAATCAGGCCGGACGGCACGACCGGGTCGAGGCACGATCTGCCGGTGCTCGAAGAGTCGCGTCGGGCCCGGGACCTCGTTCTACCGTCGTATCACGCGTGTCGCCGAAGTGATACCAGGGAGCCGAGATGACCGAGACGGCGAGCCAGAGCGTCCTGTTCAACCCTTTCCAGCCAGGCTTCACCGCCGACCCGTACCCGCACTACCGGGAGCTGCGCGACACCGACCCGGTACAGGAGCACCCGTTCGGCTTCTGGTTCGTCTCCCGGTACGAGGACGTGTCCGCGGTGCTGCGGGCCGGGCTGTCCGTGGAGTCCACCCGCATGCCCGACGGGCCGATGAAGGACCAGCTCGCGCAGATGACCCACCGGGACGGGCCGAGACTGCTCGACTCGTCCATGTTGGACCGCGACCCGCCGGACCACACCCGGCTGCGGCAGCTGGTGACCAAGGCCTTCACGATGCGCGCGATCGCCGCGCTGGAGCCGATGATCGTCGACCTGGTGGACGCCGCCCTCGACCGGATCGCCGACGCCGGCAGCGTGGACCTGGTCGAGGAGCTCGCCTACCCGCTGCCGTTCATGGTGATCTCCCGGATGCTGGGCATGCCGCCGGCGGACCACGATCGCCTGCGTGAGCTGTCCGGGATCCTGGTGCAGTCGCTCGGGATGGTGACCGATCCGAGCGTGCTCACCGCGATCGCCGACGCCGAGCAGGACCTGCACGCGATGACGAGCGACATCATCGCGCGCAAGCGTGCCGCGCCCGGCGACGACCTGCTCACCGCGTTGATCGCCGCCGAGGAGGGCGGGGACAGGCTGACCGACGAGGAGCTGATCGCACAGGTCCTGCTGCTGTACGTCGCCGGCCACGAGACGACGGTCAACCTCATCGGCAACGGCGTCACCGCGTTGCTGCGCCACCCCGGCCAGCTCGCGCTGCTGCGGTCGCGCCCCGACCTCGTCGGCAACACCGTCGAGGAGATCCTGCGCTACGACTCCCCCGTCCAGGCGACCCGCCGGATCACCGTGGCCCCGCACGTGGTGGCCGGCCGGGAGATCCCGGCGGGCGCGTACGTGGTCGCCTGCCTCGCCTCGGCCAACCGGGACGAGCGCTACTGGGGCCCGGACGCGCACGAGTTCCGCATCGACCGCGCCGACGCCCAACGACACGTGTCGTTCAGCACCGGCCCGCACCACTGCCTCGGTGCCGCGCTGGGCCGGCTCGAGGGCCGGGTGGCGGTCGCGCGCCTGGTGACCCGCTTCCCGAACCTGGCCTCCGACGGTGAGATCACGTGGAACGGCAACGTCAACGTCCGGGGCGCGGAGAAGCTCCCCATCCGCGTCTGACAACCCCACCGCGGTCCTGGCATCGGCCTCGCCAGGACCGCGGTCCCCCGTTCGGGACTGTCAGTACTGCCACCAGTACCTGGTGCGCTGGAAGGCGTAGGTCGGGAGCTGGACCTGGCTCGCCCCCGTGCCGTCGAACAGCGGCGCCCAGGTGACGGTCAGGCCGCGGCAGTGGGCCTGGGCCAGCGCGGCGAGCACTCCGTCCGGAGTGGACGGTGGGGTCAGGGTGGGGAGATCGTCGTCGGTCCGGGTGGCCTCGGTCAGCTCGACGAGCAGCGTGACGTCCCTGGCACGCAGCGCGGCTCGCGTGGCCGCGGGGTCGGCCGGGGTGGTGCCGCCGGGCGCGTCGAGACCCGGGATCATCGTCGTGGCCGGGGTGGCGAAGGTGATCTCGCGGGCGGCAGTGGCGAGGTCGGTGGCGAGGTCGGCGGCGCCGGACCGGGCCGCCACCAGGAGGGTCGCGTCGGTGAGGGTGAGGATGCCCGCCGCGTGCGCCGCGGCCACCTCGCCGGTTCCGGTGCCGGTCACGACGTCGGGCCGCAGGCCGCACGCGTACAGGAGCCGGGACAGCGCGACCTGATGGGCGAGGTGCCACAGCTCGGCGGCCGGGCGGTCCGCGGGGTCGGGGCGCGTGGTGCCGGCGACGACGTCCAGCAGCGAGGTCGTGAGGTGCTTGTCGGCCTCGGCGGCGGCCTGGTCGAAAGCCTCGGCGTAGCCGGGGAACGCCCGGTAGAGCGCCGGGCCCGCCGGGAACGGGTCCTCCGGCGCGGCGGGGAAGCTGAAGGCCAGCTCGTGCTCGGCGCGTGCCCGCCCGGTGAGCACGGTGGCCGCGGCGGTGTCGGCGGCGGTGTCGCTCGCGAGGGCGGACAGCCCTGCCAGCAGCTCGGCGCGGTCCCCACCGAGGACGACCGCGCGGTGCTCGAAGCTCGCGCGGGCGGTGGCCAGCGTGTACCCGACGTCGGCCGGGTCGAGGTCGGGGTGCTCGGTCACGTGGGCGAGCAGGCGGGCCGCCTGGGCGGCCAGGGCGGTCTCGGTCTTCGCCGACACGGGCCAGGGAATCGTTGCCAGAGCGCGGTTTCCGGCCTCGGTGGGCGGCGGCTCGGGGGCCTGTTCCAGGATGACGTGGACGTTGGTGCCGGAGATGCCGACCGACGACACCGCCGAGCGGCGGGGGTGGCCCCGGTCGGGCCACGGGAGCGCCTCGGTGACCAGGCCGATCCTGCCCGTCGACCAGTCGATGTCCGGGGACGGCTCGTCGACGTGCAGGGTCCTGGGCACCTCGGCGTGCCGCATCGCCTGGATCATCTTGATCACGCCGGCGATGCCGCTGGAGGACTGGGTGTGGCCGATGTTCGACTTGATCGAGCCGAGCAGCAGCGGGTCGCCGGGTCGGCGGGTGCTGCCGTAGGTGGCGAGCATGGCGTGTGCCTCGATCGAGTCCCCGAGGCGGGTGCCGGAGCCGTGCGCCTCGATCACGTCGACGTCGTCGAGGTGCAGGCCCGCGTCGGCCAGCGCGTGGCGGACCGTGCGCTGCTGGGTCTGGCCGCTGGGCGCGGTCAGACCGTTCGCCGCCCCGGCGCGGTTGGTGGCCGAGCCGCGGACGAGGCCGAGGATCCGGTGGCCGTTGGCGCGGGCGCTGGACAGGCGCTCGAGGAGCAGGACCCCGACGCCCTCGCTCCAGCCGGAACCGTTGGCCGAGGCGGAGAACGACCTGCACCGGCCGTCCGGCGCGAGCCCGACGGGTCGCATGAACTCGGTGTGCACGTGCGGGGTCGCGTTCACCGCGACGCCACCGGCCAGCGCGAGCTCGCTCTCCCCCAGCCGCAGCGACTGGCAGGCTAGGTGCAGCGCCACCAGCGACGCCGAGCACGCGGTGTCCACTGTGGCCGATGGGCCTTCCAGCCCGAGCTCGTAGGCGATCCGGCCGGCCATCATCGCGCCGGTGACCCCGGCGACCAGGTTGTGGTTCGGCTCGTCGCCGGTCTGCGCGGCGACCGCGTACAGCCGGTAGAACGCGCCGATGTAGACCCCGGTCCGGCTGCCGCGCAGCGACAGCGGGTCGATCCCGCCGTTCTCCACCGCCTCCCACGCCGTCTCCAGCAGCAGCCGCTGCTGCGGGTCGGTGGCCACGGCCGACTCCTCGGTCATCCCGAAGAAGCCGGCGTCGAAGTCCCCCGCGTCGTAGAGGAAACCGCCTTCCCGCTGATGCAGCACGCCCACCGGAGTCGTCTCCTGGTCGCCGGTGGGGAACCAGTCGCGGTCGGCCGGCAGCGCGGACACCGCGTCGGTGCCGGACCGCACGACCTCCCACAGGTCGTCGGCCGAGGCGATGCCGCCCGGGTACCGGCAGCCGATCCCGACGACCGCGATCGGCTCGTGGGCGGCCTCCTCCAGCTCCCGCACCCGCGCCCGGCTGGTCTGCAGCTCGGCCAGGGCCTTCTTGAGGTACTCGCGCAGCTTCTCGGCGTTGTCGGCCACTCGAACTCTCCCTCTCTACCGGAGCCCCAGCTCGTCGTCGACGAGCTCGAACAGGTCGTCGTCGGTGGCGTCGGCCAGGTCGGCCAGGTTGGTCTCGGCGTTGATCCGCACGGCGGGCCACGCCCCCCGCAGCCGCTTCGCGATGCTTTCCATCCGTGCCAGCACCTCTCCGTACTCCGCACCGGCCGAGTCGATCCCCGTGAGCCACTGCTCGAGGTCGTCGAGCGGGTTTCCGGTGTGGACGGTGTCGTGGACGGTCGAGCGCGCGGTCAGCTGGTCGCCCAGGTAGCGGGCGAGCGCGTCCGGGGTCGGGTGGTCGAACACGACGGTGGCGGGCAGCCAGACGCCGGTCGCGTCGGTCAGTCGCCGGCTGATCTCGACCACGGCGAGGGAGTCGAACCCGATCTCCTGGAAGGTGGCGTCGAGGCGCACCTCGCCGGGGTCCGGGTAGCCCAGCACGGCGGCCACGTGCTGGCGGACGGTCTGGCGCAGCAGCTTCACCCGGTCGCTGTCCGGTAGCCCGTGCAGCTGGGCGAGCAGCACGCCCGACGTGTCGACCCGCTCGGCCTCGTGGTCCCCGCCGAGCTCGGCGACGATCCGCGCCAGCAGCGGACTGTCCCTTCTGGACGTGAACGCGGGGACGAACTCTGCCCACCTGAGGTCGGCGACCACCGCGACCGTCTCGTCGCGTTCGAGGACGCCCTGCAGCTCGTGCAGCGCGCGGGTCGGCGACATGCCGACGATCCCGCGGCGGCGCAGCTCGCGGCCGACCTCGTCGGCGCCCATGCCCTCGCCGGCCCACGCGCCCCAGGCGACGGAGGTCGCCGGCACACCGCGCCGCCGCAGCACGGGCGCGACGGCGTCGAGGTAGGCGTTGGCGGCGCCGTAACCGCCCAGCATCCCGCTCCCCCACACGCCGGACCCGGAGGAGAACAGCACGAACGTGTCCAGCCGCGGTCCGAGCAGGCGGGCCAGGTTGTCCACGCCGGCGACCTTCGGGGCGAGCTCCCGGGCCACGGTGTCGGGAGTGATCTGGTCGACCGGGACGGGGCTGCCGACGCCGGCGGCGTGGATGACGGTCCGGATCGGTGGCGCCTCGACCTCGAGCCGGTCGACGAGTGCGGACAGCGCGTCGAGGTCGGCGACGTCGCAGGCCGCGATCGTCACCCCCACGCCACGGGCGACCAGCTCCGCCTCCAGCTCGGCCGCCCCGGGGGCGTCGGCGCCCCGCCGGCTGAGCAGGACCAGGTGCTCGGCGCCGCGGTCGGCCAGCCAGCGGGCCACGTGCCCGCCGAGCGCACCGGTCCCGCCGGTGACCAGCGCGGTCCCGGTCGGCGCCCACGTCCTGGTCGCGGCCGGCGTGTCGGGGCGGACGAGCCGGCGGACGTAGACCCCGTCCTGGCGTACCGCCACCTGGTCCTCGCCGTCCCGGTTGTGCAGCACCGAGACGAACGCCGCCGCGGCGGTGCGGTCCAGCTCGGCGGGCAGGTCGATCAGGCCGCCCCAGCGGTCGGGGTGCTCGAGGCCGACGACCCGGCCGAGCCCCCAGAGTGCGGCCGCCGCCGGTATCGCCTGGTCGCCTGCCGCGGCCTCCACCGCACCTCTCGTCACGATCCACAGTGGAGCGTCGAGGCCGGCGGCGCCGAGCGCCTGGGCCAGCAGGGCCGTTTCCTCCACAGTGGACGGGAACGACACGACGCCGGCGAACTCGTTGTCCGGTAGGAGCTCCCGGATGGCCGCTGCGGACCGGTCGCCGTGCGCCGGGTCCAGCTCGAGCACGGTCGTGCGCGCACCGCTGTCGTCGAGCGCGCGCACGGCGTCCGCCACGTGGTCGGTGTGCCCGCCTGGTGCGACGACCAGCCAGCCGCCCGGCCCGGGGATCGCCGTCGGCTCGTACCGGGCCCAGTCGACCCGGTACCGCCAGGAGCCGGTGGACTCGTGGTCGCGGTGCTTGTGCCGCCAGCCGGACAGCATGCCGAGGACGGTGTCGACCGAGGCCCGGTCCTCGTCGGTCTCCGCGGCGAGGATCCGGGCGAGCTCGCCGGCGTCCTCCCGGTCCACGGACTCCCACAGCGCGGTCTCCGCACCGCTGTGGGTGGTCCCACCGTCCGCCGGCTCGATCCAGAACCGTTCGTGGTCGAACGCGTAGGTGGGCAGGCCGACGGTGGGCGGGGCCTGGGCGTGCAGCACGGTCCAGTCGACCGAAACGCCGTTCGCGTGCGCCAGGGCGACGTTGCGTAGCAGGGTGGTCAGCGAACCGGCGTCGCGGTGGAGGCTGGGCACGACCGTGAGGCTGGGCAGGTCGGCCGCCTGCGCGGTCTGCTCCAGCGGCAGGGCGAGCACCGGGTGCGGGCTGACCTCGATGAACGTGGTGTAGCCGTGGTCCATCATCGTGCGCACGGTCTGCTGCAGGTGCACCGGTTCGCGCAGGTTGCGGTACCAGTAGCCGGCGGTCATCGTGGTGGTGTCGAAGACGATGGGGTCGTCCTCGCCGGTGTTGACGGTGGAGTGGAAGCTGACGGTCCCGGCGCGCGGCGCGGTCTCGGCGATGCGGTCGAGCAGCTCGTCGCGCAGGGACTCGACGTGCGGGGAGTGGGAGGCGTAGTCGACCGGGATCTCCCGGACCCAGACGTCCTCGGCCCGGCACTGGTCCCTCAGCTCGGCGAGCGCCGACCGCTCACCGGACAGCGTGGTGGCGGCGGGTCCGTTGACGGCGGCGATCCAGATCCGGTCCGGCCACCGCACCAGCCGGGCGTGGATCTTGTCCAGCGGTTCGGCGATGGACAGCATCCCGCCGCCGTGGCCGGTCGTGTGACGCAGGATCAGCTGACTGCGCAGGGCCACGATGCGCGCCGCGTCCTCCAACGACAACGCACCCGCCACACAGGCGGCGGCGATCTCCCCCTGCGAATGCCCCACCACCCCGTCGGGGATGACGCCGAAGGACTCCCACAGGGCGGCGAGGGACACCATGACCGCGAACAGCACCGGCTGGACCACGTCCACCCGGTCCAGCGACGGCGCCCCCTCCACGCCGCGGAGCACGTCCGGCAGCGACCAGTCCGTGTGCGGCGCCAACGCCTCGGCACACTCCCGCATCCGCCGCGCGAACACCGGCGCCGAGTCCAGCAGCTCGACCGCCATCCCGGCCCACTGCGCACCCTGACCCGGGAACACGAACGCCACCCGGCCCGACGTCCTCGCCACGCCCGTGACCACGCCCGGGTCGGGCCGGCCACCGATGACGGCGTCCAGCCCGGTGCTCAGCTCGTCCCGGGTCTGTCCCAGGAGGACGGCGCGGTGCTCGAACAGGGTCCGGCCGAGCAGCGAGCGCCCCACGGCGGCGGGTTCCGTGTCGGGGTGGGCGGCCACCCAGTCCCGCAGCCGGCGCGCCTGGCCGGCGAGCGCGGCTCCCGACCGGGCGGACAGGACCCAGACCGCCGGCGCGGCCGGCGCGTCGTCGCGTTCCTCGCGCGGCTCGGGCGGCTCGTCCGCGGGCGCCTGCTCGATGATCACGTGCGCGTTCGTGCCGCTGGCACCGAAGGCCGAGACCCCGGCCCGCCGGGGCCGGTCCTCCTCGGGCCACTCGCGTGGTTCGGTGAGCAG
>NZ_DASWSJ010000420.1:0-6057 GCF_036402745.1 Actinophytocola sp. | reverse complement strand
CTCGTCCTCCCAGGGGCAACCCATCCGGTAACGCGCGTCCACCCGGGGACGTGCCAGTCATACCTGGAAGGGGGCGGTGGCATGTCGACCGCTCTGCCAACTCCCGCGCTCGCGGCCGTCGACTTCGGTCAGGGCATCTCGAACGCGTGGAGCTCGATAGCCACGTTCGTGCCCAAGCTGGTGGCGTTCCTCGTCATCCTGCTGATCGGCTGGCTGATCGCGAAGACCGTCGCCAAAGCCGTGGACAAGCTCCTGGAACGGGTCGGGTTCGACCGGGTGGTCGAGCGTGGCGGCATCAACCGGATGCTCTCGAGGAGCAAGTACGACGCCTCGGACATCATCGCCAAGCTGCTCTACTACGCGATCCTGCTGATCACGCTGCAGATCGCGTTCGGCGTGTGGGGGCCGAACCCGGTCAGCGCAGTGCTCACCGGCATCGTCGCGTGGCTGCCGCGGGCCGTGGTCGCGATCGTCATCATCGTGGTGGCCGGCGCGGTCGCCCGCGCGGTGCGCGACCTGATCACGAACACGCTGGGCGGGCTGTCCTACGCGTCCCTGCTCGGCACGCTGGCCTCGGTGTTCGTCTGGGGTCTCGGCATCATCGCCGCGCTGAACCAGATCGGGGTCGCCACCACGGTGACGATGCCGGTGCTGATCACCGTGCTCGCCACGATCGGCGGCATCGCGATCGTCGGGGTGGGCGGCGGGCTCATCCGGCCGATGCAGGCGCGCTGGGACCGGTGGCTGAGCCGGGCCGAGGAGGAGATCCCGCAGGCCAAGGCCGCGGCGGACGCCTACCAGCGGGGCCGCGAGGACGCGGCCCGCAGCGGTGTCCCGGCTTCCGCCTCCGCTTCTTCGGAGGAGCGGACGAGGCAGATGCCGCAGCCGGTGGCCGCCGGTCACCCCATGCCCACCGGCCACCCGCAGAACCCGGGCGCGCACGCGGCCGGCGCACCGGGTGCTCCGGCGGGGTCGGGCACGCAGGCCTACCCGCAGCAGGGCGGGTATCAGGACCCGGGCCCGCAGCAGGGCTACCAGGATCCGGGCTACCCACCGCAGGGCGGTCAGATGCCGCCCGGGCAGACGCCGCCCCGGCAGCAGTAGCAAGCCCACGCCGCGACGGTCGGTGCCCAAGGGCCCGGCCGTCGCGGCCTGTCCGGGGCCGGTCAGGGTAAGGCCGGTGGCCAGCTCGGTGCCGGTCGGTGCGCGGAGGCCCGGGGTCGGGGCGCGTCCGGGGCGGTCAGGAAGGGCCGGCGGCCGGTCGAGACTCGGCGGGCCAGCCGGTACGCACGCGCGGCCTGGACGGTGTCAGGCCACGTCGGCAGATGATCGGTCGAGACTCGGCGGGCCGGTCGGTACGCAGGCGCGGCCTGCTCGGTCAGGCCACGGTCGGCAGCTGGCCGGTCGAGCCGACCGGGCGGCCTGGGTGCAGGTCCCTGGCCAGCGCGCACACCGCGAGCAGGCGGACGCTGATCCAGTCCGCGCCCAGCCAGCCGGTCGCGTCCGCCGGCACCCGTAGCGGCCGGCCGCTCTCGCGCAGGTGGTCGAGCACGCCCTGGGCGTAGCCCGCCAGCAGCACCGAGCCGGCCACCACGGCACTCGACTCGACGCCGACGGTCAGGATGTCGCGCACCGCGGCCGAATGCTGGTCGACCACCGCGCCGAGGCCCGGTATCGCGGCCGCCGCCAGCAGGCCGGCGCCGACCTGGTCGTGCAGCCTGTCCAACATCCGGCGGGCCGACTTCTCCAGACGGCGAACCCCCACGTCATCACCCACTCACACGCTCGAAACCACCCGCCTGTCTAGCACGCCGCCGCAGCCGTCCCGAGCGTCTGTGGTCCGGACCACAGGGATCGTCGATCGGGCTTCGAGGGGTTGCTTCGCCGAATCCCCTGCCGAGAGTGGTCCGAGGTGCGAGCATCCCGCCATGGCGGAAACCGACGAGCTCGCGGACCTGCGGGCTTACCTCAAGCGACTCGAGCGGCGGCACGCGGAGGAGATCGGGCGGGCGGAACGGCGCCAGCGGCTGCTCATCGCCCGGATCCTCGTCCTGGTCTGCACGGCCGCCCTGCTCCTCGCCGTCTCCATGCCCTGGTACAGCGAGCTCGACAACGGCGAGGAGACCTTCACGTCCGTGAGCGGCTGGCGGCTGTTCTCGCTGCTCGCCAGCAGCTCGGGCCAGGGTGCGCTCGTCTTCGCCGGCTGGTTCAGCTGGCTCGTCGTCCTGGGCGCGCTGGCCGCCGGGGTGTCCGCGCTCCAGCTGACCCAGCGGTGGCTCGCGGCCACGATGTCCACCGTGCTCGCCCTGCTCACCGCCGGGCACCTGCTGCTCAACGCGGTGGCGGTCGACTCCGTCGACGGCCAGCGGCTGGCCGCCACCTGGTGCGCGCTCCTCGTCATGGCCGCGAGCGCCTTCGCGTGGGGAAACCTCGTGCGGCCACTCCGCGACCTGGCGGCCGACCCGCTGTAGGAAAACCCGTCCGAGGATGATGTCGAGAGCCGGCCGGTGGGTCCGACTTCCTCGTGACCCGGCCCCGCGGGGCCTGCCGAACAGAGGAGCACCACGATGAAGTACCTGTTGATCATGCAGGTGAACCCGGCCGCCATGGAGGCGCTCACCGAGGCCGAGCGCAACTCGATCACGGACGGGCACGGCGACTTCATGAAGATCACCCAGGAGAGCGGCGAGTTCATCGCCACCCAGGCGCTCGCCGACCCGGCCAACACGGTCACCGTCCGCGGCACCGGCACCGTCCCCGCGGTCACCGACGGCCCGTTCCTCGAGGCCAAGGAGTTCATGGGCGGCTACTACCTCGTCGACGTCGAGTCGCCGGAGCGCGCGGTCGAGCTGGCCAAGCTCATTCCGGACACCAGGTTCAGCGGCTTCGCCATCGAGATCCGGCCGGTGATGTTCGAAGCCGGCTTCGACATGTGATGCCGGCTACCGGGACGGTCGAGGACCTGCTGCGCGGCCTGGCGCCGCAGGTCCTGGCCGTGCTCGTGCGGCGGCACGGCCAGTTCGACGCCTGCGAGGACGCCGTCCAGGAGGCGTTGCTGGCCGCCGCGCTGCAGTGGCCCGAGGAGGGTGTGCCGGCCGAGCCCGCCGGATGGCTGGTCACGGTCGCCGGGCGGCGGCTCACCGACCAGTGGCGCAGCGAGTCCGCCCGCCGCCGGCGCGAGACCGCGGTCGCGGTCCAGCAGCCCTACCACGAGCTGATCACGCCGGACCCGGCCGAGGACCTGGGCCGGCACGTCGACGACACGCTGACGCTGCTCTTCCTCTGCTGTCACCCGGAGGTGTCGGCGCCCTCGCAGCTCGCGCTCACCCTGCGTGCGGTCGGCGGGCTCACGACCGAGCAGATCGCGCGGGCGTTCCTCGTCCCCGAGACCACGATGGGCCAGCGGATCAGCCGGGCCAAGCAGAAGATCAAGGAGGCCGGCGCCACCTTCGCGATGCCGCAGGGGTCCGAGCGCGCCGAGCGGCTCGCGGTCGTGCTGCACGTGCTGTACCTGGTCTTCAACGAGGGCTACACCGCGACGTCCGGCCCGGACCTGCAGCGGGTCGAGCTGACCGCCGAGGCGATCCGGCTGACCCGCGAGGTGCACCGGCTGCTCCCCGCCGACGATCCCGCTGCCGGCGAGGTCGCGGGCCTGCTCGCGTTGATGCTGCTCACCGACTCGCGCCGGGCCACCCGCAGCACCGCGGACGGCGCGATGGTGCCGCTCACCGAGCAGGACCGCCGCCGCTGGGACGCGGACCTCATCGAGGAGGGCACCGAGCTGATCGAGCGCACGATGGCCTCCGCCGCGCTCGGGCCCTACCAGCTGCAGGCCGCCATCGCCGCCGTGCACGCCGAGGCGCCCAGCACCGAGGCGACCGACTGGCGGCAGATCCTCGTGCTCTACGGGATCCTCGACCGGATGGCGCCAAACCCGATGATCACGCTGAACCGGGCCATCGCCACCGCGCAGGTGCAGGGCCCGCGCGCCGGCCTCGAGCTGCTCGACTCGATCGCCACCGACAAGCGCATCGCCGGGCATCACCGGCTCGATGCCGTGCGGGCGCACCTGCTGGAGCTGGCCGGCGACCTCGACGCGGCCCGCGAGCACTACCAGCGGGCCGCGAAGCACACGGTCAGCCGGCCCGAGCAGCGGTACCTGGAGGGCAAGGCGGCCCGGCTGAAATAGGTGAGATTCCCTGAGGCGCGCGCCAGGGCCGCGGCCATAGCGTCCTGACATCCGGGCAACGGGGGCCGGCGCTCAACGGGCAGATAGCCTCGCGGCGTACGAGTTAGGGGGTTGGGACATGGGGCTGAAGTCAAGAGTTGTCGGGCTGGTGACGCGCTGGTACCTGGCGCGTGCGCAGCGCAAGGGGTT
Source organism: Actinophytocola sp. (assembly GCF_036402745.1). Taxonomy (GTDB): domain Bacteria; phylum Actinomycetota; class Actinomycetes; order Mycobacteriales; family Pseudonocardiaceae; genus Actinophytocola. Next base: position 1,679 of record NZ_DASWSJ010000420.1, on the reverse strand, counting down.
CGACCTGTCGAAGATGGCGCTGCTGCCGGACGCGGCGCTGCTGCCACTTCGTCGCACGGGGCTGGATCCGGTACCCGAGCTGGGCGAGATCCGTGCGCGCGAGCCGATCAGCAAGGTCAACATCCCGTTCGGTGTCAACGTATGGCTGGTCAGCGGGTACGAGGAGGCCAAGACCGTCCTCAGCGACGCGAAGGGCTTCAGCAACGACTTCTCGAACCTGGTGGGCGAGCACGGGGCGTCGGCGAGCCACAGCCCGGGCGGGCTCGGGTTCGCGGACCCGCCGGAGCACACCCGGCTGCGCAAGCTGCTGACGCCGGAGTTCACGATGCGCCGGCTGTCCCGCCTGACGCCCGGCATCAAGGCGATCATCGAGCAGCGCCTCGACGCGATGGCCGCGATCGACGGTCCGGTCGATCTCGTCGAGGAGTTCGCCCTGCCGATCCCGTCGCTGGTGATCTGCGAGCTGCTCGGCGTGCCGTACGAGGAGCGCGGGGAGTTCCAGCGCCACTCGATGACGAGGTTCGACCTGTTCGCGGGCGCGACCGCGTCGCTGGGCGCGATCTCCGAGTCGCTCGAGTACCTCCTCGGGGTCGTCCGCGAGCAACGCGAGAACCCGGGCGACGGCCTGCTCGGCATGATCATCAAGGAACATGGTGACGAGGTCGAGGACATGGAGCTGGCCGGCCTCGCCGACGGCGTCCTGACCGGCGGCTTCGAGACGACGGCGAGCATGTTGACGCTCGGGGCCCTGGTGCTGTTGCAGGACCGCGACTCGTTCAAGCTGGTCCACGACGACGATGCGGCGGTGCACGACTTCGTCGAGGAGCTGTTGCGGTACCTCACTGTCGTGCAGGTGGCGTTCCCCCGGTTCGCTCGCGAGGACATGACGGTCGCCGGCGTTCAGATCTCCAAGGGTGACGTGGTCGTCGTCTCCCTTGCCGGGGCCGATCGGGATCCGGTGCTTGGGTCGGACATGGAACGCGTGGACCCGACTCGGCCGGCTACCTCGCATCTCGCTTTTGGGTACGGGGTGCATCGGTGTATCGGGGCGGAGCTCGCCCGGATGGAGCTTCGGGCGGCTTATCCGGCTCTGGTTCGGCGGTTTCCCTCCATGCGGTTGGCGGACGAGGAGCTCAACTACCGCAAGGTGTCCATCGTCTACGGCGTTGAGCGGTTGCCCGTTCTGTTGGACTGACCGGTCCGCGGTGGGTTTGCCGACCGAGCCCTTCTGTCATGAAGGGCTCGCCAACGGCACCATCACGCGCCGAAACCGGCCGCCAGAATCCAAACCCAGGCGTGGGCACACGCCTCCCCCGGCCCCGGCTCACTCCCCCACAGCATTCGCATATAACGCCTGCAAAGCGGCCCCGAGGTTCGGCGTAACCGTCACCGCCATCCCAGGCGGCACAACGCCGGCATCCGGCGGCACCAAGGCCTGGGTGAACCCCAACCGCACGGCCTCGGCCAACCGAGCCTTCACCCCGGAGACCCGCCGAACCTCCCCCGCCAACCCAACCTCACCGAGCACCACCAGATCCGGCGGCAACGGAATGTCCTTCGCCGCCGACGCGACCGCCAGTACCAGGGCCAGATCCGCCGCCGGCTCGTTGATGCGCATCCCGCCCACCGTCGCCGTGAAGACGTCGTACTCCGACAGGCGGATCCCCCCGCGGCGCTCC
>NZ_DASWSJ010000419.1:0-6224 GCF_036402745.1 Actinophytocola sp. | reverse complement strand
TCCCGGCCGGCGACCCTGCGGCGGCGCCGCTGGGTGCCCAGTCCCTCCCCGGCAACACGGCGACGGTGCCTGCCGGCTGACCGGTCACCCGCGAGCTAGGCTTGCGGCCATGATCGCAGGTCACGTGTACAGCCAGGCCCCTCGCTGCGGGGAGTGCGGCGGCCGCGCCCTGCTGATCGAGGAGGCGGCGCAGGCGTTGGCCAAGGAGTCCCTCGGCCGGCTGGTGGCGCGCCGCTGCCCGCAGGAGGACGGCTGGCACGTCCACGACCCCGCCACCGAGACCTGATCGACCGCGGCTCGCTCGCGCGGCACTGTTCCCCTACTGGCGGGCCTGTAGTACTGACCTGCTGGCCTGCCGGATCCGGCACGAGCTGCCGCAAAGTTGGACGGTGGACCAGGGTCGGCCGGCTCGCCGAGGCGGGTGTTGCGGGCGAAGTCGTTGCGCGGCGGCAGGTGCGTGGCCGCCGGCGTGGCCTAGTTCTGCGGGGTCAGGGCGCGCTTCGCGGTCGCCGTGACGCCGTCGGTGAAGCCTCGGCAGTATTCCCAGCTCACGTAGGCGGACGGGTTGGGGTCGAAGGCCGGCTCGTGGGGGCGCATGCGGCCGTCGTTCAGGAGCTGCTCCAAGGAGGCGCGTAGCAGGGCCCAGTCGTGGTAGTGCGGCTCCTGGCACTCGGCGCAGTCGACGACCACGCCGCGGACCGCGCGTTGTTCCAGCAGCGACTGATAGACCGCCAGGTCCCGCAGGTCGGCGAGCAGCTCGGCGCGCTCCTGTGGCGTCACCGGCTCCTCGGACGGCTCGTCGGAGCTGTCGAACGCCCACACGGGGTCGTTCGGGTCGCCGGCGAACGGGTCTGGCGGCAGTGCGTCGTCCCTCACGACCTCGCACGGTACCGGGCCGACCCCCCGAGCGGTCCAGATACCATGGGTTATCGGTGTCCAGCCTGCGAAAACGGAAGGTCCGCATGACCACCGCTGAGGGAGTCCCGGCCAAGTTCGCCACGCTCGGGCTCACGTTCGACGACGTGCTGCTCCAGCCGTCCGAGTCCGATGTCGTGCCGTCCGAGGTGGACACCAGCACCAGGCTCACCCGCAACGTCACACTGCGCATCCCGCTGGTCAGTGCCGCCATGGACACGGTCACCGAGGCCCGCATGGCCATCGCCATGGCTCGGCAGGGGGGCATCGGCATCCTGCAGCGCAACCTGTCCATCGAGGAGCACGCGCGCCAGGCCGAGACCGTCAAGCGCTCCGAGGCCGGCATGGTCACCGACCCGGTCACCTGCCTGCCCACGGCCACGCTCGCCGAGGTCGACGCGCTCTGCGCCCGCTACCGCATCTCCGGCGTCCCGGTCACCGACGCCGAGGGCGCCCTCGTCGGCATCATCACCAACCGCGACATGCGCTTCGAGGTCGACCACACCAAGCAGGTCAGCGAGGTCATGACCAAGGGCCCGCTGGTCACCGCCCAGGTGGGCGTGTCGGCGGACGCGGCGCTCGGTCTGCTGCGCCGGCACAAGGTCGAGAAGCTCCCGATCATCGACGGCGCCGGCAAGCTCCGCGGGCTCATCACCGTCAAGGACTTCGTCAAGACCGAGCAGTTTCCCAACGCCACCAAGGACCCCGACGGCCGGCTCATCTGCGGGGCCGCGGTCGGCGTCGGTGACGACGCCTACAAGCGCGCCATGACCCTGGTCGACGCGGGCGTCGACGTCCTCATGGTCGACACCGCGCACGGCCACTCGCGCGGGGTCATCGAGATGGTCCGCGGGCTCAAGAAGGAGCTCGGCGACGCGGTCGACATCGTCGGCGGCAACGTCGCCACCCGGGCCGGCGCGCAGGCGCTGGTCGAAGCGGGCGCGGACGGCGTCAAGGTCGGCGTCGGCCCCGGCTCCATCTGCACCACCCGCGTCGTCGCCGGCGTCGGCGTCCCGCAGATCACCGCCATCTACAACGCCGACCTCGCCTGCCGCCCGGCCGGCATCCCCGTCATCGGCGACGGCGGCATCCAGTACTCCGGCGACATCGCCAAGGCCATCGCGGCCGGCGCGTCCGCGGTCATGCTGGGCAGCCTGCTGGCCGGCACCGCCGAGGCGCCGGGCGACGTCATCCTGGTCAACGGCAAGCAGTTCAAGACCTACCGCGGCATGGGCTCGCTCTCGGCCATGCAGTCCCGCGGCGAGGCCCGGTCCTACTCCCGCGACCGCTACTTCCAGGACGACGTCCTCAGCGAGGACAAGCTCGTGCCGGAGGGCGTGGAGGGCCGGATCCCCTTCCGCGGCCCGCTTTCCCAGGTCGTGCACCAGCTGGTCGGCGGCCTGCGCTCGGGCATGGGCTACACCGGCTCGCACACGGTCGTCGAGCTGCAGAACGCCCAGCTCGTGCGCATCACCGCGGCCGGGCTCAAGGAGAGCCACCCGCACGACGTGACGATGACCGTCGAGGCCCCCAACTACACCACGCGCTGACCGGCGCCACCGGAAGGACAGACCACAGTGCGCGATCTTGTCGAGATCGGCATGGGCCGGACGGCCCGGCGTGCCTACGGGCTGGACGAGGTGGAGATCGTGCCGTCGCGCCGCACCCGCTCGTCCCAGGACGTGTCCACCGGGTGGCAGATCGACGCCTACCGGTTCGACATCCCGCTGATCACCCACCCCACCGACGCGATCGTCTCGCCCGCCACGGCGGTCGCCGTCGGCGGGCTCGGCGGGCTGGGCGTGCTCAACGCCGAGGGCCTGTGGGCCCGGCACCCCAACGTCGACGAGGCGCTCGCCAAGATCGAGGACGCGGCCGACGACCTCGACTCGACCGACGACCTCACCGCGCTCACCCGGGTCCTGCAGGAGCTGCACGCCGCGCCCATCCGCCCCGAGCTCATCGCCGAGGCCGTCAAGCAGGTCACCGCGGCCGGCGTCACCGCGGCCGCGCGGGTCAGCCCGCAGCGGGCCGCCCAGCTCACCCCCGACCTGCTCGCGGCGGGCGTCGAGATCCTTGTCGTGCAGGGCACCATCGTCTCCGCCGAGCACGTGTCCAAGGGCGGCGAGCCGCTCAACCTCAAGTCGTTCATCGCCGACCTCGACGTCCCCGTCATCGCCGGCGGCGTCCACGACTACCGCACCGCCATGCACCTCATGCGCACCGGCGCGGCGGGCGTCATCGTCGGCTACGGCTCGGGCGAGGTCACCACCACCGACAGCGTGCTCGGCATCGGCGTCCCCATGGCCACCGCCATCGTCGACGCGGCCGCCGCCCGGCGCGACTACCTCGACGAGACCGGCGGCCGGTACGTGCACGTCATCGCCGACGGCGGCATCGAGTGCAGCGGCGACATCGCCAAGGCCATCGCCTGCGGCGCCGACGCGGTGATGCTCGGCTCCCCGCTCGCGTTCGCCAAGGAGTCGCCCGGGCAGGGCCTCTACTGGACCGCCGCGGCCGCGCACCCGTCGCTGCCGCGCAGCCGGGTCGCGCCGGTGGCCGACGCCGGCGAGCTCGTCGACCTGCGCACGCTGCTGTTCGGGCCCTCCTCCGACGCCGAGGGCCTGATCAACCTGTTCGGCGCGCTGCGCCGGGCCATGGCCAAGTCGGGTTACTCCGACGTCAAGGAGTTCCAGAAGGTCGGCCTCACGGTGCGCTCGTGAGCACCCGCCGCGAGGTCGTCGCGTCCCGCGAGCACGTCGCGCTCGCCGAGGTGCTCGACGGCGACAAGGAATGGCTCGACCAGCAGGACGACGGCGCCTACGACGTCGACCACGACGACCGGCCGCGGCCGGTGCACGTCGAGGTCCACCGGCTGGTCGTCGTCGACCTCACCGACGGCGAGCTGGTCGGGCAGGTCAACTGGCACGCGGTCGGGCACGGCCGGACCCGGGCGTGCGCCGCGTGGAACATCGGGATGGGGCTGCTGCCGGCCGCGCGCGGGCGCGGGGTGGGGGCGCACGCGCTGCGGCTGGTGGCCGAGCACCTGTTGCGCACCACCGACCTCGACCGGCTCGAGGCCAGCACCGACCTGGAGAACGTGCCGGCGCAGCGGGTGCTCGCCAAGGGCGGGTTCCGCGCCGAGGGTGTGCTGCGCGGGGCGCAGCTGCGGGGTGGGCGGCGGCGGGACATGATGCTGTTCAGCCTGCTGCGGTCCGACCTGGTCGCGCCGGCCTCGGCCGAGGCCAGGCGGGAGATCGTGATCTCGCGCGACGGCGTGGCGCTGGCCCAGCCGGTGGCCGGCGAGCGCGAGAAGTTCTACGTCGACGCGGCCGGCGACTTCGAGGTCGACCGGGACGACCGGCCGCGCATCGCCGGTCCCGTGCGCAGCTCGCTGCTCAGCGTGCTCGATGCCTCGACCGGGGCGCTGCTCGGTGGGGTCAGCTGGCATGCGGTCGACTACGGCGGCACGCTTGGTTGTTCGGCGTGGAACATCGGGATCGGGTTGTTGCCCGAGGCGCGCGGGCGTGGGGTGGGGACGGTCGCGCAGCGGTTGCTGGCCGAGTATCTGTTCGCCACCACCGAAGTTGATCGGATCGAGGCGGGCACCGACGTCGAGAACGTCGCCGAGCAGCGGGCGTTGGAGGGGGCCGGGTTCCGGCGTGAGGGTGTGTTGCGGGGGGCGCAGTGGCGTGGTGGGGAGCGGCACGATCTCGCGCATTACGGAAAGCTTCGTACTGACGAGTAGCTTTCGTCGGCGAGGGGAACTAGCCTCGGCGCATGGACTACGACGTCGTGGTTGTCGGTTCCGGTTTCGGCGGCAGTGTGGCGGCGCTGCGGCTCACCGAGAAGGGCTACCGGGTCGCGGTGATCGAGGCCGGGCGCCGGTTCGCGGACGACGAGTTCGCCAAGACGTCCTGGGACCTGCGCAGATACCTCTGGGCGCCCGCGCTGGGCTGCTACGGGATCCAGCGCATCCACCTCCTCAAGGACGTGATGATCCTCGCCGGCTCCGGCGTCGGCGGCGGCTCGCTCGTCTACGCCAACACGCTCTACCGGCCGCTCAAGCCCTTCTACGCCGACCGGCAGTGGGCGCACATCACCGACTGGGAAGCCGAGCTCGCACCGCACTACGACCAGGCGTCGAAGATGTTCGGCGTCGTCACCAACCCGACCATCACGCCGTCCGACGAGGTGATGCGGAAGGTCGCCGTCGACCTCGGGGTCCCGGAGACCTTCCACCCCACGCCCGTCGGCGTCTACTTCGGCTCGCCCGGGCAGACGGCGCCCGACCCGTTCTTCGGCGGCGCCGGGCCCGCGCGCACCGGGTGCACGGAATGCGGCGCGTGCATGACCGGGTGCCGGGTCGGCGCCAAGAACACGCTCGTGAAGAACTACCTCTACCTCGCCGAGCAGGCCGGTGCGAAGGTCCTTCCGCTCACCACGGTCACCGCCGTGCGCCCGCGCGACGGCGGGTTCGACGTCGACCTGCGCCGGACCGGCCGCCGGGTGCGCACCACGATCACCGCGTCGCAGGTGGTGCTGGCCGCCGGGACGTGGGGGACGCAGCGGCTGCTGCACTCGATGCGCGACACCGGTGCGCTGCCCGCGCTCTCGCCCCGGCTCGGCGAGCTGACCCGCACCAACTCGGAGTCGATCATCGGCGCGGCCCGCGCGTCGGTCGATCCGCAGCGCGACTTCAGCCGCGGTGTGGCGATCACGTCGTCCATCCATCCCGACGAGATCACCCACATCGAGCCGGTCCGCTACGGCAAGGGCAGCAACGCGATGGGGCTGCTGCAGACCATCGCCACCGACGGCGCGTCGTCGGTGCCGCGCTGGTTGCAGGCGGTGCGGTTCCTGGCCCGGCATCCGGTGCGGTCGGCGCAGCTGCTGCGGGTGCACCGGTGGAGCGAGCGGACGGTGATCCTGCTGGTGATGCAGAGCCTGGACAACTCGATCACCACGTACACCAGGCGCGGCCTCTTCGGCCGGCGCAAGTACACGTCCCGCCAGGGCCACGGCGAGCCCAACCCGACCTTCATCCAGAAGGGCCAGGACGCCAACCAGTCCGCGGCCCGGCACATCGGCGGGATGGCCGGCGGCACGTGGGGCGAGGTGTTCAACATCCCGCTGACCGCGCACTTCATCGGCGGCTGTCCGATCGGGTCGTCGGTCGCGTCCGGCGTGATCGATCCCTACCACCGGGTCCACGGGTATCCCGGACTGTCCGTTGTGGACGGATCGGCCATCTCGGCGAACCTCGGGGTGAACCCGTCGCTCACGATCACCGCGCAGGCCGAGCGGGC
>NZ_DASWSJ010000418.1:0-2916 GCF_036402745.1 Actinophytocola sp. | reverse complement strand
GGCGCGGGTGGCGCGCCCTGGTCGGTGAGCGCAACAGGCTCGAACAAGCTGGCGTTATCTGCTTCCATGGCGCGAGATCCCCTAGGTGCGCGTGCTCGGGCCGGCGTCAGAGGCCGATGACCGGCGGCGAGGCCTTCTGGCCGGTGTCGAACGGGTCGTCGGCGTCGAACGGGAACCGTCTGCGATGCGGCTGCGCGGCTCCCGCGCCCATCCCCATGCCGGCGCCCATCGGCGCGGCACCCATCGCTCCGTTCATCCCACCCGCGCTGTTGACCCCGCCGATCACGGCGCCCGACGGCGTGGTCGGCAGCGCCGCGCCACGGTTGGGCACGGCCCCGACGCGCTCGGCGCCGTCACCGCCACCCAGCCCACCCAGCGCGGACCGGCCGGCACCCAGGCCGCCCATCAGCATCCCGCCACCGCCGCCACCCACACCGAGGCCACCGAACCCGGTGCCCGTCAGCGAACCCATGTTGCCGCTGGCGACGTCACCGGACGCCCGCTGCGCCGCGGTGGCGCCGTCGGGCAGGCTCGTGAGGATCTGCCAGCGCACGTCGACCCCGGTGGCCGTGGAGATCTGGCTGATCCAGACGCCGCTGCCCGGGTCGTGGTGGAGCCCGTCGTCGCGCGGCACCAGCTTGTTGTTCTGGCCGAGGAACCGCGGCGTGGCCCGGTCGATGCCGACCGCGGCGGCCTCGAACCGCTGCATGGTCTCGACCGCGACCCGCTTGAGCTCGGCCTGCTCGGCCTGCGCGGCGAACGCGCTCTCCGACCCCGCGGCCGTGGCGCCCACCGCCGCACCCAGCGGACTACCGGTCAGCGCGGCGACCTGCTCGGCCCCTTGCGGAGCGGACCCGGGCTGCTCCACCGGCGGCACCGCGGGCAGCTTCGGCATGGCCTCCTGGGCCGACTTGAGCGCGCCGGCGGCCTCCTCGATCGGGCTCCCCATGTCACGCGCAGTAGTGCCGAGGTCGGCGACCCACTGCGCGTTGAGCGCGACCGTGTGTCTGGCCTTCTCGGCGGAGGCGCCGGACCAGTAGTTCATGAGGTCGTCGAGCGCGTCGGCCAGGTAGTCGGCCGCGTCGACGACGCCGTCCCCGGTCGAGCGCCAGTCCAGCGCGAGCCGCTCCAGCTGCGGCGCGCTGGCCTGGTCGGCGACCATGCTCACGAGCTGTTCGAGCGTGAAACCGGCCCAGTTCACGCCACCGCTGACGTAGTAGTCACTGGAGTCGCCGCTCGAACCGGACCCACCACTCGTCTGGTCCACCATTCGTGTCAGCTCCCTGAAATTCCCCGACATTCGTGTCTGACTGTAATGGGTCGGACGCGAGGACGGCACTAGCCTGAGTGGACGCCACCCTCTGCGCCGTACGCTCGTGGGGTGCCGAAGGTGCTCGCCGTGTCGGACGAGATCGTCCAACCGCTGTGGACCGAATGGATCCACGAGCGGGCGGGCGACGTCGACCTGGTCCTCGGCGCCGGCGATCTGCCGTTCGACTATCTCGAGTTCCTGTCCAACGAGCTGGACCGGCCGTGCGTGTTCGTGCCGGGCAACCACGACATCGACCTGTCCGGCTACGCGCGCGGGCGCGGCATGTGGCTGCGTGACGGGTTCCCGGCGCGCTGGCCAGGGCCGACGGGCGGGGTGAACGCGGACGGGCGGGTCGTCGACGTCGCCGGGCTGCGGATCGCGGGCCTCGGCGGGTCCATCCGCTACAACGACGGTCCCAACCAGTGGACCGAACGGCAGCAGGCGCGCCGGGCCGGCAAGGTGACGCGGGCGGCGGCGCGGCGCGAGCGGCGGGACGGCCGGCGGGTGGACGTGCTGCTGACGCATTCCCCGCCCAAGGACCTCGGCGACCGCGAGGATCCGCCGCACCGCGGGTTCGCGTGCCTGCGCACCGCCGTCGAGCGGATGCGACCGCGACTGTTACTGCACGGACACATTCACCCACACGGGCAGCCGGTGCCGGATCGCGAGCTCGGAAAAACCCGTGTCGTCAACACGGTGGGTTATCGCATCCTTGACCTACCCGAACACGTGGACGGCGACGATGAATCGTGACACCGGATTTCCCATCGCGGATGCGGAGAACGACTTCCTGCGGGCGCGCCGCCGGCAGGTGCTGGCACGGCTGGCGGCGTGGCTGCGCCGCTCGCCCGACGACGTCAACATCATGCTGCCGTTCGACGAGGTCGTGGCCGCGCTCGGGCGCACCGGCGAGCGGCGGCTCGGGCTGCAGGTGATCACGCTGGACTCGATCGTCGGCAGTGTGGACCGCAGCCGCGAGTTCGACCGCCGCTTCCGGCCGACGTCCGGTCAGGTGCGGGAGCGCTGGCAGCGGCTGGCGCTGGCGCAGCGGCGGGGCGAGTCGATACCCCCGATCGAGGTGTACCGGATCGGGGACATGCACTTCGTGATGGACGGTCATCACCGGGTGTCGGTGGCGCACGCGCTGGGCCTGAAGACGATCGACGCGTACGTCACGGAGGTCACGACGCGGCTGTCGCCGGAGGGTGTGCGGTACCGCGGGGACCTGCTGGTGAAGGACTACCGGCGGACCTTCCTCGACCGGGTGCCGCTGGTCGGCGAGGCACGCAAGGCGATCTCGCTGATCGACCCGTGGGACTACGCGGAGCTGGCGGAGGCCATCGAGGCGTGGGGCTTTCGCCTCATGCAGGACGAGGGCCGGTTCCTCGACCGTGCGGAGGTGGCCCGGCGCTGGCACGACGACGAGTTCGTGCCGGTGGTCCGGATGCTGCGGCAGGCGGGGTTGATCGAGACCCAGACGGAGGCGCAGGCGTACATGTGGGTGGCGTGCGAGCGCTACAAGCTGATGCGCACCCACCGCTGGGACGACGAGGTGATCACGGCCGTCCGCGAGAACCGCCGCCGCTGACCGCCGCCTCCGCGAG
>NZ_DASWSJ010000417.1:0-13589 GCF_036402745.1 Actinophytocola sp. | reverse complement strand
CACCCGCAACCCGAAGGCAGCGGAAAACCGCCGCAGGCCGACGGGAAAGCAGGGCGGCCGGGCGACGGGCAAACCTTCGGGCCGCCCATCCGGCAAGAAGCGGCACTAGCCGACGTTGGGCGATCTCGAGCGCGCGCTGGGATTGGTACGCACGGTTCCGGACTTCCCGGAGCCGGGCGTACTGTTCCGCGACCTGAACCCCCTTTTCGCGGACGCGCAGGCGTTCCGGGCACTCGTGGAGGCCCTGACCAAGACCATTCCGTCCGACGTGGAGGTCATCGCCCCGGTGGAGGCACGAGGCTTCCTCCTGGGCGGCGCCCTCGCGGCGGCCCTGGGCTGCGGTTTGGTCCCGATCAGGAAGCCCGGAAAACTCCCCGTGGTAGCCGACCGGGTCGACTACGCCCTGGAGTACGGCACGGCGACGCTGGAACTGCCGGGGGATGTCCTCCGAGCAGGCCAGCGAGTCGCCGTGGTGGACGACGTGCTGGCAACGGGCGGCACGGTAGCGGCGGCGTGCGAGCTGGTGGAGCGAGCAGGCGCGGAAGTAGCGAAGATCTCGGTGGTCCTGGAGCTGACAGCACTAGGCGCACGCGATCGCCTGAAAAGCAGGAACATCGAGGCGCTGCAGGCAATCTAGGGCTCAGGCGAACTGCAGGGAGCGCTTCGACAGCCCGTACCAGTACCCGTCGATGACGGACTGCGGAGCCTCCTCCCCGGACGCCAGAGATGCGCCAACGGAGACGAACAACGGCGCGAAGTGCTCGGTCCGAGGGTGCGCAAGATGCCCGGACGGCGCCTTGTGCAGGAAGTCGATCAGCGAGTCGAAGTCCCGCGAGGCCAGCACTTCAGCCCCCCACCTATCGAACTCCGCTGACCAGGACGGCGCCGCGGCGCCAGGGTCAGTCATGGTCACCTGCGACAGGTTGTGCGTGAAGAACCCGCTACCGATGATCAACACCCCCTCCTCCCGCAACGGGGCCAACCGCCGGCCGACGGACATCAACTCGACGGGGTCCAGAGAAGGCATGGAGATCTGCAGCACCGGCACGTCGGCAGCGGGAAACATCTCCACCAGCGGAACGTAGGCCCCATGATCGAGCCCCCGCGTGGGCTCCTCGTACACCGGCGAAGCCGACAACAGCGACCGCACCGAAGCGGCGAGGGCCGGCGCCCCAGGAGCCGGGTACCGCACCGTGTAGTAGTGCGACGGAAAGCCCCAGAAGTCGTACACCAGCGGCATCGTCGTCGTGGCGCCGAGTGTCAGCGGCGCGTTCTCCCAGTGCGCGGACACGATCAGCACCGCCGTCGGCCGGGGCAGGGACGCGGACCAGGCCGCCAGCTGGCGGGTCCACACCTGGTCATCGACCAGGGGCGGGGCTCCGTGGCTGAGGTACAGCACCGGCATGGCCATGAACGTCTCCCAAAGGTTGAAGCTTCAACAACAGCGTAGCAGCAACCCGTTGAACGTTCCGGGATCGATTCGCGGCTATTCTCAACTAACAGAGGAGCCGCGAGTGAGCCAGAACGTCGAGACCGGGGCGCAGCAGGACGGCGCCGGGCAGCAGGTCCCCCCGCGCGCGCCGTCCGCGACGCGCCGGGTTCGCGCGCGCCTCGCCAGGCGCATCACCGCCCAGCGCTCGGCCCCCGTCAAGCAGGTGCTCGAGCCGCTCGCCGCGGTCCACCGCGAGCTGCACCCCAAGGCCGAGCTCCCACTGCTCCAGCACGCCTACGACGTCGCCGAGGAGGCCCACCGCGGCCAGCGGCGCAAGTCCGGCGACCCCTACATCACCCACCCGCTCGCCGTCGCCACCATCCTGGCCGAGCTGGGCATGGACACGATCACCCTCGTCGCCGCCCTGCTGCACGACACCGTCGAGGACACCGAGTACTCGCTCAAGAACCTGCACGAGGACTTCGGCGAGGAGGTCGCCCGGCTCGTCGACGGCGTCACCAAGCTCGACAAGGTCCAGCTCGGCAGCGCGGCCGAGGCCGAGACCATCCGCAAGATGGTCATCGCGATGGCGCGTGACCCCCGCGTCCTGGTCATCAAGCTCGCCGACCGGCTGCACAACATGCGCACCATGCGCTTCCTGCCACCGGAGAAGCAGGCCAAGAAGGCCCGCGAGACCCTCGAGGTGCTCGCCCCGCTGGCCCACCGGCTCGGCATGGCCACCGTCAAGTGGGAGCTCGAGGACCTCGCGTTCGCCATCCTGCAGCCCAAGAAGTACGACGAGATCGTCCGCCTCGTCGCCACCCGCGCACCGTCCCGCGACACGTACCTGCACAAGGTCACCGACGAGCTCACCTCGAGCCTGGAGGCGTCCCGGATCAACGCCAAGGTCGAGGGCCGGCAGAAGCACTACTACTCGATCAACCAGAAGATGATCGTCCGCGGCCGCGACTTCGACGACATCAACGACCTGGTCGGCGTCCGCATCCTGGTCGACGACGTGCGGGACTGCTACGCCGCGATGGGCGTGGTGCACGCGCTCTGGCAGCCGATGCCCGGCCGGTTCAAGGACTACGTCGCCCAGCCGAGGTTCGGCGTCTACCAGTCGCTGCACACCACGGTCATCGGGCCGGACGGCAAGCCGCTCGAGGTGCAGATCCGCACCCACGAGATGCACCGCACCGCCGAGTACGGCATCGCCGCGCACTGGCGTTACAAGGAGACCCGCGGCACCCACGACGGCCAGACCGTCGAGATCGACGAGATGGCCTGGATGCGCCAGCTCCTCGACTGGCAGCGGGAGGCGGCCGACCCGGGCGAGTTCCTCGAGTCGCTGCGCTACGACCTCGCCGCGCGCGAGATCTTCGTCTTCACCCCCAAGGGCGACGTCATCACGCTGCCCGCGGGCTCCACGCCGGTCGACTTCGCCTACGCCGTGCACACCGAGGTCGGCCACCGCTGCATCGGCGCGCGGCTCAACGGCCGGCTCGTCGCGCTGGAGCGCAAGCTCGACAACGGCGACGTGGTCGAGATCTTCACCTCCAAGGCCGAGGGCGCCGGCCCCACCCGCGACTGGCTGGCCTTCGCCGCGTCGCCGCGGGCCCGCGCCAAGATCAAGCAGTGGTTCGCCAAGGAGCGCAAGGAAGAGGCGATCGAGGCCGGCAAGGAGGCGATCACCAAGGAGGTGCGCCGGGTCGGCCTGCCGATGCAGCGGCTCGTCTCCGCGGACTCCATGGCGGCACTCGCCCGCGAGCTGCGCTACGCCGAGGTCAGCGCCCTGTACGCGGCCGTGGGGGAGGGCCACACCTCCGCGCGGCACGTCGTGCAGCGGCTGGTGGCGCTCCTCGGCGGCGTCGAGCACGCCGAGGACGAGCTGGCCGACCGGGCCACGCCGTCCACGGTCACCCGCCGCCGCGCCACCGGCGACGCCGGCGTCATCGTCAAGGGTGCGAACGACATCTGGGTCAAGCTCGCCCGCTGCTGCACCCCGGTGCCGGGCGACGACATCCTGGGCTTCGTCACCCGCGGTGGCGGGGTCAGCGTGCACCGGACGGACTGCACCAACGCGGGCGAGCTGCTGGCCACGCCCGAGCGGCTCGTCGACGTCGAGTGGGCGCCGTCGGACTCGTCGGTGTTCCTGGTGGCCATCCAGGTCGAGGCGCTCGACCGGCACCGGCTCCTCTCCGACGTCACGAAGGTGCTCGCCGACGAGAAGGTCAACATCCTGTCGGCGTCGGTCACCACGTCCCGCGACCGGGTGGCGGTCAGCCGGTTCAGCTTCGAGATGGGCGACCCCAAGCACCTGGGTCACGTGCTGAAGGTCGTGCGCAGCGTCGAGGGCGTGTACGACGTCTACCGGGTCACCTCGGCGTCCTGACGTCCGATTCGTTCAAGACCCGCGGTGCCCGCGCGACCTAGGTTGGGTCACGTGACCGAAGCCAAGAACGACGTCCTGGCCCGCGCCGCCGACCACGTCCTGATGTCCGCCCGGGTGCTGGAGCGCCGGCGGTTCGAGCACCTGTTCGGCGCCGGCGCGGCCGCCGACGTGGTGGCCGCCCTCGTGCCCTACCGCAACCCCGACGGCGGGTTCGGCAACGCGCTGGAGCCGGACTGCCGGGCACCCGGGAGCCAGCCGGTGACCACGATGGGTGCCCTCTCGATTCTCGACGAGGCCGGCGTGGCCGAGGGCGAGCTGGTCGAGGGAATGTGCGACTACTTCGCGTCGGTGAGTGCGGCGGACGGCGGTGCGCCGTTCGTGCATCCGTCGGCACGCGGATATCCCATGGCGCCCTGGTGGCAGATTCCGGACGACTACGTGGGCTCGCTGATCCCCACCGCCACCGTCGCCGGCCTCCTGCACAAGAACGGTGTCGAGCACCCGTGGCTGGCGCCGGCCGCGGACTTCTGCTGGCGCACCATCGACGCGCTCACGGACACCCACCCGTACGAGGTGCTGGCGTGCCTGTCGTTCCTCGACCACGCACCGGACCGCGACCGTGCCCGGCGGGCCGCCGAGCGTCTCGGTGAGACAGTCCGAACGCGACGGCTGGTGCGCATCACCGGCGACGAGCCCGTTCCGGACGGATACGCGCCCGGCGAGGTGAAGCACCCGCACGACTACGCGCCGCGGCCGGATTCCCTTGCCCGGCAATGGTTCTCCGACGCGGAGCTCGAGTCCGGCCTGGACGGTCTGCTCGCGGAGCAGGGCGCGGACGGCGGCTGGCCGGTGCGGTGGCGGATCTGGAACCCGGTGATCGCGTACGAGTGGAGTGGCTGGGTGACCATCGAGGCGCTGTCGGTCCTCACGGCCTACGGCCGGCTGTCCTGAGTGGACTAAGAGGCCGCTGTCAGGTCTGGCCCAGGAACTCCGTCGGGCTGACCCCCGCGAGCGCCTTCACCTCACGGGACAGGTGTGCCTGGTCGGCGTACCCCACCCGGTACGCGACGTCGACGAGCCCGGTGCCGCCGCGGGCCAGCCGCATGGCCTCGTCGAACCGCAGCACCCGCTGGAGCACCTTGGCCCCGTAGCCGAACGCGGCCAGGCATCGCCGGTGCAGCTGGCGCTCGGTGAGCCCCACCGCGTCGGCCATGGCGCCCACCCGCGTGCCGCCGCGGGCCAGGTGCAGCAGCGCCGGCACGGCCGGGTCGGGGCCCGCGGGCACGCCGGCGAGCACGGCGCGGGTGAGCACGTGCTGAGCGCCGGTGGTCGAGCCGGTGGCGGCGAGCTGGTCGGCCAGCCGGCGGACGCGGTCGGGCCGCCACAGCTCGGCGAGCTCGACCCGCTCGTCGCGCAGGGCGTCCGCGGGCACGCCGAGCCCGCCCGGCGAGCGGCCGGTGTGGAAGCGGGCGCCCACGAGCTCGCCCGGCACCGGCTCGAACAGGTGGGCCCGGGTGTCCGGCCCCGCCACGAACAGCCGGCCGGTCTGCCGGTGCCACATGATGTCCACGCACGCGTCCGGCACGATCCGCTGCGGATCGGTCGCCACGGGAGAGACGTGGCGCGACCACACGCACGTGAGCAGCCCGCGTGCGGGCACGGCCACTGGTCGCTCCAGATAGCGGTCCACGCACCGGATTGTGGCAGGGGCCACCGACAGAAGCTCAGCTCACCTTCGCGGAGGTGATGCTGACCGGCTTGTTCGGCGCGCCGTCCTCCGAGGACATGCCGCCCGGTGCGACGCCGGCCGCGGCGACGACGTCCAGCGCGGCGAGTCCGGTCGGGTCGAGCGTGCCGAACACCGAGTAGTCGGGTGACAGCGTGGAGTCGCCGTACACCAGGAAGAACTGGCTGCCGCCGGTGTCCGGCCCCGCGTTGGCCATCGCGACCGTGCCACGCGGGTAGCCGACCGCCCCGGGAGCGGCGCCCGGCGCGGGCGTCAGCGTCGTCGGCAGCTCGTCGGGGATCGAGTAGCCGGGCCCGCCGGTGCCGTCACCCTTGGGATCGCCGCACTGCAGCACCTTGAGCCCCGCGGACGCGGTCAGCCGGTGGCACTTGGTGTCCGTGTAGAACCCCTCGCTCGCGAGGTGCACGAAGCTGCGCACGGTGCACGGCGCGGCCTCCGGGTTCAGCGTGATCGTCAGGTCGCCCGTGTTCGTCTCCAGCAGCACGCTGCTGGCGGGGGTGTCCTCGTGCGGCGGCAGCCCCACCGGCGCGTCCTCGCCGGGTGTCGCGGTGAACTCGCACGGGTCGGCCGCGGCGGTGCCGTCCGACGACGTCGTGGCCGGCGCGTCGCTGCCGGAGGAGCCGGAGGAGCTGGGGGACCCGGCCCCCACCGGCTCGCCGCCGGTCCGCGTCGCGCACCCGGCGACCAGCACCGCCGCCAGCATCAGGCCGGCGGCGGCCATCCGCTGCCGCACGTCACTTCGCGATCGTGGCGCTCTGGACCTGGACCGGCTTCTTCGGCGCGCCGTCGTCGGGGCTGTTGCCCGGCGTGATGCCCGCCTTGGCGATCTTGTCGATGACCCGCAGGCCGGACTCGCTGACCTGGCCGAACACCGTGTAGTTCGGCGGCAGGGTGGAGTCGCCGTAGACCATGAAGTACTGGCTGCCGCCGGAGTTCGGGCCGCTGTTGGCCATCGCCAGCATGCCGCGCTCGTAGAGCTTCAGCGGCTGGCCGGACGCGTTGGCGGGCGCGTTGGCGAGGTCCTTCGGCAGCTCGTCGGGGATCGAGTAGCCGGGGCCGCCGGTGCCGTCGCCCTTCGGGTCACCGCACTGCAGCACCTTGAGCCCCGCGGACGCGGTGAGCCGGTGGCAGGTGGTGCTGTCGAAGAACTTCTCCTTGACCAGGTGTTCCATGCTCTGCACGGTGCACGGCGCCTTCGCGCGGTCCAGCGTGAGGGGGATCTGGCCCTGGTTGGTCTTGAGGGTGACCTTGACCGTGCCGGTGTTCGGCGTCTTGGCCGGGTCCTCCGGCATGCCGACGTTCTTCGGCGGCTGCGCGGCGGCGCTCTCGGCGTAGGCGCACGGGCCCTTGGTGGTCGTGCCGGCCGACTGGGTGTCGCTGGGGTTGGCGGCGGCCTGGGACTTGTCCG
Source organism: Actinophytocola sp. (assembly GCF_036402745.1). GTDB lineage: Bacteria > Actinomycetota > Actinomycetes > Mycobacteriales > Pseudonocardiaceae > Actinophytocola. The sequence goes on along the minus strand of NZ_DASWSJ010000417.1, from coordinate 6,607 downwards.
GACCCAGGTTGGTCAGCCAGTACACCAGCCCCACCACCGCGACCACCACGATCACGGTCAGGCCCACGCCCCAGATGCGGCGCCGCTTCGCGCGCTCCGCCCGGCGGGCGAGCTGTCGCTCCAGCTTGCGCTTGGCTGCCTGCCGACGCTGCTCGTTGCTCGGCACCGGGCACCCTCCTGACCTCAGACGTCCTTGCCGGGCGGCAGTCTATGGGTACCCCCGGTAAGAACCGTGTTGAGGTCCGCGAAATTCTCAGCCGATTGCCAGGTTCGGAGCCAATGCGGTGTGACCGCTGCCCTTCGGGGGTGGAAAACTGGATACTGGGCGTGGCAGCAGTGACACGTACCGATGAGAGACCCAACGCTGTGTACTGACAAGGTGGACTCCATGCAAGAGAGGCGAGACGACGGGACATCGCCGTTCGCCGAGGAGCTGGAACGGCTGCTGCGCAAGCGGGGCCTGTCCTGGCGTCGCCTGTCCGACCTCATCGGCTACACGCCGAGCTGGCTATCCAAGATCAAGCACGGCGCGCCGCCGTCGGCCGAGCTGGCCCGCAAGTGCGACCAGGTCCTCGAGGCGGACGGCCAGCTCATCGCGCTCGCCGCGGCCACGGGCGGTCCCGTGCGGCTGGCCCAGCTGCCGGCCGCCGCGGCCACGTTCGTCGGCCGGGAGGCCGAGCTCGCCGCGCTGGCCCAGAACCTGGCGTCGGCGGGCGACCCCGGCAGCCCGCAGATCGTCGCCGTCGACGGCCCGCCCGGCGCCGGCAAGACCGCGCTCGCGCTGCGCGTCGCGCACACGGTCGTCGAGCACTACTCGGACGGCCAGCTCTACGTCGACCTGCGCGGCTACTCCCCGGACGGCCAGCCGCGCATCGCCGACGAGGTGCTGGAGGAGTTCCTCACCGCGCTGGGCGTCCAGATCGACGTCATCCCGGCCGGCCTCGAGGCCCGCGCCAAGCTCTACCGCTCCGTGCTCGCCGACCGCCACGTGCTGGTCGTGCTGGACAACGCCGCCGACTCCCAGCAGCTGCAGCCGCTGATGCCGGCGTCGGCGGGCTGCGGCGTGGTCGTCACCAGCCGCAAGCGCCTGGGCGGGCTCGCCATCAACGGCGACCGGCGGATCACCCTCGGGCCCATGACCGAGGAGGAGTCGATCACGCTGCTGCGCAAGGTCATCGGCACCGACCGGGCCGCCGCCGAGCCGGAGGCGGTCCGCGCGCTCGCCGGCCGCTGCGGCCACCTGCCGCTCGCCCTGCGCATCGCCGCCGAGCGGGTCGCCACCCACCCGCACCACTCGGTGAGCCTGCTCGTCGAGGAGCTCGCCGTCGAGGAGGAGCGGCTCGAGGCGCTCGCCACCGACGACTCGGTGGCCGTGAAGACGGTCTTCTCCTGGTCCTACCGCGACCTGTCCGCCGACGCGGCGCGGATGTTCCGGCTCATCGGCCTGCACACCGGCCAGCACGTGCGCACCGGTGCCGCGGCCGCGCTGGCCGGCCAGTCCGTGGTCCGCGCCCGCCGCCTCCTCGACCGGCTCACCGGCGTGCACCTGGTGGAGGGCCTGGGCAGCGACCGGTACCGGATGCACGACCTGCTGCGGGTCTACGCGGCCGAGCAGGCGGGCGCCGAGGAGCCCGAGGAGCAGCGGATCCTCGCGCTGCGCCGGATGGTCGACTGGTACCTGCACAACACCTACGCCGCCAACCACATGCTCGCCCCGCAGCGGCACGACCCGACGCTGGAGAAGTCCGAGTTCGACATCGAGGTCGCCGACTTCGACTACGAGTCGGCGCTCGAGTGGTGCGAGATCGAGATGTCCAACATCGCCACCGCCACCCGCACCGCCGTCGAGATCGGCGAGAACGTCGCCGGGTGGAAGCTGCCCGCCGGCTCGTTCAACTACCTGCACCTGCGCAAGCGCTGGACGTCCTGGGTGGCCTCGCACGAGGTCGGCGTCATCGGCGCGCGCCGGGCGGGCGACCCCTACGGCGAGGCGTGGGTGCTCAACAACCTGGCCATCGCCTACCGGGAGCTGCGCCGCATCGACGAGGCCAAGGAGTGCTTCCAGCAGGCCCGCGCGCTGCGCATCGAGATCGGCGACCGCGTCGGGCAGGCGTGGAGCCTCACCGGCATCGGCTTCATCGGCTTCGACCAGAGCCGGTTCGACGCGGCCGCGCTGCACTTCGGCGAGGCGCTGGACATCTTCCGCGAGGTCGGCGACCGGCACGGCGAGGGCATCGCGCTCGCCAACGTCGGCGACGCCTACCGCTGCCTGCGCGACTACGACCGCGCGGTCGACGCGCTCGAGCAGGCGCTGCGGTTGTTCCGCGACATCGAGGACCGCTACGGCGAGTGCTACTCGCTGGTCAAGCTCGGCGACACGTACTCCGAGCTCGCCCGGCGGACCGACGCGCTCGACTGCTTCGACCGTGCCCTGGAGACCCGGCACGACCTCGGCGACCGGTGGGGCGAGGGCGAGGTGCTGCACAAGCAAGGGCTTTTACTGCACGACGGCGGACAACCCGAGCTGGCCGCCACGTCGCTGCGCGCCGCATTCGAGATTTTCGACGAGCTGGGCGATCCCCGCGCGGCCGATCTGCGGGAGCTGTTGAGCGAGACCGGCGGAGCGGTCAGCTTTTCAGGGAATTGAACATCTGGTCGAGGAAAGTGGGCACGTCCACCTTGTCCGCGACCTTGATCGGCACGCGTCCGGCGCCGGCGTTCGTGGAAATGTAGGCGTCGCTGGAGATGGACCGCAGATCCGACACGACCTGACCGCGGGTGTGCGTTCCTGTCAGCTCCACACCCAGTGGCATGGCACGGTATCCGGCCAGCTTCGGGTCCAGCATGATCGCGGCCGCGAGCGGGTCGTGCAGCGTGCAGGAATGCTCGCCGAACATCGTGGAATAGAACTGTCCATAGTGGTCCAGAAGGTTGTTGGCGAATTCCGCGCGAGGGCCGGCCAGCTCCGCCAGTGCGGTCAGCCATTCGGTGCCGACGCGGGCCTGCTCGGTGGCGTCGAGACCGACCAGGGTCAATTCGGGAAATCCCGCGCCGAGCACGAGATCGGCGGCTTCCGGGTCGTGGTAGAAATTCGCGTCGGCGTACGGCGTGATGTTTCCGGGCACCGTCACCGCGCCGCCCATCACGACGACCGCCCGGAGCAGGGCCGGTAAGTCGGGCTCGAGCAGCACCGCGAGCGCGATGTTGGTCAGCGGCCCGAGCGCCAGCAGGGTCAGCTCGCCCGGCTGCGCGCGGGCCAGCCGCACGATCTGCTCGGCGGCCGAGCCGGGGGCGATGGTGCCGCGGGGCGGTGGCCCTGCGTGACCGCCCAGCCCGTCGTCGCCGTGCACGAACTCCGCGGTCTGCAGCGGCTGGGCCAGCGGCCGCGCCGCGCCGACGGTCACCGGCGGGTTGAGCCCGACCAGCTCGAGCACGCGGAGTGCGTTGAGTGCCCCGAGTGGGGCCGGTACGTTGCCGTGGACGCTACCGACGGCGACGATCTCAGCGTCCTCCTGGGCCGCTAAGTACATGATCGCGAGGGCGTCGTCAACCCCCGGATCGGTGTCGAGAATGATGCGCACGCTGTGGCACTCAACCAGACAACCCGGTCGGGATGCCAGACCGGGGGTACGTGATGTGATCATGTCTATGCGGGTATGCGTTTTCTGCGGATCATCGACAGGTATCGGCCCGAGCTACCGGGCGGCGGCCGAGAAAGTCGGCCGCACGCTGGCCGAACGCGGCGTCGGGCTGGTCTACGGCGGCGCGAGCGTCGGCACGATGGGCGTGGTCGCCGACGCGGCGCTCGCCGCCGGCGGCGAGGTGATCGGCGTGATCCCCCAGGCACTCGTCGACCGCGAGGTCGCCCACCCCGGGCTCGCCGACCTCCGCGTGGTGGCTGACCTGCACGAACGCAAGGCGCTGATGGCGTCGCTCGCGGACGCGTTCCTCACCCTGCCGGGTGGTGCGGGCACCCTCGAGGAGCTCTTCGAGGTGTTCACCTGGGCCCAGCTCGGCCTGCACCACAAGCCGATCGCGCTGCTCGACGTGGACGGCTACTACCAGCCCATGCTGCGGTTTCTCGACCACATGGCGGGACAGGGCTTTCTCAACGGCGAGTATCGGGGGATGCTCATCGTCGAGACGGACGTCGACGCCGTGCTGGACCGCTACGCGGACTATCGGGCACCGCGCGACAAGTGGGCGTCTGGTGACCGAGAGTGATTGCCGACCGCACCTGGTGATTCCCCCATTCGGTGTTTCCTCAAACCGTCAACACGTCAACACTGTTCAGCCCCTGCGTGACTCCCGATAGTTACCTGTATACGGCCGGTGAGGACCGTCGATCGACGGCGAACCGGCATGGAGTCACCTAAACCCACAGGTGAGCATGGCAGGGGAGAGTCGATGAGCACCGCGAGGGCGGGGACGGGAAAGTCGGCGACGGGGGCCGCCGACCGGAAGTCCGGTCATGAGCAACCCGAGATCGTGGCACCACGGTCCGGCGAGCGTCCACTGCACCCGGTGCCGGACAGCCACCGGCGTTGCAACTCGTGCGGCCAGGTCGTCACGGACCGGCCCACCGGGCTGATCGAGCGCTGGCACTGGGACGAGCTCGCCGCGGAGGAGGTCGCCCGGTCGCGCGGCATTGGGAACTCCATCGCGCTGATCATGATCGACCTCGACCGGTTCAAGGACGTCAACGACAACTACGGCCACCTCGCCGGCGACACGATCCTGCGCGGCGTCGCGGACGTCATCCGCGAAACCACCCGCGAGGGGGACCTGGCCTGCCGCTACGGCGGCTCGGCCGGCGACGAGTTCATCGTGCTGCTGCCCGAGTCCGGTCTCGAGGAGGCCCTCGCCGTCGCCGAGCGCATCCGCCGCGGCATCAGCGACATGTCGGTCACCGCCAAGGTCACCCGCGACATGTCGGCCACCATCGAGGGCCAGACCGCGTCGATGGGCGTGGCCACCTACTGCCTGGGCGACCTCGCCGAGCTCGACCTCGAGGACCTGATGCTCGACGCCGACGTGTCGCTGCGCGCGGCCAAGCGGCACGGGCGCGACCGGATCTGCGTGGCCAACGTCGACGTCACCGGCGACCACTCGCACCGCAACCGGGCCGACCGCAGAATGGCCACGTGGTCCCGGTTCCGCAGGCTGCGTTCGGTCTGACCGGGCGGGCGATCGGCGGCGTGTAAGTTTCGCTCGTGCTTGTTGTCGGTTTCCCCACCGGGGCTTTCCAGGCCAACTGCTATCTCGTCGCGTCCGGTGAGGGCGAGCCGTGTGTGATCGTCGATCCCGGCCAGGACGCGGTCGAGCCGATCACCGAGGCGCTGCGCAAGCACCGGCTGTCCCCCGTGGCGGCGCTGCTCACGCACGGCCACTTCGACCATGTCTATTCGGTGGCGCCGATCTGCGACGGCAACGACATCCCGGCATGGATCCACCCCGAGGACCGGGAGATGCTCACCGACCCGCTGAAGGGCATCAGCCTGGAGGGCGCGCAGTTCTTCGGCGGGCGGCTGGAGATGCGTGAGCCGTCCGAGGTCCGCGAGCTGGCCGACGGCGTCTCGCTCGACCTGGCCGGGCTGTCGCTCACCGTCGACCACACGCCGGGCCACACCCGCGGCTCGGTGGTGTTCCGCAGCGAGCTCGACGAGGGCGGCCGGGTGATCTTCGCCGGCGACACGCTCTTCGCCGGGTCGATCGGCCGCACCGACCTGCCCGGCGGTGACATGCGCACCATGGTCACGTCGCTGCGCACCAAGCTGATGACGCTCGCCGACGACACCGTCGTGCTGCCGGGTCACGGGCCCAGCACCACGATCGGCCGCGAGCGCGCGTCGAACCCGTTCATCCTCGAGCTCGACGACCCCACCGGGTTCGGCCCGACGCGGGGACTGTGAGGTGACCGAGCCCGGCCGCCCCGCGGCGGAGCCCGAACGTGTCCCCCTCAACCTCACCGAGCAGTCCGGCGCCCGCCGCCGCGGCTGCGTCGCGTTCGGCGTCGCGGTGGTGTTCGGCGCGGCGATCGGCGGCCTGGTCGGCCTGCTCGCGGGCCAGACCGCGGCCCTGGTCAGCGCCGCGGTCGTGATCGTGGTGCTCACCTTGTTGTCCTGGGTTTCCGGCCGGCGCAGGCTGTGGCTCGAGGGCGATCTGATCGTCGCGAAGGCGCTGGGCCGCAAGAGTGTCGACCTGCGGCACGCGGATCGGATCGAGCTGCTGGTCACCGACATTCGCGGCACCCGGACCATCGGCATGCTGGTGGCCCGCGCGGGCAAGACCATCAACCTGTCGCTGGCTGTGTATGCGGGCACCGGCGGTCGCGAGCTCGGCATCCTGGTGCTGCGCCGGCTCGCCGACATCCTCGCCGGCAGCGACAACACCAGCGGGCTCGTGTTCTCCCAGCTGCTCGTCGCCCAGCTCCGCGCCGAGGCCAAGGGCGAGGCCGCCGCGGACCGGCCGCTCTACCGGCTGGCCTCGCTCGCCCCGACCGGCCGCCTCGCGCAGCGCCTCAAGCCGGAGGCGGTCACTCGCTTCGTCGCAAGTCTCGACTGACCTGACTCGGCCGGCGCGGGGTCGCCTCCCGGTCCGCCAGCTG
>NZ_DASWSJ010000416.1:0-4629 GCF_036402745.1 Actinophytocola sp. | reverse complement strand
TTGGCGATGTGCTTTTCCACGGCCCGTTCGGACACGACGAGGGTCCTGGCGATCGCCGCGTTGGTGCGGCCTTCGGCCATCAGCCCGAGCACCTCGCGCTCGCGGGTGGTGAGCGGGTGGACGCCGCGGCGGCTGGTCGCCATCAGGTGGGAGACGACCTCCGGATCGAGCGCGGTCCCGCCGGCGGCCACCCGCCGCAGCGCGTCGACGAACGCGTCGAGGTCGGCGACGCGCTCCTTGAGCAGGTAGCCGACGCCGGCGGGCGAGCCGGCCAGCAGGTCGGCGGCGAAGCGGGTCTCGATGTGCTGGGAGAACAGCAGGAGGCCGACGCCGGGATGGTCGCGGCGCAGGTCGATGGCGGCGCGCAGGCCCTCGTCGGTGTGGGTCGGCGGCATCCGGATGTCGATGACCGCCACATCGGGCCGGTGCTCGGCGACGGCCGCCCGCAACGCGTCGGCGTCGGCGACGCTGGCGACGACCTCGTGCCCGCGGGTGGTGAGCAACTGGGCGAGCCCGTCGCGGAGGATCACCGCATCGTCCGCGATCGCGATGCGCATGGCCGCCTCTCACGCGTGGGTCGGGAGCTCGACGGTGACCACCGTAGGCCCACCCGGCGGGCTGATCACGTCGAGCCGCCCGTCGACGGTGCGGATCCGGTCCACCAGCCCGGACAGGCCGGAGCCCGCGCGGGCCTGCGCGCCGCCGGCGCCGTCGTCGCGGACGCGCAGCACCAGCCGGTCGCCGGACCGGTCGACCGACAGCCACGCGCGGGTCGCGCCACTGTGCTTGGCCACGTTGGCGAGCAGCTCGGCCGCGCAGTAGTAGGTGATCGACTCGATCGCGGCGGTCGGTCGCGGGCCGATGTCCGTGCGCAGGTCGACGGACACGCCGCTGCGCGCGGCCAAGGTGGCGAGCGCGACGTCGAGGCCCTGGTCCAGCACCGGCGGATGAATGCCGCGGACCAGCTCACGCAGCTCGACGACGGCCTCCTTGGCGGTGGTCAGCGCCGTGTCGGTCAGGTCTTGGGGCTGCCCGGCCGGCGCGAGCTCACGCATCATGGTCAGCTGCATGATCAGGGCGGTCAGCCGGACCTGCGCACCGTCGTGCAGGTCCCGCTCGATCCGGCGCAACGTCGCGGCCGCGTCGTCGACCGCGCGCGCCCGGGTCCGTTCGAGATCGCGGACCCGTTCGGACAGCCCGCGCCGCCCGAGCAGCCACCGCATCAGCATCCGGTCCACCAGCACGACGCCGCGCGTGGCCCACGGGGCGATCAGCAACAACGCGATGCCGGTGGGGAAGACCAGCTCGTCCGGGCGGTCGATGGCGTTGAGACCGAAGGCCTGCAGCAGCGGGTAGGTGAGGCCGACCAGTCCCCAGCCCCAGCTGAGCGCGACGACGTAGACCTGCAGGACCGCGACGGGAAGTCGCATCAGCAGATAGCCCAGCGCCCGCCAGCCGGCCGCGTCGCCGAGCAACGCCTGCACCCGCCCGTAGAACCCCGACGCCAGGCGCGGCGCCGGCGGTTCGATCCGTTCGCCGAGAAGCCGGCCGGCCAGCCACCGGTGCAGCCCACCGATCCGCCTGGCACCGGCCAGTCCGAAGGCCAGCAACGGAATCCCGACGGCGGTGACCGCCAAACCGGCGCCGAGGACGAGCGTGATCACGGCGTAGCAGAATCCGGCGGCGGCCAGCGGTGTGCCCGTCAACACGTACAGGTTCTCCTGCCAGGCCCGCCGGCTGACCGGGGCCCGCAGCAGCGTTCCGACGTTCATCGACGCCAGTATCTCCGGGACCCGGCCGGTCACGCGCGCCGTCGGCGGGTCAGGCATCCCGTCGGGTGAGCAGCCACCCGCCGGCACCGAGCGTCACGGCCGCGTACAGGCACAGCATGCCGACGCCGGCCCACGGCGACAGCGCGCCGGCGACCGGTTCCGACACGCCGAGGGAGTTCGCGACGATCGCCAGCGGGACGTATGCCACCGCCGAAGGCGCGAACGCGACGATGAACTGCCCGAGGACGAACACGACGCCGACGAACGCGGCAAGGGCGCCCGCGGAGTGCCGGACGATCGCGCCCAGGCCGAGCCCGAACAGCCCGATCAGGCCGAGGCCGACCCCGGACAGCACCACTGCCCGCAGCACGTCCGGCTCGGTGAGCGAAGGCGCCGGCACCGTGTCCGGCAGGGTGGCCGTGCCGGCGACGAAGGCGACCAGCGCCGCGACCATGCCGACGGCGAGCGCCGCCGCGCCGAACACCGCCGCCTTCGCGGCCACCACCAGCGGCCGGTTCGGGGTCGCGGCCAGCGTCGCCCGGATCATCCCGGAGGAGTATTCGCCGGTCATGGTCAGGACACCGAGCACACCGACGAGCAGCAGAGCGGGCACGACACCCGCGAGCGCGTTGTTCGTCAGGTCACCGGATCCGTCCTTGGTGCTGGCACCGACAGCGATCGCGATGCCGGTGGCGCCGGCGACCGTCGCCGTGAGGGTCCACCAGGTCGAGCGCAGGCTGCGCAGCTTGATCCACTCCGTCCGCGCGGCGTGCCGGAAACGGTAGTGGTCGGCGGTCGTCGTCACGGGGTCCTCCTCAGTGGACTGTTCGAAGGGTCGGTCGCCCGATACTGGGCGCTGCCGGAAGTCAGTGCCAGGAACGACTCCTCGAGCGAGCTGGACCGGGCGGAGAGCTCCGCGACCGACGTGTCGGCGAGCAGCCGCCCGGCGCCGACCACCACGAGCCGGTCCGCGGTGAGCGCCATCTCGCTGATCAGGTGGCTGGACACGAACACCGTGCGCCCCTCGGCGGCCAGCGACCTCAACAGCGTGCGCAGCCAACGGATCCCTTCCGGGTCCAGGCCGTTGACCGGTTCGTCGAACAGCAGCACACCCGGGTCACCGAGCAGTGCGGCGGCGATGCCGAGCCGCTGGGCCATGCCCAGGGAGAACTTCCCGGCTCGCCGGTGGGCGGCATCGCGCAGGCCGACGAGGTCGAGCACCTGCGTCACCCGCGTTCGCGGAATCCCGTTGCTGGCGGCCAGTGCGGACAGGTGGGCGTACGCGGAGCGGCCGGGGTGAAAGGCCTTGGCCTCGAGCAGTGCCCCGACCTCACGCAGCGGCCAGCGCGACGCCCGGTAGGGGCGCCCGCCGATCCGCGCCTGCCCGGCGTCCGGCAGGTCCAGCCCGAGGATCATCCGCATGGTGGTGGACTTGCCGGCGCCGTTCGGGCCGAGAAACCCGGTCACCGCGCCCGGCCGCACGGCGAAGCTGAGCGCGTCCACGGCTGTTGTGGCGCCGTAACGTTTGGTCAGGCCGCGCAGTTCGATGGTGTTACTCATGCGCTCAATGCTCCCGAGGCACCGGCGCGGAATCGATCGTGCCAACACGACGATCCGGGGTTCGGTTTACCCCACCCCGGGCCCGGCGGCCGCGGACAGGTCCACGGCCAGCGGCGTCAACCGGTTGAGCCGCGCCGCGGGCATGTCCGCCACCTCGGCGAAGACCACCTTCTGCGCGTCCCGCATGCGGCCGTCCACCAGCTGGCCGAGCTCGAAGGCGAGCTGGCCGGTCTGCCGGACCGTGGCCTCGTCGACCTGCGGACGGGGCGCCGAGGTGACCACGATCCCCGTTGCCGCACCCTCCGGCGACAAGGAGACGCCGGCCGAGAACTCCTCGCGCGGGTTGGCCGTCTCGGTCACGAAGAAGTGGCGTAGCTTGCCGAGCATCTCGTGCCACGGTACGACATCGCCCTGTAGCCCGGTCTCCGTCAGGTCGTCGACCGTGAGGCCCGGCTTGTTCTCGCCGGGGCGGAAGCACCGGGCGTAGGCGTTGAGCGCGGCGGCCCACAACGCCTCGACCACCACGATGTCCCGCTCGTCACCGCGGGCAAGCTCCTGGAGCAGGCGCTCGCTGCAACCGAGCACGAACTGCAGATCGTCGAGGACCGCGGCCAGTTCGGCCAACGACTGGGCCGCCGGGCTCGTCAACTGGCGCGCCGTCACGGCGGTCTGCTGGACCATTGCGCCAGTCAACCCGACGAACAGCGGCCGCCAGGTCTCACTTTGCGACATGGCGACCACGGACCTGGTCTGCGCCTCTGCCGGTCGCGCGGACAATGCTGTCTGTTTGCCGTCTGTTGGCCGTCAGGACCGGCGGCGGCGTCTCCCGCGGCTGACACCGTGCGGCGCGCCGGAACCTCGCCGCCGGCCTCCGCTGACCGACTTGCCCGCCGCCGCCTTCCGCACCTCGGCATCGGGACGCTCGCTCGCCGGTGCCGGTGGGCGCCCCCGAGTGCTGTTGCGGGTCCGGCCACGGACGATCCCGATGAACTGCTCCATGACATCGGTGGTCTCGTCCTCGAGCCACGACAGCGCGACGCGTGACTCCGGAGCGTCCAGGACCGGCCGGTAGGTGAGGTCCCTGCGGTGGTGCAGCCGGGCCAGCGACTGCGGGACGACGAGTAGCCCCACGCCCGCCGCCACGAGCTCGATGGCGTCCCGGGTCGTGGCGGGGCGCTGGATCGCCTGCCGTCCGGGCGGCCGCTCCCAGTCGAGGGTGTCGTCGAGGGGGTGCAGCACGACGCCATCGGCCAGATCCGCGGCGAGTACCTCGTCGGCCGCGGCCACGACGTGGTCC
>NZ_DASWSJ010000415.1:0-11766 GCF_036402745.1 Actinophytocola sp. | reverse complement strand
GCCGACGAACTCCGCCTCCACCCGCCGGTAGGAGGCCAGCAACGCCCGCACGGCACGGCGGTCGTTGCCCGCGATCGCGCCGGCCACCGCGCGTGCCCTCGCCAGCAGCTCGTCGTGCGGCACGACCTCGCTCGCCAGGCCGGCCGCACACGCGCGCTCCGCCGTGACGAAGTCGCCGGTGAGGCTCATCTGCCTGGCCAGGGAGCGGCCGACGGCGAGCGGCAGCAGCACGGACAGGCCCCAGCCCGGCATGACGCCGACCCTGGCGTGCGTGTCGGCGAACACCGCGCGCTCCGAGCACAGCACGATGTCGCAGTTGAGCACCAGCTCCAGCCCGCCGGTGACCGCGGGCCCGTTGACCGCGGCGATGACCGGCTTGCTGATCGGCGGCCACGGGGTGTGCGTGTCGGCGCCGTCGGTGATCGCGTTGTACAGCCCCGAATTCGCCGAGCCCAGCTCCGCGAGGTCGAGCCCGGCGCAGAACGCCGGGTCGGCTCCGGTGAGCACGACCGCGTGCACCGCGTCGTCAGCGTCCAGAGTGGACATCGCGACGCCGAGTCCGGTCAGCAGGGCCGTACTGATGGCGTTGCGTGCCTTCGGCCGGTTGAGCGTGACGGTCGCGACGCCGTCCTCGACGGTGACGAGAACCGGCTCGTCGCTCATTGTCATTGTCATTGTCCGGTCCACACGGGAGCGCGCTTCTCGGCGAAGGCGACCGCGCCCTCACGGGCGTCTGCGGACGCGGACACCGGTCCCGCGAGCACGGCCTGCCGCGCGAACGCCTCGTCGGCGGACCAGTCCGCGCTCTCGACGACGATCTGTTTCGTGGCAGCGACGGCGAGCGGGCCGTTCGCGGCGATCTCACCGGCCAGCGCGAGCGCGGCCGCCAGCGCGCCGCCGTCGTCGACGAGCCGGTTGACCAGCCCCAGCTCGTGCATGCGTTGCGCTGGCACGTGGCTGCCGAGCAGGCACAGCTCCATCGCGACGTGGTAGGGCACGCGGCGGGGCAGGCGGAGCAGTCCGCCACCGGCCGCCACCAGTCCCCTGGTTACCTCGGGCAGGCCGAAGGTGGCGCCGCGCGCGGCGACGACGAGGTCGCACGCGAGCACGATCTCGAACCCGCCAGCCAGCGCGTAGCCCTCGACGGCGGCGATCACGGGCTTGCGGGCGGACCGCTCGACGATGCCGGCGAAACCGCGGCCGGGCACGACCGGCACCTCGCCGCGGACGAACGCCTTCAGGTCCATGCCGGCGCAGAACGTGCCACCCGCGCCGGTGATGACACCGGCGGTCAGCGCGTCGTCGGCGTCGAGGCGGTCCATGGCGGCGGCAATGGCCACGGCGACCGCCTCGTTGACGGCGTTGCGTGCCTTCGGCCGGTCGATCGTCACGACCAGCGTGCCGTCCCCTGGCTCGGAGACGGTGACCTCATCGGACATGGCGGTTCCTCTCGTTCTGGTCGACCGCGAGCAGGGCGAGCCGGTCGCGATGGTCGCGGCCGCCCCACAGTGCGGCGGCGGCGACTGCCCGCTTGTAGTACAGGTGGGCCCGATGCTCCCAGGTGAACCCGACCCCGCCGAGCACCTGGATCGCGCCGCCGGTGACCGCGCGGGCGGCGTCGGTCGCGACGACCTGGGCGAGGCTCGTGGCCAGCGCCGGGTCGTCCCCGCCGTGATCGTGCGTCCACGCCGCGTGCTCCGCGACCGACCTGGCCAGCTCGACCTCGACGAGCAGGTCCGCGCAGCGTTGCTTGACCGCCTGGAACGACCCGACGGGCCTGCCGAACTGGAGCCGCTCCTTGGCGTAGGACACGGCGACGTCGAGCATGGTGCGGGCAACCCCGACCAGTTCGGCGGCCAGGAGGGTGACCACCACCTCGGTCGCGGCGGCGAGGTCGACCCCGGCACCGACGCGGCGGGCCGGGGCGCCGTCGAACCGGACGTCCGCCTGCCGGCGGGTGAGGTCGAGTGTCGGCACGGGGTCCAGTGTGCCGCCGTCCGTCGCGGTGTCCACATGGAACAAGGCGCCGTCCGCGACCACCAGCAGGTCCGTCGCACCTGGACCGTCGACGACCTGCGCCGCGGTCCCGGTGAGGCGCCACGCGGAACCGTCCTTGGTGACCGACACCGGGGTGGTGACCACGGCGTAGGTCCGCTCACCGGCACAGAGTGCGGGCAACAGGTCCGCGCACGCGGCCTCGTCGCCGGAGTCGGTCAGCAGCCTGGCGGCGAAGGCGGCGGACAGGTACGGAACCGGAGCCAGGGCGGCACCCAGTTCCTCGGCGACAACCGCGGCCTCGACCACGCCCGCTCCCCCGCCACCCCACCGCTCCGGCACCGTGAGGCCGAGGACGCCGAGCTGGGTACCCAGCTCGCGCCACGCCTCCTGCGCCGGCTTGCCTTCCTCGCTCACCGCGCGGACGGCCTGCTCGTCCCACGTCCGGCCACAGTGGTCCCGGACGGCCGCCCGCAGGTCGGCCACCTCTGGCGTGGGCACGAACTCGGTCATCGGAACGTCCCTCCGTCGATCGTGATCCGCTGGTCGGCGAGGTGCGTGACGATCCCGGCGCCGATGCCGCGGCCGGTGGCGAGCACGCGGCGGCCGGTCGGCTCAGCCACGGGGCACCTCCCGCCATGGCCGGTCCTTGTCCGCGCGGAGGTCGCCGGGCAGGCCGAGCACCCGCTCGGCGAGGACCCCGCGCAGCACCTCGGCCGTGCCGCCCTCGATCGTGTTGGCACGGCTGCGGAGCAGCTTCCACGTGAGCGACTCGCGCGCTGCCGGGTCGGCGCCTGGATCGATGTCGTAACCGGGGTGGCGGGTGCCGGCCATGCCGAGAGTGTCCACACAGAACTCGTACACCGCCTGGTTGAGCTCGGCGCCGACGAGCTTGCCGAGCGAACCGAGCGGACCGGCCGGGGCGTCACCTCGCCCGGCGGCGTGCCGGACACCGGTGAGCCGGAGTGCGTCCGCACGCGCGAACAACGACACGAGCCGGTCGCGCAGCACCGGGTCGCGCGGCTCCGGCTGGTCGCGCCACAACGCGAGCGCGTCGCCGATCGAGCCGGTGCCACGCACGATGGAGCCGCCGCCGATCGCGTTGCGCTCGTTCATCAGCGTGGTCATGGCGACCCGCCAGCCCGCGCCGACCTCGCCGAGGCGCCACGCGTCGTCGAGGCCGGCGTCGCGCAGCCACACCTCGTTGAACTCGGCGTCGCCGGTGAGCTGGCGCAGCGGGCGGACCTCGACGCCGGGGTCGTGCATGTCGAGCACGAAGTAGGTCAGTCCCTTGTGCTTCGGCACGTCCGGATCGGTGCGGGCGAGCAGCAGCGCCCAGCGCGCCTCATGTGCCTTGCTGGTCCACACCTTCTGCCCGGTGGCCAGCCAGCCGTCTGCCGTGCGCACCGCTCGGGTCGCGAGCCCGGCGAGATCGGACCCGGCGCCTGGTTCGCTGAACAGCTGGCACCAGATCTCCTCGCACGTGTACAGCGGGCGCAGCAGCCGCTCGTGCAGCGCGGCGCTGCCGTGTGCGAGCAGGGTCGGCGCCGCCATGCCGTAACCCATCGGGTTGAGGTCGAACGGATCCGGCCCGCCGGCCGCGGCGACGACCGCGTCGGCGACGCCCTGCAGCCCGGCGGCGACGCCGAGCCCGCCGAGGCCGGGTGGGAAGTGCACCCAGGCGAGGCCGGCGTCGAACCGTGCGCCGAGGAACGCCGCTGGCGGTGTGGTGGCGGGCGGGTGCTCGGCGACCAGCCGCCGGGCGGTCTCCTCGACGAGGCGCGCGGGATCGGTCATCGGTACCTCCTGTATCGGCTCCGGGTCAGCGGTCCTCGAACCGGGGCGGGCGGCGCTGGGTGAACGCGTCGACGGCCTCGACGTGGTCGCGGGTGAAGCTCGTCATGATCTGGGTGCGGTTCTCCAGGTCCAGCCCGGCCCGCAGGCTGCCGACCTCGAGTTGGCTCCACATCACCTGTTTGGTCATCCGCACGCCCATCGGGCTGTTCGCGACGACCTCGTCGGCGAGCGACCGCGCGGCGGCGTGCGGGTCGTCGGCCATCGAGCCCACCAGCCCGAGCCGGACGGCCTCGGTCGCGTCGACGACCCGGCCGGTGAGCAGCAGCTCGAACGCGGCGGACGCACCGACGAGCCTCGGCAGTAGCCAGCTCACGCCGATGTCCGCCCCGGACAGCCCGATGCGCACGAACGACACCGCGAACCGCGCGTCCGGTCCCGCGACGCGGAGGTCGGCGCCGAGCGCGAGGGCGAGCCCGCCGCCCGCGGCCGGGCCGTGCACGACGGCGACGACGACCTGCGGCAGGTCGCGCATCCCGGTGATGAGGCCCGCGATGCGTTCCTGGAGGGCGAACCGGGCCTGCGGAGTCTCCGCCGGCCCGGCCGCGCCGTAGTCGTGCAGGTCGAGCCCGGCGCAGAACCCGCGGCCGGCGCCGGTGAGCAGGACGACCCGGATCTCGGGGCAGGCGGCCAGCGCCGCCCACAGCGCGTGCAGGTCGTCGACGAGCTCGGCGGTCATCGCGTTGAGCCGGTGTGGCCGGTTCAGCTCGACCTCGACCACACCGGGTGCGACGGTCCGCACCCGCACGCACTCGGTGCTCGGCAGCTCAGCCATGGGGCCGCTCGCTGAACGGGAGGTCCGCGTACGGGTCGCGGTCGCGGGGCAGGCCGAGCACCCGCTCGCCGATGATGTTCCGCTGGATCTCCGTGGTGCCGCCCGCGATGCTGAGGATCTTGCCGGAGAGGAACGCGTCGACCGCCGCTGCACCGTCCACATCGGACTCGTCGATGGCGGTGGCGCCGCCCGGCTCGACCTCGGTGGCGAGCAGGCCGAGCGTCGTGTCGAGCTGCCCGTGGGCCAGCTTGCGGATGGAGCCCTCCGCACCGGGTTCGCGGGTGCCGAGGTCGGCGAACGCGCGGACGGTGGCCATCTGCAGCACCCGCTCGGCGACGAACGCGGTCAGCAACCGGTCGCGCAGCACCGGGTCGGCCCACGCGCCGGTCGCCCGCGCACGTACGGCGAGGGTGTCGGCACGCCCCGGCCCGACCCCTGGGCGGCCGGACAGGCCGCTGCGTTCCTGCATGAGCGTGGTCATCGCGACGGACCAGCCGTTGTTCTCCGGTCCGAGGCGGTCGGTGTCGGGCACGACCACGTCGGAGAGGAACACCTCGCCGAACTCGCTGTGGCCGTTGAGCTGCCGCAGCGGCCGGACCTCGACGCCCGGACTGCGCAGGTCGAGCAGGAAGTAGGTGATGCCGCGATGTTTGGGCACACCGGGGTCGGTCCGTGCCATGAGCAGCCCGAAGCGCGCGGTGTCGGAGAAGGAGCTCCACACCTTCTGTCCGTCGACCACCCAGCTGCCACCGTCGTTATCACTGTCGCGGCGCACCGCGCGGGTGGTGAGCGATGCGAGGTCCGACCCGGCGCCCGGCTCGCTGAACAGCTGGCACCAGCGCTCCTCGCCGAGCGCGAGCGGGCGCAGGTAGCGCTCCTTCTGCTGCTCGGTGCCCCACTCGACGATCGTCGGCCCGGCGAGCGCGACGCCGACGAAGTCGGCTGCCGGCCGGCCCGCGTGCAGGCGGGCCAGCTCGTCGTTCACGACGGCGGCGCCGTCGGCCGCGAGGCCGAGGCCACCGTGCTCGACCGGCCAGGCCGGGGTGGCGAGCCCGGACCGGCCGAGCTCGGCGTACCAGGCGGTGGTGGTCGACAGGTCCGCGGTGATCGCGGCGAGCGCGTGCCGGTCGCCGGCCAGTGCGGCGTCGCGCCAGTTGGCGGGCAGGTGGGCTTCGAGCCACGCGCGCACGTGTGCGGCAAGCGCGTCCAACCCGAGACCGGTGACGTCGACCGTCATGTCAGACCCCCGTCCCGATCATCGTCTCGAGGAGCCGGCGCTGCTCGGCCGGCCCGGGGAGCACGGCGCGGTCGGCCCTGGCCCGACGCAGGTAGCGGTGCGCGTGGTGCTCCCAGGTGATCGCCATCCCGCCGTGGACCTGGATGGCGTCGAGCGCGGTCGTCAGGTAGGCGTCCGAACAGTGGGCCCGCGCGACGGCAGCGCCGAGCCGCGCCGCCTCGGTGCCCGGTTCCTGCCAGGCCGCCCAGCTCGCGGCGGCCGCGCCCAGCTCGGTGCGCACGGCCATGTCGGCGAGCGTGTGCTTGACGGCCTGGAAGGCGCCGATGGGCCTGCCGAACTGGACGCGGGTGGTGGCGTGCTCGACCGCGGCGGCTAGTAACGCCCTGCTGCCGCCGACCTGTTCCGCCGCGAGGAACACCGCCCCCGCCTCGAGTGCCCGCTCGACGGCCGCCCGGCCGGCACCCGGTGGACCGATCCGGCGGGCCGGCGCGTCGGTGAGGCGGACCCGTGCCATCGGCCGGGTCGGGTCGAGCACCCGCAGCGGTTCGACCTCGACACCGGCACCCGCCTCGACGAGGAACACCGACGTCCCACCGTCCGTCTCACCGTCCTCGGTGGCGTCCTCGGCGGCGACCACCACGAACACGTCCGCGTCGGCCGCGCCGAGCACGGCCTCCTTCACACCGGTGAGCCGGTCGCCCGGCGCGACGGCCGTGTGGACGGTGTGCCAGTCGCCAGGGGTCTCGGCGACGGCGAGCGCGGCGACCGACGTGCCAGCCGCCAGCGCCGGAAGAACCTCGGCGTCCGGGCCGGCGGCGAGGAGGGCCTCGGTGGCGAGCACGGCCGACGCGAACAGCGGGCCGCCCAGTACGGCGCGGCCCAGCTCCTCCGCGGCGATGGCGACCTCCAGCCGCGTGAAGCCCGCGCCACCGTGTTCCTCCGGCACGACGAGCCCTGGCAGGCCCAGCTCCGCGGCCCACACAAGCCACAGCTCACGTTCGCGCTCGCCGCCGGCCCTCGGGCCGGGCGCGTCGGCGAGCGCGGCCCGCGAGCCGGTCAGCTTCCGCAGTACACCGCGGAACTCCTCGTGCTCCTGCGTCCAGTGGAACGGCTCGGACATGGCGGCCTCCTCACCGGGGCGCCATGCGGATCGCTCCGTCGAGTCGGATTGTCTCGCCGTTGAGCATCGGGTTCTCGACGATGTGGGCGACCAGCGCGGCGTACTCGGCGGGCTGGCCCAGCCTGCTGGGGTGCGGTACCTGCTTGCCGAGCGAGTCCCTGATCTCCTCGGACAGCGTGCCGAGCAGCGGCGTCTCGAAGATGCCCGGCGCGATCGTGACGACCCGGATGAACGAGGAGGCGAGGTCGCGGGCGACGGGGAGCGTCATGCCGACGATCCCGCCCTTCGACGCGGAGTAGGCGGCCTGTCCGATCTGCCCGTCGAACGCCGCCACCGACGCGGTGTTCACGACGACGCCGCGCTCACCGTCGACCGGCTCGGTTTTCGCCATCGCCGCCGCGGCGAGCCGGATGACGTTGAACGTGCCGAACAGGTTCACGGTGACGGTGCGGACGAACCCGTCCATCGCGGCGGGCCCGTTCCTGCCGACGGTCCGCGCGGGGATCCCCATGCCCGCGCAGTTGACCGTGATCCGCAGCTGGCCAAGCTCCGTGGCGGCGTCGACGGCCCGCGTCACGTCCGCCTCGGACGTCACGTCGCCGGGCACGAACCGGGCCGCCTCGCCAAGCTCTGCCGCGACCTCGGCGCCGGCGGACGCGGGGAGGTCGAGGACGACCACTGTGGCGCCCGACTTCACCAGCCGTCGCACGGTCGCGAGACCGAGACCGGACGCACCCCCGGTCACCAGTGCGACGGTGTCGTCGGTGCCCTCGATGTTCATCGGTCCTCCCGGGTGGTGGTGCGCCGGAAGTTCGCCGGCCGCTTCTGCAGGAACGCGTCGATCGCCTCTTCCGCGTCCGGCGAGGACACGCTGACCGCCTGCGCGCGCGCCTCCTCGTCGAGCGCGCGTTCGAGGGTGGTGTCGAAGGCGTCGTTGAGGAGGGCCTTGGAGCCCGCCATCGCGAGACGTGGGCCGTCCGCGAGCCGGGTGGCGAGGTCGGCGACGGCCTTGGCCAGTGCGTCGGCGTCGACGACCTGGTGCAGCAACCCGTACTCGGCGGCCTGCGCGGCGTCGATGATGTCGCCGAGGAGCACCAGTTCCTTCGCGCGGCGCAGGCCGATCAGCCGTGGCAGCAGCCAGGAGCCGCCGAAGTCGACGGACATCGCGCGTTTGACGAAGATCTCGGCGAACCGGGCCCGGCTCGACGCGATGACGAAGTCGCAGACGAGTGCGAGGTTCATGCCGGCACCGACCGCGACGCCGTCGACCATGGCGATCGTCGGCACCGGAAGCCGGTGCAGCGCAAGGCAGGTGTCGCTGACGATGCGCATGTCGTCGACCTGGTGGCCGCCGGTCGGCGGGCCACCGAGGTCGGCCCCCGCACAGAAGTCGCCGCCCGCGCCGGTCACGACGACCACCCGGTCGGTCAGCTGGTCGACCGCGCGGACCGCGTCCCGCAGTCGGGACCAACCCGTCCAGGTCATCGCGTTCTTCACCCGGGGGCGGTTGAGCGTGACGGTCAGAACGCCGTCGCACCGGTCGAGGAGCACGGGCTCGGCGGCAGGGTCGACAGCGCTGCCGGGTTCGTTCGTCACTCTTCGAACTCAACCTTTTTTCGACACCGATGTCAATATCAAAACTACGGTCCGACCAGCGAGTCGCGGGCACACGCAAACCCCAGGTCCCGCAGTGGAACTCCGGCCTGGTCAGGCGCCTTTGATGCCGATCCCGCGCGCCCACACGGTGGTGAGCGACTCGACGACCAGCGCGGTGTCGAACTTCTTGCCGAGGAAGAACCAGATGTAGCAGGTCTGGTCCACCATCGCGCCGAGGATCTCCGCGAGCATCACCGCATCCACGTCCGGGTCGGCGACGCCCTCCTCCTGCTGGCGGCGGATACCGCGCGCCGTCCGGTCCACAAAGGACTCCCGGAGCTGGAGGCGGAGCCTGCGCATCTCCGGGGTGAACGTCCCGACCTGCTCGATGAGCCCGATCATCACCGCGTTGGGCCGGAACGCGTCGATGAACCGCACCATGGCGCGCCGGATGCGTTCGACCGGCTCCATGTCCGGCACGTACTCGGTGTGCAGCTCGTCCATCATCCGCTCGATGACCTGCCTGGCGACCTCCGCGAACACCGCTTCCTTCGAGTCGAAGTAGGTGTAGAACGTGCCCTGCGCGACGTCGGCGGCCGCGACGATGTCAGCCACCCTGGTGTCCAGGAACCCGTGCTCCTCGAACACCTTCCGCGCCGCACGCAGGATCTCGGTGCGCCGCTCCCGGCCCTTCGGGGTCATCGGGCCGACGCCGCGCCGCTCCTTCTGCGACGCGGACGCACTGATGACGGCCCGCCCCTTCGGGCTGCCCCCACGTGGACTCATGTGCCGATCCTCCGTTTGCCGGAACGGTCAGCTCCGGCCGTTCTGACGATGATGTCACACACCGTTGTCACCCATCCGGCCTGCGCACTGGCGAGTTCGATCAGTCCCATGTGCGAAGTTCCCGCTTGAGGATCTTGCCGCTCGCGTTGGTCGGCAGCGCGTCGACGAGCCGGAACTCCGCTGGCACCTTGAACTTCGCGAGCCGCGTCGCGCAGTGCGCCGCCAGCTCGTCGGCCGTGGCCGTCGCCCCCGGCCGCAGCGTCACCCACGCGCGCACGATCTCGCTCCAGTGCTCGTGGGCGACACCGACGACCGCGGCCTGCGCGACCGCGGGGTGCTCCGCGAGCACCGACTCGATCTCGACGGGGTAGATGTTCTCCCCGCCGCGCACGATCATGTCCTTCTTGCGCCCCGCGAGGTAGAGGTAGCCGTTCTTGTCCAGGTAGCCGAGGTCGCCGGCCCGGAACCACCCGCCGCGCAGCGCCCGGTCGGTCTCCTCCGGCATCCCGAGGTAGCCGTCCATCACCATGTCGCTGCGGGTGGCGATCTCCCCGACTTCGCCCACCGGTACCTCGTTCAGCTCGTCGTCCACGACGCGTAGCGCGACCCCGTACGCCGGTTTGCCGATGGAGCCGAGCAGTTCCGGTCTGCCGTCGAGTGCGGCGTGGTGGTCCTCCGGGGTGAGCACTGCCTGCAGCCCCGCCTCGGTGCCGGCGCCGAACGCGTTGAGGAAGTCGCAGCGGAACGTGTCCATCGCGCGGCGCAGCAGGGTGGGCGACATCGCGGCCGCACCGTAGTAGATGAGCCGCAGCCGCTCGTAGTCGTGGTCGCCGACGTCCGGCAGCGACAGGATGGTGCTGATCATCGTCGGCACGAGGAAGACCGCGGTGAGCCGGTCCGCGGCGAGGAAGTCCAGCGTCACCCTCGGGTCGAACTGCGGCAGGATAAGCGACGGCGTGCCGTACGCGACGCACATGAGCAGCTGGCAGATCCCGGTGATGTGGAAGGTCGGCGCGGCCGCGTAGCGGACGTCGTCCGGCCGCATCCGGTACTCGATCACCTGCTCGGTGACGATCGCCTTCATCATCCGCTGCGACTGCAGCACCGCCTTGGGCAGCCCGGTCGTGCCGGAGGTGAACGCGAGCCCGATGACGTCGTCGTCGCCGGCCACGACCGGCGGCTCCGCCTCGGACCCGGTGGCCAGCAACGCCTCGAACTCCGGGTCTCCGCCGTCAATGCTGCCGTTCATGGTGAGGAACAGGCGGATGCTCTTGTGTGCGGCGGGCAGGTCGCGGAGCAGGTCGGCATACCGGACGTCGTAGAAGAACGCGACCGGGGCCGCGCGGCCGACGAGCGTGTCCACCTCGCCGCGGCGCAGCCGGTAGTTGAGCGGCACGTACACCGCGCCGAGCTTCAGCGCGGCGAGCACGATCTCCACGTACCGGTGGGAGTCCAACGAGAACACGGCGAGCCGGTCGCCGCGCCCGACCCCGTGCGCGCGCAGCGCCGACACCAGCCGGTTCACCCGCGCGTTGGTCTGCGCGAAGGTGTGCGACGTCCCGTCCGGGAACAGGAAGCTCGGTGCGTCCGGCATGCGCCGCGCCGTCATCGTGATCGACTCGCCGAGACTGATCTGCGTGCGTGCACCCATCAGGTGCCTCCGTTCCCGGTAACGAAGTGCTCGATGTCCGCTGTGGACAGTCCCCAGCCTTCGAGGGTGGCGGGGGTGGCCGCGGCCACCGGGCGGGGCGGCGCCGGTGCGGTGCGGCCGAACCGCGGGGCGGGTGCCGGCGCCGGGATGCCCGCGACGGTCGTGAAGCCGCCGCGGTGGGCCTGGTGCGGGTGGACGGTCGCCTCCGCTGGCGTCAGCACCGGGGTCACGCACGCGTCGGTGCCGGCGAAGACCCGCTCCCAGTGGTCCCTCGGGTGCTCGGCGAACCGCGCCGCGAACACGGCGTGCAGGTCCGGCCAGTGCGCCCGGTCCAGCTGCGCCGGCAGGTCGGCGCCCGCCAGCCCGAGTCCGTCGAGCAGTGCCGCGTAGAACTGCGGCTCGATCGCACCGACGCTCACGTACTCGCCGTCGGCGGTGCCGTACGCGCGGTAGAACGGCGCCCCGCCGTCGAGGAGGTTGTTGCCGCGCTCCCCCGGCCACCTGCCCTGTGCCAGCAGCATGTGCAGGTGGGTGGTGAGCAGTCCGGCCCCGTCGACCATGGCCGCGTCGACGACCTGTCCGGCACCGGAGTGCGCGCGTTCCAGCAGCGCGGCGAGACAGCCGAGCGCGAGCAGCATCCCGCCGCCGCCGAAGTCGCCGACCAGGTTGAGCGGCGGCGCGGGCGGCGCGTCCGCGGGGCCGATCGGGTGCAGCGCGCCGGCGAGGGAGGCGTAGTTGATGTCGTGGCCGGC
>NZ_DASWSJ010000414.1:0-15168 GCF_036402745.1 Actinophytocola sp. | reverse complement strand
CAGTAGGTGGTGCCGAACCGGTCGGGGTCGGGGTCGACCAGCGCCGCGTGCTCCCAGCCGCGCCCGGCCGGGAAGGACGAGATCGCGTCGACGCCGTCGGCCACGAGCCGCCACAACCCCTCCGGATCCGTGACGTCGCCGGGGAAGCGGCAGGCCATCGAGACGATGACGATCGGGTCGGCCGTCGGGTCGCCGGTGGCGGCCGGGACGACTACCGCCGGACCGGACCCGAGGAGTTCGGCGCGCAGCGCCTCGGCCAGATCGACCGCGCTCGGGTGGTCGAACACCAGGGTGGACGGCAGCGGGCGGCCGGTCGCCGTGGCGAGCCGGCCGCGCAGCTCGACGGCGGTGAGCGAGTCGAACCCGAGGTCCCGGAACGCCCGCCGCTCGGCGATCGCGTCGGCGTTGTCGTGGCCGAGCACGGCGGCCGCCTCGGCGCGGACCAGGCCGACGAGGAGACGTCGCTGGGCGGGCTCGTCCATCGTGGCGAGCCGGCCGGCGAGTTCGGTACCGGTGTTCCCCGTGACCGTTGGCGCCTCGACGAGTTCGCCGAGCAGCGGGCTCGGCCGGGCCGCGGTGAAGATCGGCTCGTACCGCGACCAGTCCACGTCGACGACCGTGACCGTGGGCTCGCCGCGCAGGATGGCCGCACGCAGCTCGTCCAGGGCCGCGTCGGGCGGCAGCGGGCGCAGGCCGCGCCGCGCGAGGTGCTCGACCTCGTGCTCGCCTGCCGCCATCCCGGCGCCGGCCCACGGTCCCCATGCGACGGACGTCGCCGCGAGGCCACCCGCCCGCCGGTACTCGGCGAGGGCGTCCAGGTAGGCGTTGGCGGCCCCGTACCCCGCCTGGGCGCCGCTGCCGATGACGCCCGCGATCGAGCCGAACAACACGAAGAGGTCGAGTTCGCGGTCGCCGAGCAGGGCGTGCAGGTTCGCGGCACCGTCGACCTTCGCCGCCAGGTCCGACGCGAGGTCGGCGGCCGTCGTCTGCGCGAGCGGGCGGAAGGTACTCACCCCGGCGGCGTGGACGACACCGGCGAGCGGCCCGGCCCGGTCCAGCAGCGCGGCAAGGCTGTCCCGGTCGGCGACATCGCAGGCGGCGATGTCGACCTCGACGCCGAGAGCGGACAGCTCGGCGCGCAGGTCGTCGGCGCCGGGAGCGCCGGGGCCGCGGCGGCTGGTGAGGACGAGCCGGGACGCACCCTGGCCGGCGAGCCAGCGGGCCACCTCCGCGCCGAGTCCACCGGTGCCGCCGGTGACGAGCACCGTGCCGCGTATCGGAATGTCGCCGGCCGGTGCCGGGACCGGGTGGCGCAGCAACCGCCGGCCGTGGACGCCGGTCGCGCGCACGGCGAGCTGGTCCTCGTCGCCGGGGCCGGCGAGGACGCCGGCCAGCGCGCCGACCACGTTTCCGGCCAGGTCACCGGCCAGGTCACCGGCCGGGCCGGGCGGCAGGTCGATCAGGCCGCCCCACCGGCGCGGGTACTCGAGTGCGGCCGTGCGGCCGAGGCCCCACACGGCCGCCTGCGCGGGATCGGTCACCGGGTCGCCGTCGCCGGTGGACACGGCGCCGCGGGTCACCATCCACAGTGGAGCGTCCGGCGGCAGCTCGCGCAGCAGGGTCAGCACGCTCGCCGGGTCGGGCACGGTCGCCAGCACGCCGGCCAGGTCACCGGTCTCGGCCACGGCGACCGAGTCGGCGTCGAGGACGTCGCGGACGTCCACACCGAGCCCGCGCAGCGCGTCGGCCAGGTCCGGATCGCCGACCACGAGCCAGGTTCCGGCGAGCCGCGCCTGCGCCGGCACCGGTAGCGGCGTCCAGCCCACGCGGTAGCGCCACCGGTCCGGCCGGGACGCCCGCGCCACGCCGGCGACGGGCCAGTACGCCTCGTGCTGGAACGCGTAGGTGGGCAGGTCGACCAGGCGCGCACCGGAGCCGGCGAAGAAGGTCCGCCAGTCGACGTCGACGCCACGCACGTGCAGGCGGCAC
The DNA here is from genome assembly GCF_036402745.1 of Actinophytocola sp. Classification (GTDB taxonomy): domain Bacteria; phylum Actinomycetota; class Actinomycetes; order Mycobacteriales; family Pseudonocardiaceae; genus Actinophytocola. The sequence goes on along the minus strand of NZ_DASWSJ010000414.1, from coordinate 13,179 downwards.
AGCGCGGTGACGGCGGCCGAGGCCTCGTCGTCCCGATCCGCCCGCAGCACCGGAACGAGCGCCGAGTCGCCGTCACCGAGGACTTCCGACGCCATCGCGGTGAGTGCGCCGTCCGGGCCGAGTTCGACGAACGTACGCGCGCCCAGGCCGTGCAGCGTGGTGACGGCGTCGGCGAACCGGACCGTGCGGCGGACGTGGTCGACCCAGTAGTCCGGCGAGCACAGCTCCTCGTCGGCGACCGCGCCCGTCACCGTGGACACCACGGGGATCGCGGGCGGGGTGTAGGTGAGGCCCGCCGCGACCCGGCGGAACTCCGCCAGCATCGGGGTCATCAGGTCGGAGTGGAACGCGTGACTGGTACGCAGCCGCCTGGTCTTCGGGAACCGGGCGGCGACCGCCGCCACCGCGTCCTCGGCGCCGGACAGGACGACGGAGGTCGGCCCGTTGACCGCGGCGATACTCACGCCGTCCCCGAGCAGCGGGGTGATCTCCTCCTCCGTGGCCCGGACGGCGACCATGGCCCCGCCGTCGGGCAGGGCCTCCATGAGCCGGGCCCTGGCCGACACCAGGGCACCCGCGTCGGGCAGCGACAGCACGCCTGCCACGTGTGCGGCCGCGAGCTCGCCGACCGAGTGCCCGGCGACCGCGGCCGGCCGCACGCCCCACGAGGTGAGGAGCCGGTACAGGGCGACCTCCAGCGCGAACAGCGCGGGCTGTGCCCAGCCGGTGCGGTCGAGCGGTTCCGGGTCGTCGCCCCACAGCACGTCGCGCAGGCCGGGGTCGAGGTGGCTGAGCACCTCGTCGAACGCGGCGGCGAACACCGGGAACCGGTCGTACAGGCCGCGTCCCGTGCCGACGCGCTGGCCACCCTGGCCGGCGAACAGGATCGCCCGACCCCCGGGAGCCGCCTCGCCGGTCAGCAGCGCGGGGTCGGGCCGGCCCGCGGCGAGCGCGGCAAGGGCCAGGCGCAGTGTCTCGGTGTCGGCGGCCTGAATGACGGCCCGTTGGGTGAACCCGGTCCGGGTGAGCGCCGACGAGTACGCCACGTCGCCGACAGCGTGATCGTCCAGTGTGGACAGCATGCGGGCGGCCTGGGCCCGCAGCGCCGCCGGGGTGCGGCCGGAGACGAGCACCGGTCCCGGCGCCGCGGGCCGGGCAGGCGCCGGGGCGTCCGGCTCCGGCCGTTCCAGGATCAGGTGGACGTTCGTCCCGCTGAACCCGAACGACGACACCGCCGCCCGGCGCGGCCTTCCGGTGTCCGGCCATTCGGTGGGTTCGGTGACGAGCCGGACGTCACCGGCCGCCCAATCCACTGTGGACGACGGGGTGGCGGCGTGCAGGGTGGCCGGCACGACGCCGCGGCGCATCGCTTCGACCATCTTCACCACCCCGGCGACACCGGCGGCGGCCTGCGTGTGGCCGAGGTTCGACTTCACCGAGCCGAGCAGCAGTGGCTGGTCGCGGTCCCGGCCGTAGGTGGCGAGCAGCGCCTGCGCCTCGATCGGGTCGCCGAGCGACGTGCCCGTACCGTGCCCCTCGACCACGTCGACGTCCGATGTGGACAGTCCGCCGGCCGCGAGGGCCTGCCGGATCACCCGCTGCTGGGACCCGCCGTTCGGGGCGGTCAGCCCGTTGGAGGCGCCGTCGGAGTTCACGGCGGAACCGCGCACCACGGCGAGGATCCGGTGACCGTTGCGCAGCGCGTCGGAACGCCGCTCGAGCACCACCACGCCCGCGCCCTCGGCCCAGGCGACGCCGTCGGCCGCGTCCCCGAACGCCTTGCACCGACCGTCGGGCGACAGGCCGCGCTGCCGGGAGAACTCCACGAACGCAGCGGGGGTGGCCATCACGGTCGCGCCACCGGCGAGCGCGAGCGAGCACTCCCCGGCCCGCAGGGCCTGCATCGCCCAGTGCATGGCCACCAGCGACGACGAACACGCGGTGTCGACGCTGACCGCCGGCCCCTCCAGGCCCAGCACGTACGCGATCCGGCCGGAGGCCACGCTCGCCGAGGTCCCGGTGCCCCGGTGGCCGTCGAACTCGGCTTCCGCCAGCACGGCGCTGTAGTCGCCGTACATGATGCCGGTGAACACGCCGGTCCGGCTGCCGCGCAGGGTCTTCGGGTCGATGCCGGCCCGTTCCAGCGCCTCCCAGCTCGTCTCGAGCAGCAGCCGCTGCTGGGCGTCGGTGGCGACGGCCTCCCTCGGGCTCATCCCGAAGAACTCCGGGTCGAAGCGGGCGGCGTCGTGCAGGAACCCGCCCGAGCGGGTGTAGGACGTGCCGGGGTGGTCCGGGTCCGGGTGGTAGAGCGCGTCGAGGTCCCAGCCGCGGTCGGTGGGGAAGCCGGTGATCGCGTCGCGGCCCTCGGCCACCAGGCGCCACAGGTCCTCCGGCGAGCCGACGCCGCCGGGGAACCGGCACCCCATGCCGACGATCACCACCGGATCGGCAGTGTCGTCGGTACTGTCCGCAATGGACACTGTGGGAACGCCTGAGCCGGTGGTACCGAGCGTCTCGGCGATCACGTGCGCGGCGACCGCGGCCACGGTCGGATGGTCGAACGCGAGCGTCGCGGCCAGCCGCAGCCCGGTCACGGTCGACAGCCGGTTGCGCAGTTCGACGGCCGTGAGCGAGTCGAAGCCGAGGTCCGACAGGGCGCGGTGCGGATCGAGTGCGCGGGTGTCGCGGTGGCCGAGCACGGCGGCGACCTGCTCCCGCACGAGGTCGGTCGCCAGCTCGCGCCGGCCGGCCTCGTCCAGCCGGCGCAGCCGGTCGGCCAGCCCGCCGGCCGCCGCGGGCCCGCCGGCCGCCGTCGGCCGGGCCACGCGGACGAGGCCACGCAGTACGGGCGGCACGGCCGGAGCGGACCGCAGCACCGGCAGGTCGAGGCGGACGGCCGCGACCACCGGGTCGGCGGCGCGGACGGCAGCACCGACGACATGGTCGAACAGCGCGAGGCCGTGGTCGGGGGCGATCGGCGGGGTGCCGCGCAGGTGCAGCCGCCGCACGTCGTCCGCGCCGAGGGCGCCGGTCATGCCACCGGTCGCCTCCCACGGTCCCCAGGCGATCGACACGGCGGGCAGTCCGGCCGCGTGTCGAGAGGTCGCGAGCGCGTCGAGGTAGGCGTTTCCGGCGGCGTAGTTGCCCTGTCCTGGCGTGCCGAACAGACCGGCCACCGACGAGAACAGCACGAACGCGTCGAGATCGAGGTCGGCGGTCAGCTCGTGCAGGTGCCACGCGGCGTCGACCTTGGGACGCAGCGCCGCCGCCAGCCGCGCCGGGGTCAGTGCGGTGACCACACCGTCGTCGAGCACACCGGCCGCGTGCACCACGGCGGTCACCGGGTGGGCGTCCGGAACCGCCGACAGGGCTTCGGCCAGCGCGACCCGGTCGGCGGCGTCGCACGCCACGACGTCCACGGCCGCGCCGAGGCCGGTCAGCTCCACGACCAGGCCGGCGGCCTCCGGCGCGGCCGCACCGCTGCGGCTCAGGAGGAGAAGGTGCCGCACGCCGTACTGCGCGACCAGGTGGCGGGCGATGAGCGCGCCGATCCCGCCGGTGCCACCGGTGACGACCACGGTTCCCGTGGCGCTCCAACGGGTCCCGCCTGCCACGGACTCCGGCAGGGACTCCGGCGGGGACTCCGGCAGGCGGGCCAGGCGCGCCACGAGCGCGACTCCCGCGCGGACGGCGACCTGCGGTTCGCCGGTCCCGAGCGCCGCCCGGACGGCCTGTTCCGTGCCAGGGCCGGACGGGTCGAGGTCGAGCAGCACGAAGCGGTCCGGGTGCTCGGTCTGCGCCGTGCGAACCAGGCCCCAGACGGCGGCGGCCGCGCAGTCGGTACCGTCCGTCGCGCCGCGGGTGACGAACACCAGCCGCGTCCGGGGGAACCGGTCGTCGCCGAGCCACTCCCGGATCCGGTCGACCGCGGCACCGGTCAGGTCGTGCGCCGCGGTGACCGGATCCGTCGACCCTCCACTGTGGACCGACACCAGGACGTGGGCGGGCGCGGCCCCGGCGGCCAGCCCATCGAGATCCGGCCCGCTGTCCACCGACAGGATGTCGGCCAGGGCGAACGGATCGGACCCGAGCACCGCGAGTTCGCCGGTGGTGGCGAGCGTGTCCGGGGCGCCGGTCCAGACCAGCCGGTAGCAGTCCCGATCAGCGGTGGCCGGCACCACGCCGGCCGCGGGGGCGCGCAGGGCGAGCGAGCCGATCGTCGCCACGGGTGCGCCGCCGGGGTCGGCGAGGTCGAGCGTGAGCCGGCCGTTCTCGGCGGTCGTGAGCCGGACGCGCAGCGCCTCCGTTCCCCCGGCGTGCAGCCGCACGCCCGTCCAGGAGAACGGCAACGCGGCCTCGGCGACCTCAGTGTCCCCGTCCGGTGCCAGGAGCTGGGCGGCATGCAGGGCGGCGTCGAGCAGCGCCGGGTGCAGCCCGAACGCTCCCGCCTCGCCGGCGGCAGCCGGTAGCGCGATCTCCGCGAACACGTGGTCGCCGGCGCGCCAGGCCGCGCGCAGTCCCTGGAAGGCCGGCCCGTAGGCGAGCCCGGTCGCGGCGGTCCGGTCGTAGAAGCCGGTCAGGTCGGCCGGTTCGGCGCCAGGGGGCGGCCATTCGGTCATGGGCGCCATGGGCCTCGTGGACTGCTGGCGATCCGGCGACGTGCCGAGCAGGCCGGTGGCGTACTTCGTCCACGCCTCGTCGCCGGCGCCGTCCGGCCGCCCGTGAATCTCCAGCGGGCGGGTACCGGTCGCGTCCGGCGGGCCGGCCCACACCTGGAGTTGGAGGGCACCGTGCGGCGGCAGCACCAGCGGCGCGGTGAGCGTCAGCTCGGCGACCTCGTCGCAGCCGACCTCGTCACCCGCACGCACCGCGAGCTCCACCAGAGCCGCGCCGGGCACCAGGACCGCGCCGCCGACGACGTGGTCGGCGAGCCACGGCTGGGCCTGCGCGGACACCCGGCCGGTGAGCAGCACCCCGTCCGACCCGGCCAGCGACACCGCCGCCGACAGCAGGGGATGGTTCGCCGCGCCGAGTCCGGCCGCGCGCGGGTCGCCGCCGCCCTGGGCACCGTCGCGTGGCCAGAACCGGCGGCGCTGGAACGGGTAGGTCGGCAGGTCCACTGTGGACGCCCCGGTGCCGTCGAACCACGCGGCCCAGTCGACCGGTACGCCACGGGCGTCGAGGGCCGCGACGGTGGTGGTGATGCTCTCCACCTCACCGCGCCCCGGCCGGAGCGCGGACAGCGCGGTGAGGTCCGGGCCTGTGCCTGTGCCTGTACCGGAGACCAGGGCACTCAGCGCGGTGTCCGGACCCAACTCCAGGAACGTGGTGACGCCGTGGTCACGCAACCAGGCGACCGCGTCGCCGAAGCGGACGGTGGCGCCGGCGTGCTCCACCCAGTGGTCGGGCGAGGTCAACCGCTCGACCGAGGCCGGTTCGCCGGTCACGGTCGACACGACCGGCCGCAGCGGCTCGCGCGGCGAGAGACGCTCCACCACCGTACGGAACGGGTCGAGCATCGGCGTCATGCGCGGCGAGTGGAACGCGTGCGACACGTGCAGCCGCCGGGTCCGCCGGCCCTGCGCGGCGAGGCGGTCGGCGAGGTCGGTGACCGCGTCCTCGTCGCCGGACAGCACCACCGAGGCGGGCCCGTTCACCGCCGCGAGCGACACGCCCTCGGTGAGCAGCGGCCGCACCTCGTCCTCGGCGGCGGCCACGGAAACCATGGCACCGCCGGGAGGAAGCGCCTGCATCAGCCGGCCCCGGGCGGTGACGAGGTCCGCGGCGTCGGCGAGCGACAGCACCCCGGCGACGTGTGCGGCCGTGACCTCGCCGACCGAGTGCCCGGCGAGGAAGTCGGGGACGATGCCCCACGACTCGATCAGGCGGTACAGCGCGGTCTCGACCGCGAACAGCGCCGGCTGCGCCCATTCGGTCGCGCTCAGCGCGTCGGGGTCCTCCCCCCACATCACCTCGCGCAGGCCGGGGTCGAGGTGGGCGAGCACCTCGTCGAGGGCCGCCGCGAACACCGGAAACCGGTCGTACAGCGCACGTCCGGCCGCGAGGCGCTGCGAGCCCTGCCCGGCGAACAGCACCGCGAGGCGGGGCCGGCCGTGCACCACGCCGTCGGCGGGACGTCCGTCGGCGAGCGCGGCGAGTCCCTCCCGCGCGGTGGCCGCATCCGTGGCGACGACCACGGCGCGGTACGGGAACCGGGACCGGGTGGTGACGAGCGAGTACGCCACGTCGGGAGGTACAAAGTCCATAGTGGACAGTGAGAGAGCCTGTGCCCGCAGCGCGTCCGGCGAGTGGGCCGACAGCAGCAGCGGCACCGGCCCGGCGTGCGCCGTGTCGTCCTGCGCAGTGTCGTCCTGCCCCGTGTCGGGATCGTCCGCGGCGGGCGCCTCCTCGATGATCGTGTGCACGTTGGTGCCGCTGAGCCCGAAGGAGGAGACTCCGGCCCGGCGCGGCTCGCGGCCGGGCGGCCACGGCACGTTCTCCGTCAGCAGGCGGACCCCGCCCGTGGACCAGTCCACCTGCGACGTCGGGCGGTCGACGTGCAGGGTGCGTGGCAGCACGTCCCGCCGCATGGCCATCACCATCTTGATGACGCCCGCGACGCCGGCCGCGGCCTGCGTGTGGCTCAGGTTCGACTTGACCGACCCCAGATACAGCGGCCGTTCCTTCGCGCGCCCGCGCCCGTAGGTGGCGAGCAGCGCCTCGGCCTCCACCGGGTCGCCCAGCGGGGTGCCGGTGCCGTGCGCCTCGACCGCGTCGACCTGGTCGGCCGACAGCCGCGCGTCCCGGAGCGCCTGCTCGATGACGCGTTCCTGGGACGGGCCGTTGGGTGCGGTGAGCCCGTTGGACGCGCCGTCGGAGTTGACCGCCGAGCCACGCAGGACGGCCAGCACGCGGTGGCCGTGGCGGCGGGCGTCCGACAGCCGCTCCAGCAGCAGCACGCCGACGCCCTCGGCCCAGCCGGTCCCGCTGGCCGAGTCGGCGAACGAGCGGCAGTAGCCGTCGACGGCGAGGCCGCCCTGCTTGCTGAACTCCGTGATGGTCGCCGGGCTGGGCATGACGGTGACACCGCCGGCCAGCGCCAGCGTGCACTCCCCCGCGCGCAGCGCCTGTGCGGCCAGGTGCATCGCGACCAACGACGACGAACACGCGGTGTCGACCGTCAGCGCAGGACCGACCAGGCCGAGTGCGTAGGCGACCCGACCGGACAGGACGCTCGCGGTGTTGCCGGTGAGCGCGAAGCCCTCGATGTTGTCGGCGGGGCCGGGCCGGTAGTCCTGCTGGATCGCGCCGACGAACACGCCGGTCCGGCTTCCCTTGAGGGACAAGGGGTCGACGCCGGCCCGTTCGATCGCCTCCCACGTGGTCTCCAGCAGCACGCGCTGCTGCGGGTCCATGGCGAGCGCCTCACGCGGGGAGATGCCGAAGAAGTCGGCGTCGAACATCGGCGCGTCGTGCAGGAACCCGCCGGCGTGCGTCGCCGCGCCGCCGAGCGCGTCGAGGTACCAGCCGCGGTCCGTCGGCAGGCCGGTCACCCCGTCGCGGCCCTGCTCCACCAGCTGCCACAGGTCCTCCGGCGAGGCTACGCCGCCCGGGTACCGGCAGCCCATGCCGACAATCGCGATCGGCTCGTGCGCGGCGTCCTCGACCTCCTGGAGGCGTCGGCGGGTCCGCCGCAGGTCCGCGCCGGCTCGCTTGAGGTAGTCGCGTAGCCGCTGCTCGGTGTCCATCAGTTCCCCTCCACTACGAGGTCACCGGCAGCCGATCGACGGTCCCGACAGCCGGTTCGCGGCGCCGCCGGTTTGTGATCGTGCTGCGCGCACGCTGGGCAAACCCTTAGTCATCTCCGCCTACCGTCGGCGTCGGACGCACCTGCGCCCGCCGGGCGGCCGAGTGTCGCGAGCATGCGGGCAGGAAATCCGGCCGACTCTCTCCGATTTGCTCCGTTCCGCGGTGAGCGGAACTCCCGCCAGCTCCGCGGGCATTGGAGTCGCCTACGCCGGCATACCGAATTGTCAGGAAATGACTAGTCCGCCACTACGGACAATTCACCGACTCACTCATTGAGGAGGAGGTAGAATGATCATTCACCGAGAGCGAAGCGACCGGACGGCACGATCTGGAACCTCCCCGGTCTCCCGTCCAGGAGTCACCAACCAGCTGGCGATACTGGAGCCTGACCGCTCGGATCCGTACGTCTTCGATCACCCACTCGACCACGTGCCCGGAATGTACCTGCTCAGCGGAATGCTGAACACGGTACGTGCCATCGAGCCCGCCTCACCGGAGCGGAGCGGTCGGCGGCTGACGATGTCGGCGGAATTCCTGCATTTCTGCGAGCTCGGCGAGACGATCGATCTGGTCTCGCGCCAAGAACTCGAACACCTGCCGGACACGGTGATCTCGATACAGCTCAGGCAGCGGAACCGAGACGTCTGCACCGGACGGTTCGGGTACCAGCCGGCGATTTCCGCGGAGCAGGCCCGATCGAATGCGGATCCCGCCTTCGACGAGCCGGCGGCGGCGGAACTGGTGCACCGGGCGCGGCCGGGCAACGTCATGGCCAGCAGGATGGTGGAGCGGAACGGCGACCGGCTGGTCGCCATCCGCCGGCCGGCCGCCGGGCATCCGCTGGCATGCGGCACGCGCGACGCGATTCGGGCCGAGGCCGTGGTGGACGCGGCCCGCCAGTTCGCCACCATGATCTGTCACGAGGTTCACCGCCAGCCCATGGACACCCAGTTCGTCCTGCTCGGCATCGACGGCGAATGGCCGTGCGGACTGCGATTCCCGAGCTACCTGCGGTGGGCGCCGACCCGACCCGGGCGCGGCCGCCCACGGGTCGAACTCGACATCCTCGCCGGCGACCCGGGGGCCAAACCCGCGGGCCGCATCGCGTTCGACTACTTCACAGCCTCGCCGGCGGCCTACCGCCGCATTCGTGCCAAGGAGGCGTGATGATCGGCACCCGGACCGAAGTCGACCGGCGCGCCGTGCTGGCCACCTGGCTCACCAGGGCGATGCTGATCGCGACGCTCGCGATCCTCGTCGTCCGGCTGGTCCAGCTCCTGCCCCGCGCCGCCGATGCGGCGACGCTGGCGGCGGTGGTGTTCATCCTCGCCCACCTGGTGTGGCTGGGCGTCGAGGCTCCGGTGACCTTCCGCAGGCTCGCCGAATCACCCACCGAGCTCCGAACGATGCTGGGTTACGCGTGCGCTCGAGTTCTGCTGATCGTCGGCGCGGTCGTCCCGCCGATTCCGTGGGACGGCTGGTCGGGCTGGATTCTCGTGCCGTTCCTGCTGTTCGGCGCCGGCGTGGTGCTCAGGCTGGCCGCCATCCGGGAGTTGGGCGCCCAGTACACCCATCACGTCGTCCGGCGCACCGGGCACCACGTGGTGACCACCGGCCCGTACCGATACCTGCGCCACCCCGCGTACACCGGAATGCTCGTGGCCAACCTCGGTTTCGTCGGCTTCTTCCACCACCCCGTCGCCGTGCTGGCGCTGTTGGCTCTGGCGGGCGCCGTGTACTGGCGCGCCCGTACCGAGGAGCGAGCGTTGTGGGACATGCCGGGCTATCGCGAGTTCGCGCGCACCCGCGCCGGCGTGCTGGGCGGATTCCGGTGGCGCTGACCGTGCTGCGTCCCGGCGACGCGGCGTTGCTCGACCCGACCCGGGTCGGACACAAGTTCGCCCGGCAGGAGCGCCTGCGACAGGCCGGCTTTCCGGTACCCGAGTTGCACTGCGTCCCGGTGGACGAGTTCGACGCGGTCATGCGCGAGCGGTCGAGCGCGCCGCCGGCCGGCACCCCGGAGCAGGAGGTGCTCGACTGGTCGCGAACGGCGTCGGCGGCGCTCGCGGCCAACCCGCTACCGGGCCGGCTCGCCGACGAGGTGCTGCGCGCCTTCGATTCGCTGCGCGACGACGAGCCCACCGAGGACACCGAGACCATCGAGGCCGTGGTCGCCGTGCGCGCCTGCGTCGTCGCCGACGAGCACGGCGCGGGCGAGGACGGCGGTGAGGACAGCGCTGGGGACGCCTTCGCCGGGCTCACCGAGTCGTTCCTCTACGTCCGCCGACCGGACGTGCCGCGCCGGGTGGCCGGGTGCTGGGCGTCGGGACTACGCCCCGAGTCGGTGGGCTACCGCACCCGCCGCGGGCTGGCGCCGAGTTCGGCCCGGGTGGCGGTCGCGATCCAGCGGATGGTGCTCGGGGTGCGGTCGTTCGTCGCGTTCAGCAGGGATCCGCGGACACGCGAGGAGGTCACCGTCATCGCCGCGGCCCACGGCATCGGCGAGGGTGTCGTCCAGGAGCGCGCGGACATCGACCACTTCTTCGTCGACGCCGCCACCGCCGAGGTCCGGGCCGAGTTGGTCACCAAGAAGCGAATGGTCGCTCCCGGCGCGGACGGCTTTCCCGCGACGCTCCCGGTGCCGCCCGAGTCGGCCGAGCGACCCGTGCTCACCGACGACGAGTGCCGCCGCGTCGCCACGCTCGCCGCCGAGGTCGAGGCATTCTTCGGGTCGCCACAGGACATCGAGGGCACCATCGACGCGGCCGGCTCCGTCCACTTGGTACAGGCCAGGCCGGTGGTGTTCGCCGGCACCGGGCGCGACGCGCCGGTCATCCAGTGGAGCAACCGGAACGTCACGGAGAGCTTCCCCGGGGTCAGCGGCGCGCTGACGTTCTCCCAGGCGCGGGTCTTCTACCGGCTGATCTTCCGCGACGCCTACCGCCGGCTGGGCGTGCCCCAGCGGCGATTGCGGACCGCCGAGCACCACCTCAACCGCATGATCGGCCTGCTGGACGGAAGGGTGCACTACCGGCTCGACGCGTGGTTCGCCCTGCACGGCCAGCTTCCCGGTTTCGCGCTGATGCGACCGTGGTGGGAGAAGTCCATGGGCCTGCCCGCGGGCGAGCGCGCCACTCGCGGCGAGAAGCTCCGGGCGCTGCGGGCGCTCCCCGCCCTGGCGGTCCGGCTGATTCTGCTCCCCCGCTCGGTCCACGGGTTTCTGCGGTGGTGGGACGGGTTCGTCACCCGGTACGACGGGATGGACGGCTGGTCGCCGGAGGAGCTGATCGCCGGCCACCGGAGGCTGTGGGCCGAGGTCGGGGATCGCTGGGGCGTCACGCTGGCCAACTCCTTCTTCATGCTCAGCTCCGCCACCGCGGTCTCGGCGCTGCTGCGGCGCTGGCTGGCGGTCGACGAGCATGAGATCGTCGGCGGCCTGCTCCTCGGCGGCCGGGAGAACCGGTCGGTGCGGGGCGTGCGGTCGGCGATCCGGCTGGCCGAGCTGGCCGGGTGCCAACCGCGGTTCGTCGACCGCATCCGGTCCGCCGACCCCGACGAGGTGTGGCGCGAACTGGTCGGCGGCGAGTACGGCGCCGAGCTCGCGGACGCGGCGCGGGAACACCTGCGGCACTACGGCGACCGCGGGCTGCACGACCTCAAGCTCGAGCAGATCTCGCCCCGGCAGCGTCCCGGCATGATCGTGGAGACGCTCCGGCCGATGATCGAGAACGGGCTGACGGTGGCCGACAGCAGGGCCCGCGAGGCGGCGAGCCGCGCGGAGGTGGACCGCGACCTGCGCAGGCGATGCCCCAGCAGGGTCCGCAGACTGCTGATCCGCGCGCTGGTGGCGGCGCTGCGCTGGTTCGTCACCGCGCGCGAGGACACCCGGTTCTGCCGCAGCCAGCTGTTCGGGCTGAGCCGGCACCTGCTGTGGCGGCTGGGCGACCACCTGGTCGACGCCGGCCGCCTCGGTGACCGCAGCGACGTCTTCGACCTCACGGTCGAGGAGGTCTTCGGCGCCTACGACGGCACGCTCGTCGACGCCGACCTCCGGGAGGTGGCTCGTCGCCGGCGGGCCGCGCGCCTGGCCGCGGCGGGCCGGCCCGACCTCGACGCCGCGCCGGCCACCCCGCTGGACCGGCCGGTGCCGGAGGAGTGGCCCGATCGTGGAGAGCCCGCGGCGGCGCGGAACGCCCGCGCCGAGCTGCACGGCCTGCCGTCGAGCAAGGGAAAGGTCCGCTATCCGGCGAAGGTCGTGCTGGACCCGAACATCGGGGCGGATTCCTGCCGGGACCGCATCATCGTTGCGAAGGAGACTGATCCCGGATGGCTGTTTCTCATGATGGCCGCGCGCGGGATGGTCGTGGAACGCGGCACTCTGCTGTCGCACACCGCGATCACCGGCCGGCTGCTGGGCATCCCGACGGTGGTGTCCGTGCCGGACGCGACCGCGCTGATCCGCGACGACGACCTGCTCGAGATCGATGGCGAGACCGGAACGGTGCGGGTGCTCGGCGAGTAGGCCTCGCCGGCCGGCTGTCAGCCTACGTCGCGGGCAGCTTCCCGCTCGGCACCTACGTTCCGCTGGCCGTCGCGTGGACGGCCGGCGCGACGGGGGCCTGTGCTCTGACCGACACGCGGATCCTCGGCTGGCGACCGGATCCCGGGATCCTGCGCACAGCCGTCACCCTGGGCATCGTCCTGCTGCTGATGCGCGCGCTCGACGACATCCGCGACCGGGACTACGACCGGCGGTACAACCCCGATCGGCCGCTGGCTCGCGGTGCGGTGCGGGTCGGCGACCTGGCCGTCCTGGTGGCCGCCGGGTCGGCGCTGGCCCTGGTCCTCAACGCCTGGCGCTGGCCGGTCATGTGCGTGCTCGCGGGTCAGCTCGGGTACGCCCTCCTGGTGATCTGGGTGGACCGTCGGTGGCAGTGGCCGCCCGGAGACGCGATGCTGACGGGTCTGCTGGTGAACCTGCCGGTCCAACTGCTGATCAACGCCTACCTCTACGCCGCGCTGCTGCACTCCATGGACCTACCGCCGTCCTGGTCCGGTGTCGCCGGCATCGCCGTGGTGACGCTCGCGTTCCAGCATGTGGAGTTCGCCCGCAAGACGACGAGGACACCTCGAGCTGGCGAGCGGACCTACGTGACCCGCCTCGGCGTCGGTGGCACCGCCACCGCGGCCGTGGCCTGCGCCGTCGTGGCCACCGCCCTGGTGGTCGCCGCGGCACGACCGTGGCACTGGACCGTCCTTCTCACGCTGCTGCCGCTGGGCATTCCCGCGGCCGCGGCTTGGCGCCTGCACCGCGACCGCCTGCCCCGCTGGCCGTACCGGTCGGCCGCGCTGTTCGTGCTCACCAGCTTC
>NZ_DASWSJ010000413.1:0-14597 GCF_036402745.1 Actinophytocola sp. | reverse complement strand
GCGCGGCGCGCCCGGCGCACGGCCGACGACCACCGGAACCTCAGGGGACCGTGACGGCACCCAGCCACCATCCACCTCGATACCCGCACTATTCGCCGGGACGCAACGCACACTTTTAATCCCGGGGAGGCGGACTAGCCGCGGTCAGTCGCCGCAGCTAGGCGAGTTCCTCGAGGGTGGTGGGCACGGGGAACGGCGGGTGGCTGGTGCCGCTGATCCGGTAGCGGCCCCACGGGTCCGGGTCGGTGAGCCGGCCGTCCGCCTCGCCGTGTGGGGTTCGTAGCACGCCCGTGCCCTGGCGGCCGTCGAGCAGGTGGGCCAGCTCGTCGTGCGGCTGGATTCGGCCGTACCAGTGGTACCTGCCGTCGATCGGCTCGAAGTTGCCGGCCAGGGTCACGGTGACGGTCAGCTCGGCGTCCGCCACCCGCAAGGTCGCCGAGCCCTCGTAGCCGTCTTCGTCGTCTTCGTCGTGCGAGCTCATCGCTGCATGTTACCGCAAGTCACAGGAACTGAGCAGCTCGCGGAAGGCGATCTCCAGTTTCGGGTGCTGGAAGGTGAACCCGGTGCGCAGCAGCCGGTCGGGCACCGCGCGGACGCTCGCCAGCACGATCTCGTCGGCGACGTCCGTGCCGAACATTCGCCTGGTCAGACCCCTGGTCAGGGCCAGGAACCGCGGCCGGCCGAGGGCGCCGGCCAGGATGTCGGCGTACTCGCGGTTGGTCACCGGGTTCGGCGCGACGACGTTGACCGGGCCGGCCAGCGACGGCGTGGCCAGCACGTGGTCGATCGCGCGGACGAGGTCGGGCAGCGACACCCAGCTGACGTACTGGCACCCCGCCCCGGCGCGGATGCCGAGCCCGCGGCGGAACCGCGGCAGCAGCCACGCGAGCGCCCCACCGTCGGGCGACTGGACGATGCCGATCCGCAGGTGCACCACCCGAAGCCCGGCGCGGTCGGCGATTTCCGCGGCCTCCTCGGCCTCGCGGTGCACCGACGCCAGGAAGCCCTCGCCGGGCGGGCTGACCTCGGTCAACGTCTCCTCGCCGCGGTCGCCGTAGTAGCCGATGGCCGACGCGCAGACCAGCGTCCGCGGGCCGTCGTCCATCTTGGCGAGGGCCTCGGCGAGAACGCGGGTGCCGGCGACCCGGGACTCGCGGATCGCCTCCTTGTGGTGCTCGGTCCAGCGGCCGTAGACCCGTTCGCCGACGAGGTGCACCACGGCCTGCACCCCGGCGAGCCGAGCGGTGTCGAGTTCGGGGTACCAGAGCACCTCGTCCTCGGCGGCCGGCCGGCGCTGGACGAGGCGGGTCACCCGACTGCCTTGGGCGCGCAGGTGATCCACGAGCGCGTGACCCATCAGCCCACTGGAACCAGTGACCGCGACGTTCACTCGGTTGAGCGTACGGGGTCCGTGATCCAGGTCTCAGACCGACACAGTGTTGACGGGAAGCGCGGGATCTGTCGAAAGGTCCAAAGAGGACGGTCGGACGCCGGCGGCCACGAGCTGGGCGCCGAGGGCGGCGATCATCGCGCCGTTGTCGGTGCACAGCCGCGGGCGGGGAACGCGCAGCTCAATGCCCGCCTCGGCGCACCGCTGCGCGGCGAGGGAGGACAGCCGGGAGTTGGCCGCGACGCCGCCGGAGATGACCACGGTTCCGATGCCGAGCTCGCCGGCCGCGCGCACAGCCTTGGCGGTGAGCACGTCGGCGACGGCCTCCTGGAACGACGCGGCGACGTCGTCGACCGGGATCGCCCGGCCGTCGCGCTCGTGGTTCTCAACCCAGCGGGCGACCGCGGTCTTGAGGCCGGAGAAGGAGAAGTCGAACTTGGCGTCGCGGGGGCCGGTGAGCCCGCGCGGGAAGCGGATGGCATTGGGGTTGCCGCGCTTGGCGGCCTGGTCGATGGGCGGGCCGCCCGGGTAGGGCAGGCCGAGGATGCGCGCCACCTTGTCGTAGGCCTCACCGGCGGCGTCGTCGATGGTGGAGCCGATCTCGGTGATCTTGCCGGCGAGGTCGTCGACCTGGAGCAGCTGCGTGTGACCGCCGGAGACCAGCAGTGCCAGGCACGGCGAGGGCAGCGGGCCGTGCTGCAGCGTGTCGGCGGCGACGTGGCCGGGCAGGTGGTTGACGCCGTAGAGCGGGACGTTCAGCGCGGCGGCGTAGGCCTTGGCCGCAGAGACGCCGACGAGCAGCGCCCCGGCGAGCCCCGGCCCGCACGTGACCGCGATGGCGTCGACGTCGGACAGCTCGAGCCCGGCCGTCTCGAACGCGCGCTTCGTGATCGGCACCATGGCCTCGAGGTGCGCGCGGCTGGCGACCTCGGGCACGACGCCGCCGAAGCGCGCGTGCTGCTCGACGCTGGAAGCGACCTCGTCGGCGAGGAGCTCGAGGGTGCCGTCGGTGCGCAGGCGGACGAGGCCGACGCCGGTCTCGTCGCAGGAGCTCTCGATGCCCAGGATGATCGTCACTGGTTTCCGTCCTTGGCCTTCTGGCCGACCTGTGCCGGGCGCGCCATGGTGTAGGCGTCGGCGCCGGAGGGCTGGTAGTACTTGCGCCGCAGGCCGATCCGGACGAAGCCGTGTGCCTGGTAGAGCGCGATGGCGGCGACGTTGTCGGTGCGTACCTCGAGGTAGACGGGCGCGCTGAACTCGTCGGCGATGGCGAGCAGGGCACGCAGCAGCGCCTTGCCGATCCCCCGGCCCTGCCAGGCCGGGTCGACGCCGATGGTGTGCACGCTGGCCTCGGCGTCACGCATGGTGCCGAGGACGGAGATGCCCGCGTAGCCGACGAGGCCGACGCCGTCCGCGTAGGCGCCGAGGTACTGGTGGCCGTGGTCGAGCTCGGAGCGCAGCATCGACACGGTCCACGGGTCGTCGCCGGCGAAGAGGATCCGTTCCAGCTCGGCGCAGCGTTCGAGGTCCGCGTAGTCCAGCGGGGCGAGCCGGACGGTCACGGCGCGGTCACCCGCTTGCGGGCGCCGGGCTCGGTGGCGTCGGGCCGGCGCAGGTAGAGCGGCGTCATCGGGCCCGGCTCCGCGCCGAGGTCGGCGGCGCGCACGAGGCCGGCCGGGGTGGGGTACTGGTGCCCGGTGTGCGGCATCGTGAGGACGTCGGCGTAGAGCGTGGTGCCGGCGCGCGCGTTCTGTTGTGGGATGTCGGCCGGCCGGTTCACTGCCGGGCCCGCGGTGCGGGTGCCGTGCTCGTCGTAGGTGGCCCAGTAGAGCTCCTTGCGCCGCGCGTCGGTGGTGACCAGCAGCGGTCCGCGCGCGGTGGCCGCGATGGCGTCGAGCGTGCAGACCGGGTGGACCGGCACGCTCAGCGCGTGGCCCAGCGCTGCCGCGGTGGCCATGCCGGCACGCAGCCCGGTGAACGGCCCGGGGCCGGCGCCGCAGACGATCGCGTCGACGTCGGCGAGGCGGTGCCCCGCGTCCTCGAGTGCCGCGAGGATGTGCGGCGTGAGCAGTTCGCCGTGCGCCTTGGCGTCGACGGTGACGCGCTCGGCGAGCACGTCGAGGCGCGCGCCATTGACCGCGACCACGCCGGCGGTGACCGCGGGCGTCGCGGAGTCGACTGCGAGTACCAGCACGGCCGTCAAGCCTACGTGGCTCCGCGGGCGTGTGTGCCTGCTGGCCCGCTGCTGGTCAGGCCAGCCAGCGGTCGACCACCTCCTCGAGCTCGGCGAGGCGCGTGACGACGGCGTCGGGCTCGACGTCGACGGGCACCTGCTGGTGGGCGGGGATGTCGCTGTTGGGCACGAGGACCGCGCGCATGCCGACGGCCTTGGCGCCGCTGATGTCGTCGTAGGGGCGGTCGCCGACGTAGACGCAGTCGGCCGGGTCCTCGACGCCGACCGCGGTCATGGCGGCGCGGAAGGCCGTGGCGTGCGGCTTGGTGTACTCGAGGTCGCTGCTCCAGACGCGGGCGTGGAACAGGTCGAGGACGCCGTCGCGCGCGAGGACCTCCTCGTGCCAGGCCGCGGGCCACGGCGTGGAGGAGAGGATGCCGATGCGTAAGCCCTTGTCGCGTAAGGCTTTCATGAGTGGGGCGACGTCGGGGTCGGTGTAGGTGGCCTGGTCCCAGAAGGTGCGGTAGGCCGCGAACCCGCCGTCGTGCTCCGGGGTGCCGGTGGCCGCGAGCACCTGGCCGATGGTGAAGGCCCGATGCTCGTCGCGCACGAGGCGCCAGGCCGCTTCCTCGGCCGCATGAACGGCCGCCGCGACCCGGACGGCCTGGTCCGCGTCACCGGGATGCAGCACGTCGGCGTAGCTACGCCAGGCCGCGAGGTAGTCGATTGTCCGCCAGGGGGTGAGCGTCCCACCCCAGTCGAAGATCACCGCACGCATGACCCCAGCCTGACGCCGACCCCCGACAGTCTCAAGCCCATTGGCGCCGCCTCACCGGAGTTGTCCACAACCGACCTACTTGTCCACATGTGGATCTTGCCGGGCCCGTTTTGTCGGTAGGTACCGATAGACTGGCGCTGAGGGGTGCCCCCGGAGTGGGTGGGGGCTTGCGTTTCTTGCGTTCTGCCCGCGCGCGTGTGCGCGCGGGGGGCTTTTGCGCAGGTCAGCGTGGGGTTGGGTTTGACGCGGCCGGTTTGTCGGGGGGCGTCGGTACGTTGGGTTTTGCAGGCCGGAGGCGCGGGTACGTGCAGGCCGGCCGCAGGCGCAACCCGTAGCGTGGACGCATGATCCGTGGCGTCCTCTTCGACTACTCCGGCACCCTCTTCCGCCTCGAGCCCGGTGCGGCCTGGGGCGAGGAGTTCGCGGCGTTCAGCGAGGCCCAGCGCGACCGGCTCACCCGCGTCGTCACCACGTGGTCGCCGGCCGGGACCGAGAACCTGCCGCCGGACTTCGCCGACGGGTGGGCCCGCCGCGACCTCGACCCCGAGCTGCACCGGCGGGTCTACCTCACCGCGCTCGCGGGGAGCGGGGTCGAGCTCGGGCCGGGCATGGCCGAGGCCGCCTACGCGCGCGTCCTCGACCCGACCGCCTGGCAGCCCTACCCGGACACCGTCGCGGCGCTGCGCCGGCTGCGGGACGCGGGCATCCCGGTCGCCGTGGTCAGCAACATCGCCTGGGACATCCGTGACGTGTTCCGCCGGCACGGCGCGTTCGAGCTGGTCGACGAGTTCGTGCTGTCCTATGTAGAGGGTTCGATGAAGCCGGACCCGAAGATCTTCCTCGTGGCGTGCCAGCGGATCGGTGTCGCGCCACAGGACGCGCTGATGGTCGGCGACAACGCGCAAGCCGACGGCGGCGCGGCCGAGATCGGGGCGCGGACCGCCATCATCGACGCGGTGCCGACCGCCGACCGGCCGGCCGCCCTGCTGTCCACATTGGACGATTTCGGGGTGGCCTAGGCCAGCTGCCGGTCGCGCCAGGCGCCGTGCGGGAGCACGGTGGCGAGGCGCGCGTCGTCGTCGCGGCGTTCCAGTCGGATGAGCAGGTGGTCGGCGGAGAGCCGCTCGCCGGCGCCCTCGCCCCACTCGATCACCACGGCGGCGTCGACCAGCGACGTGTCGAGGTCGAGGTCGTCGAGCTGGTCGAGGTCGCCGCCGAGGCGGTAGGCGTCGACGTGCACGAGCGGGATGCCACGGCCACCGGGGGCCGGCCGGTGCTCGCGCGCGATGATGAACGTGGGCGAGCTGACCCGGCCGGTGACCCCGAGCCCTTCGGCGATTCCCTTGGCCAGCACGGTCTTCCCGGCGCCGAGCGGGCCGGCGAGCAGCACCAGGTCACCCGGTTCGAGCACCGCGCCAAGGCGGCGGCCGAACCGCAGTGTGTCGGACTCTTCGGGCAGCTCGACGGTGGTCATCGCCGCCACCACTTCCGGCGGCCGACCTCCCGGTCCCCGAACGCGCACTGCTGCAGCAGCATCACCAGGTGGTCGTTGATGAGCTGCGGCTGCTCGAACATCACCATGTGCCCGCCGCCGCGCACCCGCACCAGCTCGGCGTCGGGCAGCTCGACCGCGATCCGCTCGGAGTGCGAGAACGCGGTCATGCGGTCGGCGTCGCCGCTGATGACGAGCACGTGCGTGTGCTTGAGGCCGGCGAGCGCGGCGTAGCGGTTGTGCGTGCCGAGCGTGTCGATGAAGTCGGCGAGCACCCGCACCGGCGTCGCGTTGAGCAGCTCCAGCATGAAGTCGACGAGCGCCGGGCTCACGTCCTTGGACCCGAACGCGAGCGAGCGCACCGCGCGCCGGGTGAGCTGACCGCCGGCCGCGCGGACCAGCTCGACCATGCCGGGCTGCCAGTCGGCGAGCCGGCCGATCCCCCTGGTCAGCGGGTTGTACTTCGACAGCAGCGGGCGCGGCAGGCCTTTCTTGCCGACCTCGCCGGCCGACGTGCCGATGAGCGCGACGCCGCAGACCTGCTCGGTGAACAGCTCCGGCCGCTGCTCGGCGAGCGCCATGATCGTCATGCCGCCCATCGAGTGTCCTACCAGGACGGTGGGGCCCTCGATGCCGGCCTTGTCGATGACCTCGCCGAGGTCGAGGCCGAGCTGGTCGATGGTGCTGGACGCCTCGCTGGCGCGGCCGGACTCGCCGTGGCTGCGCTGGTCGTAGAGGACCTGCCGCACGCGCGGCTCGGTGAGCTTGGCGAGCGCGCGGCGCTGGAAGTGCCAGCAGCGCCGGGACAGGGCGAAGCCGTGTACGAACACAACGGTGATCTCGGGCTTGCCGCCGTCGGCGGGGTCGACCTCCTCGACGGCCAGCTCGATGCCGTCGTCGGTGATGACCGTGTAGGTGCGGTCGGGACGCAGCCGGCCGAGCGGCTCGCCGGCGTACGGGTCGTCGGGATCGGCGCCGCGCCGGCGGGAGACACCGACCGCGATGGCGGTGCCGGCGGCCGCGACGCCGATGGCCGTGCCGATGACCGCGCCGACCTTTCTGGACACCGTCATCGCGCGCCTCGGTAGGTGCGCGTGACGCGGGGCCGGTACATGCCGGTGACGATCTCGTAGTCGATGGTGCCGATCGTGTTCGCCCATTCGGTGGCGGTGGGCTCGCCGCGGTCACCGGCGCCGAAGAGGACGACCTCGGCGCCGACCGGCACCTCGTCGTCACCGCAGTCGACGACGATCTGGTCCATGCAGACCCGGCCGACGACCGGGCGGCGCCGGCCGGCGAGCCACACGTCCATGCGGCCGGACAGCAGGCGCGGCACGCCGTCCGCGTAGCCGACCGGGACGAGCGCGAGGGTGGTGTCGCGCGGGGCGGTCCACGTCTGTCCATAAGAGACGGACGTGCCCGCGGCGATCCGCCTGGTGAGCGCGACGGACGAGCGGAAGGTCATCACCGGGCGGAGATTTTCCTTGTCCGGCAACGGGTTCAGCCCGTACATGGCGATGCCGACGCGGACGAGGTCGAAGTGCAGGTCCGGCCGGTTGAGGGTGGCCGCGGAGTTGGCGAGGTGCCTCTTCGGTCGCAGGCCGGCGGCCGTGGTGACGTCGTAGGCCTGCTGGAACCGTTGCGCCTGCGCGTCGATCGAGGGGTGACCGGGCTCGTCGGCGCAGGCGAGGTGGGACCAGATGGCGACGATCTCCGCGCGGCCGTCGGCCTGGGCCTTGGCGGCGGCGTCGACGAGGTCGGGCCACTCGTCGGCGGGGCAGCCGTTGCGGGAGAGGCCGGTGTCGATCTTGAGGTGGACCCGGGCGTGCCCCGCGTCGAGGATGGCGGTGAGCTCGCGGACGCTCGACGCGGTGAGGTCGACGTCGGCCGCGACGGCGGGCGCGTAGTCGGTGCCGGCGGGCTCGAGCCAGCTGAGGATCGGGGCGATGATGCCGGCCTGGCGGAGGGCGAGGGCCTCGGCGAGGGAGCAGGAGCCGAGCCAGGTGGCGCCGGCGTCGAGCGCGGCGCGGGCGACGGGGAGCGCGCCGTGCCCGTAGCCGTCGGCCTTGACGACGGCCATGGTGGCGGCCCCGGAGGCGGCGGCGCGGGCGGCGAGCAGCGTGACGTTGTGGCGCAGGACGTCGAGGTCGACGATCGCCTCGGCCCGCGGTGGATGAGCAGCCATGACGCTTTCAATGTTTGCACAGGGCACCGACCTGGTCGTCAACGTGCCGCCGCCGACGGGCTCGCGCGTGCGCCGGAACCGTCGGTGGCCGTCGGTAGCGTTGAATCCGGGGGTCCCCCGGGCAGTTGTCCACAGGGGGCGGTCGCGGCGGCCGGAACTGTCGGTGCTGCCCGGTAGCGTTGAAACCGGGGGTCCCCCGGGCAGCTGTCCACAAGGGCCCTGCGCGTGGGCCGGAACTGTCGGTGGTCGTCGGTAGGCTTGAAACCGGGGGTCCCCCGGGCCCGTGCGAACGGGCCGTTCGCACCGGTCAAGGGTTGCGGGCGGCTCTCGCGGAGCGTATTGCGGCGGGGATCGACTGCAGGATCGCCGACGCCGGGGCCGGGGCGTCCGCGGCCGCCAGGTCCCCCGCTCGCTCGTGCACCCACGCCGCGCAGCCCACCGCCAGCCACGGGTCCAGCTCGGTCGCCAGCATCGCGCCTATCAGGCCCGACAGCACGTCCCCGGAACCCGCCGTCGCCAGCCACGCCGAGGACGCCGGGTTCACCAGCACCCGGCCACCCGGGTCGGCGACCACCGTCGTGTGGCCCTTCAGCAGGACGATGCAGTCCAGGCGCCGCGCCAGCGCCCTCGCCGCGGCCGGACGGTCGTCGCCCAGCTTGATGCCCAGCGGCTCGGCTATGCGGGCGAACTCGCGGTCGTGCGGGGTCACCACCACGGGAGCGTCCGGCTCGCGGCGGTCCCACAGCGACGGGTCGGCCGCCAGCAACGTGATGCCGTCCGCGTCGACACACGTGGGGACGCCGTCCGCGAGCACGTGGGCCAGCACGTCGCGGCCCGCCTGGCCGGTGCCCAGACCCGGGCCGACGATCCACGCCTGCACCCGGCCCGCGTCCTCGACCGAGCCCGTCGCGACCACCTCCGGCCAGCGGGCCCGCACCTCGTCGGCCGCCCAGCCGGCGTACCGCACCATCCCCGACGTCGCCAGCACGGCCGCCCCGCACGACAGGACCGCCGCCCCGGGATATGTCGCCGAGCCGGCCGCCACGCCGGTAACCCCCTGGCTGTACTTGTCGTCGTCCGGCCCCGGCACCCGCCACGCCGAGCCGACGTCCGGCCGCTCCAGCACCACCAGCGACGGCTCGTCCAGCCACGGCCCGAGGCCGATGTCGACCAGGTACACCGTCCCCGACCGCACCGCGCCCTCGGACAGCACGTGCACCGGCTTGAGAGCCCCGAACGTCACCGTCACGTCCGCGCGCACCGCCGGGCCCCGCGTCGCCCCCGTGTTCGGGTCGACGCCGCTCGGCAGGTCCACCGCGAGGACCGGCGCCTCGACCGCCTGGACCAACTCGGCCGCCGCTGGGCGCAGGGGACCGCGCGCCGACAGACCGACGATCCCGTCGATCACCAGATCGGCACCCCGCAGCGCAGCGAAAGCGCCGGCACCGGCGGAAGCAGAAGCACCGGTGGAAGCAGAAGCGTCGGCGGACACCGGAGCGTCGGCCGATACCGGGAATATCCGGCCGCCGGCCCGCCGCAACGCCGCCAGTCCCTCCGGATGCGCCTTGTCCGGCGACAGCAGCAACGCCGTCACCGCCACCGACCGCCGCCGCAGGAAGTACCCGGCCCACAACGCGTCCCCGCCGTTGTTGCCCGCACCGACCAGCAGGACGACCCGTCGCCCGGCGACCCGGCCCGTCCGCGAGCGCAACATCGACGCCGCGTGCGTGGCCACCCCGAAGGCGGCCCGGCGCATCAGCGCACCTGCCGGCGTCCGCGCGAGCAGCTGGTCCTCCGCCGCCTTGACCTGCTCTGTCGTCCACACTCCACGCACGGCGCTACTCCACCGTCACCGACTTCGCCAGGTTCCGCGGTTTGTCCACGTCGAAGCCGCGCGCCCGGGCGATCTCCGCGGCCAGCACCTGCAGCGGCACCGTCGACACCAGCGGCTGCAGCAGCGTCGGCACAGCCGGCACCTCCACGAGCTCGTCCGCGAACGGCCGCACGGTCTCGTCCCCCTCCTCGGCGATCACGATCGTGCGCGCGCCCCGGGCCTGGATCTCGGAGATGTTCGACAGCAGCTTCGCGTGCAGCACCGCCCGCCCCTTCGGCGACGGCATCACCACGACCACCGGCAGCCCCTCCTCGATCAACGCGATCGGCCCGTGCTTGAGCTCACCCGCCGCGAACCCCTCGGCATGCATGTACGCGAGCTCCTTGAGCTTGAGGGCGCCCTCGAGCGCCACCGGGTACCCGACGTGGCGGCCCAGGAACAGCACCGCCTTCGCGTCCGCGAGCGACCGGCCGAGCGACCGGACCCGGTCGACCGTGCCCAGCACCCGGCGCACCTGCTCGGGCATCGCGGCGAGCTCCTCGAACTCGCGGCGCACCTCGTCCGGGTACTTCGTGCCGCGGGCCTGCGCGAGGGCCAGCCCGACCAGGTAGTTCGCCGCGATCTGGGCCAGGAACGTCTTCGTCGACGCGACGCCGACCTCCGGGCCGGCGTGGGTGTAGAGCACCGCGTCGGACTCGCGCGGGATCTGCGCGCCGTTGGTGTTGCACACCGCCAGCACCCGGGCCTTCTGCTGGCGCGCGTGCCGCACGGCCTCCAGCGTGTCCGCTGTCTCGCCGGACTGCGACACGGCGACGACGAGGGTGTCCCGGTCGAGCACGGGGTCGCGGTAGCGGAACTCCGACGCGAGCTCGACCTCGACGGGCAGCCGGGTCCAGTGCTCGATGGCGTACTTCGCGATGAGGCCCGAGTGGTAGGCCGTGCCGCACGCGACCACGAACACCTTGTCGACGTCGCGCAGGTCCTGGTCGGACATGCGCTGCTCGTCGAGCACGATCCGGCCGCTGTCGAAGTGCCCGCGGAGGGTGTCGGCGAGCGCCTCGGGCTGCTCCTCGATCTCCTTGAGCATGAAGTACTCGTAGCCGCCCTTCTCGGCGGCCGAGAGGTCCCAGTCCACGTGGAACGGGCGGGTCACCGCGTCCTCGCCGCGGAAGTCGGTCACGTGGTAGCCGTCCCGGGTGATCGCCACCACCTGGTCCTGGCCGAGCTCGACGGCGTCGCGGGTGTGCTCGATGAACGCGGCCACGTCGGATGCGACGAACGTCTCACCCTCGCCGATGCCGACCACGAGCGGCGAGGACCGGCGCGCGGCGACGATCAGGTCCGGCTGGTCGACATGGGTGACGACCAGGGTGAACGCGCCGTCGAGGCGCCGGCACACCGCACGCATGCTGGCCGGCAGGTCACCTGCGGTCTCGCCGCTGTCGTAGGCGCGGGCGAGCAGGTGGGCGACGGTCTCGGTGTCGGTGTCGCTCGCGAACTCGATCCCGGTGGCCTCGAGCTCGGCCCGCAGCGTGGTGAAGTTCTCGATGATCCCGTTGTGCACCACGGCGACCCGGCTCGTCGCGTCCCGGTGCGGGTGCGAGTTGCGGTCGACCGGCGCGCCGTGCGTGGCCCACCGGGTGTGGCCCATGCCGGCGGTGCCGGCGAAGCCGTCCCGGCCGACCTCGGTGAGCCGGTCCTCCAGGTTGGCGAGCCTGCCGGCCTTGCGTTCGACCGCCAGCCGCCCCTGACCTGCGAGGACGGCCACCCCGGCCGAGTCGTACCCGCGGTACTCGAGCCGTCGCAGCCCGTCGAGAACCACGTCGAGCGCCGGGCGATGCCCTACATATCCCACGATTCCGCACACACCGACGAGGGTAACGAGATCGGGGGAGGGCGCCGGTAGGGCCGTCGGCCCTCAATCTCGATAGGGTCAACGACCATGGCGAACAAGGCGAAGCACCTCGCGGAGGAGCTGTCCCACAAGGGGCCGCACCGGGTGCTGCGCGGGGACCTGGCCCTCGTCGGCCTGCCGGGCGTGGTGCTCACGCCGACGGCGGGGCTCGGGCTGCCGGCCGTCGCGTTCGGGCACGGGTGGTTGCAGCCGCCGCAGCGCTACCTCGGCCTGCTGCGCCACCTCGCGTCGTGGGGGTTCGTGGTGGCCGCGCCGGCGACCCAGCGCGGGCCGCTCGCGTCGCACCGGCTGTTCGCGGCCGACCTGCGCGCCGCGCTGGACGTGTGCGTCGGCGTGCGGCTGGGTGACGGGGAGATCAGCGTCGACGAGGGCAAGCTGGGCCTCGCCGGCCACTCGATCGGCGGCGGGTGCGCGGTGCTGGCGGCCGCCGAGGACAAGCGGGTGCGGGCCGTCGCCACGCTCGCGGCCACCCAGACCAAGCCGTTCTCCACCGACGCGGCGAGCCGCTGCCGGATGCCCTCGCTGCATCTGGCAGCGGGTCAGGACATCGTCGCGCCGGCCGTCGGGCACGCCGGGCTGATCGCGTCGAACTGGGGCGGCGAGGCGCAGCTGCGGCTGGTGCCGAAGGCCAGCCACCTGGGCTTCACCGAGGGGCGGCACTGGTCGAACCTGGTGCTGCCGGGCAAGTCCGAGCACGCGACGCAGCGGGTGGCGCGCATCCTGGCGACCGCGTTCTTCCTGGTCCACCTGGCTGGCGAGAACCGCTTCCGCCCACTGCTCGACGAGGACATCAAGGGCGCGATCATCGAGCACGAAGAGGACGAGCTGGTCCGCTGAGACGGCGCTCCCCGCACGGGAAAGCGCCGTCTCGAGCGGCTAGCGCTTCGGGGTCGGCTTGGACTTCTCGGCCGGGTCGCGGCCCACGACGCCGCTGAAGTTGGCGGCCGGGTCCCCGTCGTCGAAGAGCTGGCCGGTCGTGCGCCACTTGCTCTGCCGCGTCTGGTCCCCGCCGCCCTGACCGCCGCCGCCACCCATGCCGCCCATCGGCATGCCGCCGCCCATCGGGGAACCCTGGCCGGAGCCGGATCCACCACCGGCGCCCGGGCCGGCCGAGGCCGCCGCACGCTGGTCGCCGCCGTTGTCGGGTGAGCCCGCGCCGACCATCGCGCCCGGCTGGGGGCCACCGCCCGCGGAGCCGCCGGGAGTCTCGGCGCCGCCGAAGGAGCCGCCGCCGACGGAACCACCGCCGCCCCCGCCACCGCCACCACCGAGGTCGCCACCGCCACCGCCTCCACCACCGCCGAAGCTCGACGGGTCCGGGACGTCCGGCAGGGACGGCCGCGCCGACGGCGGCACGTCGGGCACGCCCGGCACCTTGGAGTCGGGCCCGAAGTCCACGTCGTAGGAGGCCGGGGTGCCGTCGTCGACGGTCATCTTCAGCCGGTCGGTCGGGCCGGGCACCTGCTCCAGCGTGATCGCGGCGTCGCCGTCCTGGATCACGGCCTTGCCGTTCTCCGCCCGGATCACGCCCTCCTCGGGCTGCTCACCCGGGTCGTTGGTCCAGTCGACGGTGTACTGCGCCGGGTCGCCCTTGCCGTCGTCCACGGTGACCTTGCTGCGGCCGTGGGAGTCCGGCTGGCCGACGGTGATCGTCCGGTTGCCGTCCTTGATCGTCGCTTCCTTCGGCGCCCCCGGCGTGCCCGAACCCGGCGCACCGGGCGCACCCGTGCCACCCGGCCCGCTCGTCCCGGGCAGCGGCACCACCGGCATGCCACCCGGACCGGTGCCCGGCGTGCCCGACCCGGGGTCGCCCGGCCCGCCCGGGGCGCTCCCCGGCGGCACCTGGCCCGGCCCGGCGAACGACGGGTCGGTGGTGCCGGACGGGTCCGTGCTGCTCGGCGGCATCGGGATCTCCGGCGGCGTGGGCGGAGGCGGCGGGGCCACCGTGCTCGGCCCACCACCCGGACCGCTCGGCGGCGGCGTGCTCACCGGCGGCGGCGTGGAGCCGCTCTGGCCGGGACCGCCGGAGCCCGGCGGGTTGCTGGTCGACGGCGGCGGAGTGGTCGAGCCGGGCGGTGGGTTGCTGGTGCCGGGCGGGTAGGTGGTGCCCGGCGGCGGCGTGGCGCCGGCCGCGGCGAACTTGTTCTCGTACTCCTTGAGGTAGCTGTTCAACTCCTCGTAATACGAGTCCACCGCCTCCAGCGTGTCATCACACGTCTGCTTGAACGTCGCATACAAGTTCTCATGCAAATCCTGGTTGAACGAGTTCCGGATCCACTTCTTACACTCCCGCTGCACATACTCCTTGTTCTCATCATTCAGACCACAAGAGTCATCCCGGATAGTGTTCTCGATATTCGAGCCACACACCGAATCCACCCACGCCGCGACCTCCATGATCTTGTCGCGGTCATCGGCGTTCTCGGCCAACTCCACCACCTTCATCGCCATCTCCGGCGTCGCGCTGCCAACAGTGGGCTGATAAAGCCCCATCACCGTGTCCGCCTTGGCCTTACACTCCGCGAACAGATTGTCCACCAACGTGGCGACCATGTCCGGGCCCGTCGACAGATAATCAAGCAGATCCGAAGTGTTGGGGGCGATCTTCTCGGCGAAGAACTGGTACGACGCGTTCGCCGCCGGCCCGGTCCAGTCCCGATAGAGCGTGTTGAGCTCGCCCTGAGTGTTCGTGTCCAACGTGGAGAGCGTCTCATGCGCCGCACGCAGACGCCCGGCGTCATCGAGAAACTTCTTGAAGCTGATACCCATTTGCTCGTCGTAGCGGGTCTTGATGTCCTCGAACTTGAGCTTCCCGTAACGGCCGACCGAA
>NZ_DASWSJ010000412.1:0-5509 GCF_036402745.1 Actinophytocola sp. | reverse complement strand
ACGAGCTTGGCTCCGCGCTTGCCACTGAACAGGCGGCTGATCCGGCTCGGTGACCACTTCAGCAGGAACGCGAGCTGCCGCCCGTTGAGCCCCTTCGCCTGCGCGGCCCTGGCCAGCGCCAGCCCGAGCTCCCTGGACCGGACAGTCGGCTCGAGATCAAACATCGCACACTCCTCGTCACTCGTCGGCTACGTGTTGTCCACGGTGTTGTCCACGCTAGAACGGATCACCGCAGAGCACCGCATTCTGCGGGGCAGGTTCACGCAGACGGATCCGATGTGCCGGTGGGGCAACACTCCGTGACGCCGCGAGGCCCGATAGGTTGCGGCACATCATGAAGAAGAGGTTGCCGTGGGTGCTCGTCGCCGTCGTGGTGCTCGTCGCCGCGGTCGCGGTCACCCTGCTGGTGCGCGGGAACCCGGGGAGCGGGAACGACGAGCCGGCGTCGAGTCCGCCCAGCGGCGCGGCGCGCTACGACCTCAGCACACCCGAGCGCGCGGCCAAGTCCTTCGCCCGGGCCGCCGCCGCGGGGAACGGGAAGGAACTGCTCGCGCTGACCTGCCTCGACCACCCGAAGTGCGTTGCGCAGCAAGGGTCGCTCGTGAACGAGCAGGTCGACGAGGCCAAGCAGCTGATCCTCGGCGGCATGGCCGGCCTCGCCACCCAGTTCGAGGGCGCCGAGTTCGGCAAGGCCACCGAGGCGTCCGTGCCCGGCGCCAGGCAGGTCCCCTACCGCACCCCCGACATGCCCGCGGGTGAGCGGCGCGCGCTGATGTTCGTGCGGTTCGAGGGGCGCTGGCTGTACGTGGGCAGCGCGGGCGCGTCCGCTCCGGCAACCTGATCACCTGCCACACGTCTGGCAAGGGTGGAGGTGTCGGGGCCTTGATCAGCAGACGAACGTTTCTCGCCGCGGCGGCATTGGGCACAGCGGGGGTGGCCGCCGCGTGTACCGGGTCGCCGTCGAACACGGTAGGCACGCCGGCGCCGACCACACCGCCGTCGCCGTCGCCGTCGTCGCCGTCGTCGCCACCACCGTCGTCGCCACCGGCGCCGGTGCCGCCGGACTGGCCGGCGTTGCGGGCGAAGCTGCCCGGCGGGCTGGTGCTCCCGGGCGAGGCCGGGTATCCAGCGGCCGCGCAGGTCTACAACCCGCTGTTCGACTCGCGCAAGCCCGCCGCCGTCGCGCGCTGCACGCGGCCGGCGGACGTGCAGGCCTGTGTGGACGTCGCCGCGAAAGCCAGGATGCCGATCGCCGCGCGGTCCGGCGGGCACAGCTATGCCGGCTACAGCAACCCGGACAAGGCGCTGGTCGTGGACCTGCACCCGATGTCCGGTGTGGACGTCCGGCCGGACGGCACCGCCGTTGTCGGCGCGGGGACCCGGCTGATCGACGTCTACGCCGGGCTCGCGAACGCGGGCCGGTGCCTGCCGGCGGGATCGTGCCCGACGGTGGGGATCGGCGGGCTCACCCTCGGCGGCGGGATCGGCGTGCTGGCCCGCAAGTACGGGCTGACGTGCGACAAGCTGGTGTCGGCGCAGGTCGTGACGGCCGACGGGGCGTTGGTCACCGCGTCGGCCGAGCAGGAGCCGGACCTGTTCTGGGCGCTGCGCGGTGGGGGCGGGGGGAACTTCGGGATCGTCACGTCGTTCACGTTCGCCACCGAGCCGGCGCCCGCGCTGACAGTGTTCTCGCTGCGGTTCGAGGGTGGCGCGGCGGACGTGCTGGGCGCGTGGCAGTCGTGGGTGGCCGACCTGCCCGACGAGATGTGGACGAACTGCGTGCTGTCGGCCGGGTCGCCGCCGAGCGTGCGGGTGGGCGGGTGCTTCGTCGGGTCGGTCGCCGGGTGCGAGCGGCAGCTGGCGCGGCTGGGGCTGTCGGCGTCGTCGCGGTTCGTCACCGGCAAGTCCTACCTGGACGCGATGCGGTACTTCGGCGGGTGCTCGCAGCGCAGCGTGGCGCAGTGCCACCCGCAGGCCGAAGGCGGGGCGCTGGGGCGGGAGTCGTTCGTGGCGTCGTCGCGGATCCTGGCGAAACCGGTCGACCCGGCGGCCGTCGTCGCGCTGCTGGACGGCCGCTCGGGGCTGGACCTGCTGCTCGACTCGCTGGGCGGCGCGGTGTCGCGGGTGGCGCCGGACGCGACGGCGTTCCCGCACCGGACCGCCCTGGCGAGCGCGCAGATCTACGCGAACACCGGCGCAGGGCGGGCCGCCGCGAGCCGCCAGGTGGCGGAGGTGCGCGACGGCCTCGGCGCGCTGGCGGGCGCGCACGGGTACGTCAACTACGTCGACCCGGGGCTACCGGACTGGGCGAACGCGTACTACGGCGCCAACCTGCCCCGGCTGCGCAAGGTGGCCGGGACCTACGACCCGGACGGGGTGTTCGCGTTCGCCCAGGGGCTCACAGCTCCAGGCCGGTGAGGACCATGACGCGCTCCTCGCTGAGGTCGTTCATGGCGCTGCGGATGCCTTCGCGGCCGAAGCCGGAGCCCTTGACGCCGCCGTAGGGCATCTGGTCGGAGCGGAACGAGGGCACGTCGCCCACGATGACGCCGCCCACGTCGAGCTCCGCCCGGGCGCGGAAGGCCACCTGGACGTCCCTGGTGAACACGCCCGCCTGCAGGCCGTACGGGGAGTCGTTGACCTGCGCGAACGAGTCGTCGACGCCGTCGGTGACCGCGACGACCAGCACCGGGCCGAAGACCTCCTCGGCCCAGCACTTGGCGTCGTGCGGGACGTCGGCGAGCACGGTGGGCTCCATCGAGGCGCCGTCGCGCCTGCCGCCCGCGAGCAGCTTGGCCCCGGCCGCCACGGCCTCGTTGACCCAGGCCTCGACGCGCTCGGCGGCGGCCTCGTCGACCAGCGGGCCGACCTCGACCTCGGGGTCGTGCGGATTGCCGGTGCGCAGCTGCTTGATGGCGTCGAGCAGCTTGGGCACGAACGTGTCGGCCACGGTCCGGTCGACGAGCACCCGCTGCACGGCGATGCACGACTGGCCGGCCTGGTAGTTGCCGAAGGTGGCGATGCGCCTCGCGGCGAAGTCGAGGTCGGGCCAGTCGGCGCAGACGACCGCCGCGCCGTTGCCGCCGAGCTCGAGCACGACCTGCTTGCGTGGCGCGGAGTCCATGATCGACCAGCCGACCGGGCCCGAGCCGGTGAAGGACACCACCGGCAGCCGCGGGTCCTTGACGAGCGCGACCGTCTCCTCGTTGCCGAGCGTGAGGACGGAGAACGCGCCCTCGGGCAGCTCGGTCTCGGCGAGCAGCTCTCCCAGCAGCAGCGCGGAAAGCGGGGTGCGCGGTGCGGGCTTGACGATGATGGGCGCGCCGACCGCGATGGCCGGGGCGATCTTGTGCGCGACCAGGTTGAGCGGGAAGTTGAACGGCGCGATGCCGAGCACCGGCCCGCGCGCGACCCGCCGGACGACCGCCAGCCGGCCCTCGGCGGCGGGGTCGGTGTCGAGCCGTTGCAGCTCGCCGGAGAAGCGGCGGGCCTCCTCGGCGGCGAACCGGAACGTCGACACGCAGCGGTTGACCTCGACGGTGGCCCACTTGAGGGGCTTGCCGTTCTCCGCGGTGATCATCTCCGCGACCTCGTCGGCTCTGGCGGCGATCGAGCGGGAGACGTGGTCCAGCGCGGCGGCCCGCACGTGGGCGGGTGTCGTGCGGAACGGTTGGGTGGCGGCCACCGCCGCGGCGACGGCGCGCTCGACCTGCTCGGCGCTGGGCACGCAGACCGTGGCGATCTCGTTGCCGTCGTAGGGGTGGTGCACGCTGAGCGTCTGCTCACTCTGCTCCGCGCGGCCGGCGATGAAGGCGGGCCGGGGGGTCGGCAGGTGCGGCTCTGTCGCGTTCATGCCCTCCACCGTAGTTCCCAGGGCCCGTGCGATGCTTCCCCAGTGACGCAACACCAGCACCGGCCGGTTCTCGTGGTCGACTTCGGCGCGCAGTATGCCCAGCTCATCGCCCGTAGGGTGCGTGAGGCGCAGGTGTACTCGGAGGTCGTGCCGCACACGATGCCGGTTGCCGAGATGCTCGCGCGGGACCCGCTGGCGATCGTGCTGTCCGGTGGTCCGGCGTCGGTGTACTCCGACGGCGCGCCGGCGGTGGACCCGGCGCTGTTCGAGGCGGGCGTGCCGGTGTTCGGCATCTGCTACGGCTTCCAGGCGATGGCCCAGGCGCTCGGCGGGACGGTCGAGCACACCGGGACCCGCGAGTTCGGGCGGACCGACCTGGGCGCGTCCGGCGGGGTGCTGCACGCCGACCTGCCCGCGCGGCACCCGGTGTGGATGAGTCACGGGGACAGCGTGGTGTCGGCTCCGCCGGGATTTGTTGTCACCGCGGGTTCGTCGGGCGCGCCGGTGGCCGCGTTCGAGGACGTGTCGCGGCGGCTCGCGGGGGTGCAGTACCACCCGGAGGTGGCGCACTCGCCGCACGGGCAGGAGGTGCTGCGCCGGTTCCTGCACGACATCGCGGGGTTGCGTCCTTCGTGGACGATCGCGTCCATTGTGGACGAACAGGTCGAGCGGATCCGCGCCGTGGTGGGCCCTGCCGGCCGGGCGATCTGCGGGCTGTCCGGCGGGGTCGACTCGGCGGTGGCGGCGGCCCTGGTGCAGCGGGCCATCGGGGACCGGCTGACGTGTGTGTTCGTCGACCACGGGCTGCTGCGGGCCGGTGAGCGCGGCCAGGTGGAGCGGGACTTCGTGGCGGCGACCGGGGTCAAGCTGGTGACCGTGGACGCGGCGGACCGGTTCCTGTCGGCGCTGGCCGATGTCACGGATCCCGAGCAGAAGCGCAAGATCATCGGCCGGGAGTTCATCCGGGTGTTCGAGGGGGCCGAGCGGGACCTCCAGGCTTCGGGTGACTACCAGTTCCTGGTGCAGGGGACGCTGTATCCGGACGTGGTCGAGTCGGGCGGCGGGGCCGGGGCGGCGAACATCAAGAGCCACCACAACGTGGGCGGGCTGCCGGACGACCTGACGTTCACGCTCGTGGAGCCGCTGCGGGAGCTGTTCAAGGACGAGGTGCGGCGGGTCGGCCTGGAGCTGGGCCTGCCGGAGACGATCGTGCACCGCCAGCCGTTCCCCGGCCCGGGACTGGGCATCCGCATCATCGGCGCGGTGACCGCCGGGCGGCTGTCGATCTTGCGCGCGGCCGACGCGATCGCGCGCGAGGAGCTGACCGCGGCGGGGCTGGACCGCGACATCTGGCAGTGCCCGGTGGTGTTGCTGGCGGACGTGCACAGCGTCGGCGTGCAGGGCGACTTCCGGACCTACGGCCACCCGGTGGTGCTGCGCCCGGTGTCCTCGGAAGACGCGATGACGGCCGACTGGACCCGGCTGCCGTACGACGTGCTGGAGCGGATCTCGACGCGGATCACCAATGAGGTGCCGGAGGTCAACCGGGTGGTCCTGGACGTGACCTCGAAACCCCCGGGCACGATCGAGTGGGAATGAGCCGAGGGCGGCCTCCTCGCGGAGACCGCCCTCGCTGGGACACCTTGGGGGGTCAGC
>NZ_DASWSJ010000411.1:0-3079 GCF_036402745.1 Actinophytocola sp. | reverse complement strand
TCGGACCCGGCCGCATCACGCCGTGCACCTTCGTCGCGATGACGACCTCGTCGCGGTTCGCGAACTCCGCCAGCGCACGGCCGACGATCTCCTCGCTCGACCCGTCGGAGTAGACGTTCGCGGTGTCGAAGAAGTTGATCCCGGCCTCGAGTGCCCGGCGGATCAGCGGCCGGCTGCGCTCCTCGTCCAGCGACCACGGGTGCCCGCCGCGGGCGGGATCGCCGAAGCTCATGCACCCCAGGCAGATGGGCGAGACGTCCAGACCGGTACGGCCCAGCTTCCGGTACCGCATGACCGCCTCCGAACGCTCAGGGAATCCGTGGTCGACCGGCTCCGGACGCTACAACGGGCAGTTACCCGGCCGACCGGCGCATCGACCACATCTGGGAGGGGCGCTCGAACTGGGTGGCGATCTCCCAGCTGACCGGAGTCACCGTCTCCTTGCGGAAGTTGCCGACCGCCACCCGCGCCAGCTCCGGGTCGGCAGCCACGCGAGCGGCCAGCTCCAGCGCCCGATCCTCGACCGCGGCGTCGTCCACCGACTCCCAGGCCAGGCCGAGCTCGACGGCGCGCGAGCCGTTGATCTCCTCGCCGAACAGCGCCATCGCCGCCGCCGCCTCGCGGCCGATCAGCCTCGACAGGAGCACGAAGTGCCCGCCACCGGGGTGCATGCCCCGCTTGAGGAACCCGCACAGCAGACGGGCGTCCCGCGCCACGATCCGGAGGTCCGTCGCCAGCAGCATGTTCATGCCGGCGCCCACCGCTGAACCGCGGACAGCGGCCACCGTCGGAACGCGTACCTGGCCGAGCCGGTAGAAGGAGTCGTAGATCCGCCCCATGCCGTCATAGGTCTCCGGCGCCGCCGGGTCCTTGCCGGCCGCAGTCAGGGTCGCGATGTCGCCGCCCGCGCAGAACGACTTCCCGACCGCCCGGACGACCAACGCGCCGACCTCCGGCCTGGCGTCCACCTCGTCGAACGTCGCGATCAGTTCGTCGGCCATCGTCGGCGTCAGCGCGTTGCGCCGATCCGGGGCGTTCAGCGTCACGATCGCGACACCGCCGTCCACCTCGAGGAGGACCTCACCAGAACCAGCAGCCACGACATGCCTTTCGGACGAGCGGGACGGCAGGGACTGCCGGCCCGCAGTGATGGATGGATCAGACGACGCGGGTCAGTGCGGGCCAGAGCCCTTCCGGACCGTCGGCGAGCACACCGGCGCCGAGCACCCGCGACCAGGCGAGCTCGCTGCCGGCCTCGTCGCGCCACGACCACAGCCGCCGGGTCAGATGGTGCAGCTTGTGCTCCTGCGTGAAGCCGATCGCCCCGTGCACCTGGTGGGCCAGCCGGGCGACGACCTCGACGGCCGCCCCGGCCCGCACCTTCGCCGCCGCGGCGGCAAGGACGACGTTCTCGCCCCGCTCGACGGCCTGGACGGCGGCGTCGGTCAGCGCGGTCACCGCGGTCACCTCGCCGGCCATCTCGGCCAGCTCCATCTGGATCGCCTGGAACTTGCCCAGCGGCCGGCCGAACTGCTGCCGTTCCCCCGCGTACTGCACCGTCCACGCGAGCACCTGCTCCAGCGCCGCGGCCAACTGCACGGCCCGCGCGAGCGCGTACCGGGCCCGCAGTTCCTGGGCCTGCGCGTCGGTCAGCAGCGCACCGGTCGCGGCGACCCCGTCGAGCACCAGCGAGCCGCGCGGCTCGCCCGCCAGGTTGAACGCGTCGCTGGCCGGAAGGTCACCGACGGCGACCAGTGCCAGCACCGGTCCGACGGCGCTCGTGGCGAGGACGGCCACGTGCTGCGCCGCCCCGGCCCACGCGACGTCGGTCGCCGTTCCGGTCAGGCTGAACCGGCCGGGACCGTCCCCGTCGTCGGACGCCTGCGCGGTCACCGCGTCGGCGACGGCGAACGTCAGCGGCTCCTCCGGCGAGGGCAGCGTCAGCTCCGCGGCCACGATCGCCGGACCGGCCACCAGCAGCTGCTCGGCGACCGGCACCGCGGCGGCACCGGCGGCCAGGGTGCGCACGATCGCCACCGCGTCGGCCAGCTCACCGCCCGACCCGCCGGCCTCCTCGGGCAGTCCGACACCGGTCAGCCCCGCGTCGGCCAGCGCCGACCAGAGCCCGGCGTCCCACCGCCGCTCGGCCGTCAGCACGAACGGCTCGAAGCCGGAGAGGATGTCCCGGACGGTCTCGACCACCAGGTCCTGATCACTCATCGCAGTCCCAGCCCCCGCGCCACGATCCCGCGAAGGATCTCGTTGGTCCCGCCGCGCAGCGTGTACCCCGGCGCGTGCAGCTGTGCCTCGGCGAGCGCCCGGCCGAGCGGGTCGGGCGAGTCCAGGGACGGCGTCACGTCGACCACCTTCCGGATCTCCTCGATCACGTCACCCTCGAACGTCGTCCCCACGTCCTTCACCAGCGCCGCCGGGATGTTCGGCAGCTCCCCACGGTCCAGCGCCGCCGCGATCCGCAGCGACATCTGCCGCAGCGCGAGGATGCGCGCGGAGATCCGGCCCAGCGTTGCCACAGCGGCCGGGTCTCCGGTCTCCGCCACGCGCCGGCCGAATTCGGCGACAAGTGGATATGTCGACAGGAAGCGCTCCGGGCCCGACCGCTCGAAGGCCAGTTCGGCGGTCACCTGGTGCCAGCCGTTGCCCTCCTCGCCGAGCAGCATGTCGCCGGGGACGACGACGTCCTGGAACACCACCTCGTTGAAGTGGTGGCCGCCGTCGAGGATGCGGATCGGGTTGATCGTGATACCCGGCAGCGACAGGTCGACCAACAGCTGCGACATGCCGGCGTGCCGGTTGGCCGGGTCCTGCGGCGCGGTGCGCACCAGCACGATCCCGTAGTGGGAGTGGTGCGCGTTCGACGTCCAGACCTTGGCGCCGTTGACCACCCAGTCACCGTCGGCGTTGCGGGTGGCCTTCGTGCGGATCGAGGCGAGGTCAGAGCCGGAGTCCGGCTCGCTCATCCCGATGACGAAGAAGCACTCGCCCGCGGCGATGCGCGGCAGGAGCTCCTGGCGCTGCTTCTCGGTGCCGTAGGTGAGCAGGTTCGGCCCGGACTGCCGGT
>NZ_DASWSJ010000410.1:0-4349 GCF_036402745.1 Actinophytocola sp. | reverse complement strand
GAACCCGCGCGTGTTGCCGAGCTGGTAGCCGGCCGGCGCGAACATCCCGATGTCCAGCGCGTTCCCCTTGGCACCGGGCGGCACCTGCGGGCGGTCGTAGCTGTAGACGACCTCGATCTCCCGCACCCCGCGCGGCACGTCGACCGGCAGGTAGTACCAGTCGGGCACGTCGGGCCTCAGTGTGCCGGTGATCGTCCTGGTCTGCTCCCCGGTCGGCGCGCTCGGCTCGGCGAACGCGATGCCGGGCAGCATCGCGCCGGCCGCCCCCACGGCCAGGACACCGGAGCTGGCGAGCAACGCCCTGCGGCTCATCGTCTCGGACACGGGCGACACCGTAGGCGCTCAAGGCCACGACGGGGTGAACGTCTGCCGTCGGCGCGATTGTCGGCGGCCGGCGCTACCTTGTCGCCATGAACCTCGATCTGACGGTCACCACCGGCGAGCTGGCCGCCGCCGCGTCGGCCCTCGTCCGGCTGGTGCCGGGCAAGCTCATCGACCCGGTGCTGTCCGGCCTGCTGCTCACCGCCGGGCCGGACGGGGTCTCGCTCGCCGCCAACGACCGCGAGCGCGCGGCCCGGCTCGAACGGCCGGCGCTCGTGCACACCGAGGGCCGGGTCCTGGTGCCGGCCAAGCCGTTCGCCGACACGCTGCGGGCGCTGGACCACGAGCAGGTGCGGCTGGTGGTCGAGGGGTCCAAGCTCGCCATCCGCGCGCCAGGGGCGCGGTACGCGTTGCCACTGCTGGACGTCGACGTGCACCCGGGGGTCGCAGCGCCGCCGACGGCCGCGGGCATCGTCGACGGGCAGCTGTTCTCCTCGGCGCTCGGCACGGTCGCGGCGGCCGCGTCCCGCGACGACGCGCTGCCGATGTTCACCGGCGTGCGGATCCGGTCCGAGGACCACCAGCTGATCATGCTGGCCACCGACCGCTACCAGATGGCCGTGGCCACGCTGGCCTGGCAGCCGGCCGGCCCGCCGGTCGACGCGCTGGTGCCGGCCGGCCTGCTGGCCGAGATCGCCAAGCAGCTCGAGGGCCCGGTCACGCTGCACTCCGACCGCGACCGGTTCGGCCTGGTGTGGCGGCGGGCCGGCGGCGAGACGGTCGCCACCACCGCGGTGCTCGATGGCAGCTTCCTCCACGAGTCCAAGGTGTCGGTGTCCGATGTGGACACCCGGCTCGAGGCCGACGCCGACGTGCTGGCCGGCGCGGTGCGGCGGGTCGGGCTCTACACCGACGCGCGGGGTGTGCTGCTGGTCGAGGTCGGCGACGGCGAGGTCCGGCTGCGCGGCGCCGACCAGCGGGCCGGCGAGGCGGAGGAGACGCTCAAGGCCGATGTGGAAGGTGGCCGGCTCTCCCAGGCCTACCAGGGCCGTTTCCTCACCGACGCGCTGCGGGCGTTCTCGGGTTCGCGGGTGCGGATCGAGATCCAGCCCGGCATGCGGGCCACCGTGTTCAGCGCGGTCGGCGAGTCCGAGCTCAACCTTCGCTACGTGGTGATGCCCATGCTGCCGCCCAAGCACTGAACCCCTACGCGCCGCCGTCGCGCAGGTAGTCCAGCTGCGCCCGCACCGACCACTCGGCCGGGGCCCACAGCGACCTGTCGACGTCCGCGTAGACCACCTCCACCACCTGCCGGGCAGTGGCGTCCTCGCCCAGCTGGGCCAGGGCCGCGCGCACCTGGTCGAGGCGTTGCTCGCGGTGCGCGAGGTACTCCCCCGCCACGGCCGCCACGTCGGGGAGCTCCGGGCCGTGGCCGGTGAGGGCCGGGGTGCCCGCCGGTTCCTCGATCAGCCGGCGCAGCGTGCCGAGGTAGGAGCCCAGGTCGGAGATCACGGTCGTGCCCCTGCCCAGCACCGAGTCGCCGGTCAGCATCGCCGCCGTGCCGTCGTGGAACACCCGCAGGCACACCGAGTCCTGCGTGTGGCCCGGGGTGTGCAGCACCTGCAGCGCCACGCCCGCCGCCTCGATCCGCTCGCCGTCGGTCAGCGGTCCGGCGTCGCGACACAGGCTCGGGTCGAACGCGCGGACGGGCGCACCGACGCGGTCGGCCAGCCACGGCGCGCCCTGGGCGTGGTCG
The DNA here is from genome assembly GCF_036402745.1 of Actinophytocola sp. Classification (GTDB taxonomy): domain Bacteria; phylum Actinomycetota; class Actinomycetes; order Mycobacteriales; family Pseudonocardiaceae; genus Actinophytocola. The sequence continues at coordinate 2,272 of NZ_DASWSJ010000410.1, read as the reverse complement.
GGGTGCTGGTGGGTGATCAGGATCAGCTCCACCGGCGCCACCTCGGCCACGCGGGTCAGGTGCGGCTCGTCCTCGTAGCCCGGGTCGACCACCACCACCGACCGCGATGACGGCGAGCGCAGGAGCCAGGTGTTCGTGCCCTCGAGGGTCATCGAGCCCGGGTTGTGCTCCAGCAGCACCGACGCCACCGGTGTCACCGGCCGGAGCTCGCCGTAAGCCGGGTGCGTCGGGTGGGCCGGGTGGGCCGTCACGACGGGTCCAGGTGCGAGGCCGCCCCGTCGTAGAGCGGGTCGCCGGGGAGCACGATGCGCAGCACGTCGCCGTCGCGGGCCACCCGGGGCATCAGCTTCTCGATCTTGCGTTCGCGGCCCGCCGCGGCGGCCACCGAGGCGCACTCCTCCAGCTCGGCCAGCGTCGTCCAGGTGGGCGGCAGCAGGCCGACCCGGCCGGCCTTCCAGTCCTCGAGAGCCTCGGTCGGGCGCTGCCAGCGGGTGTCGGCCGCCTCCGTGGTGGCGCCGTCCGCGCGCTGGCCGACCGGCAGCGCGGCGAGGAAGAAGCGGGCGTCGAACCGGCGCGTCTCCTCCACCGGCGTGACCCAGTTCGACCACGGCCGCAGCAGGTCCGCCCGCAGCACCAGGCCCGACTCGGCCAGGAAGCCCGCCAGCGACAGCTCCCGGTTCACCAGCTGGCCACGGGCCTCCCCGAACGGCCGGACGTCGGTGACGACCGACTCCTCGTCCGGCCCGGCCAGCAGCACGCCCGACTCCTCGAACGTCTCCCGGACGGCCGCGCACACGAGCGCCCGCGCGAGGCCGACGTCGCAGGAGAAGCGGTCCGCCCACCACGCGGGCGACGGGCCGTGCCAGGCCAGCGAGGTGTCCGCGTCCCGGCGGTCCACCCCGCCGCCGGGGAACACGGTCATCCCGCCGGCGAAGGCCATGCCCATCACCCGGCGCTGCAGGAACACCTCGAGCCCGCCGGCCGTGTCGCGGACGAGCATGACCGTGGCGGCGTCCTTGGGTGTCACCGGTGGATCCGGTATCTCCGGCGGGACGAAGCCCTCCGGCAGGATCAGTTCCTTCGGCAGCTCACGCACAGGCGTGAGCCTACGCAGACCACGCGCCCGCAACGGGCAGGATGTGACCATGAACGACACACGGCTGCGAATGGGACTCGTCGGCGCGGGACCGTGGGCACACCGGGTACACGCACCGGGTATCGCCGCACACCCGGGCACCGAGCTGGTCTCCGTGTGGGCCCGCCGTCCCGACGCCGCGGCCGAGGTGGCCGCGCTCGGGGGCGCGACGCCCGCCGAGTCCTTCGACGACCTGCTCGACGCGGTGGACGGCGTGGCCTTCGCCGTGCCGCCGACGGTGCAGGCGCCGCTCGCGCTGCGGGCGATCGAGGCCGGCAAGCACGTGATCCTCGAGAAGCCCGTGGCCGGCACCGTCGAGGAGGCCGAGCAGCTGGTGGCCGCGGCCGAGCGGGCGGCCGTCGCCACGCTGCTGGTGCTCACCTTCCGCTACGGCACCGGGACCATCGACTGGCTCGAGGAGGTCCACCGGATCGGCGGCTGGCACGGCGGCACCGCCCGCTGGATGTCCGCCACGCTGCTCGACACCAAGTACGAGGCCTCCCGCTGGCGCCACGACGGGGGCGCGCTCGCCGACATCGGCCCGCACGTGTTCGACCTGCTCGACGCTGCCCTCGGCCCGATCACCGACGTGCTGTCCGCGCACTTCGCCGAGCCGGGCGGTGTCTGGCACATCCTGCTGGGCCACGAGGGCGGCGCCACCAGCTCGGCCACCCTCACCATGCACACGCCCGCGAAGCCGCCGATCAACGACTTCGCCGTCTTCGGCACGAACGGCTACCGCGAGCTCGACGCCACCGGCGACGCGCAGGCGCGCTACGCCGCCCTGCTCAGCGACTTCGTCAGCATGGTGCACAACGACGCCACCACGCACCCGTGCGACGTCCGCCGCGGCCTGCACCTTCAGCGCCTGCTGCGGGCGGTCAGCAAGAAGGTCACCGAGAAGGTCACCGAGAACGCCGGCTAGCTGGCCGGGTAGCCGCCGCGCCCCTCGGAGTGCGGCGGCACGCCGTTGACCATCATCGGGCCGCCGGAGGCGCGGGCCGAGTCGAACGGGGCGCCCGGCTTGCCGTGCCGGCCGGACCGGTCGATCCGCCACGACCCGGACGAGCTGCTGGGCTGGTCCTTCTCCCGGCGCGCCAGCTCGTCCTGCAGCTCGCGCAGCAGGTTGCGCTCCTG
>NZ_DASWSJ010000409.1:0-9849 GCF_036402745.1 Actinophytocola sp. | reverse complement strand
GGCAGGTCGGTCGGCGGCAGGTCAGTCGGCGGCGTGGTGTTCGGGGCCCTCGTCGGCGAAGCCGTGCACGGCGAGGAACACCAGCATCGCGACGAACAGCAGGGCGGTGAGCCCCAGCACGGCCTTCCTCCGGCGGCTGATCGGGTGGTCCCCGCGGCCGGTGAGCGCGGCCAGGTCGTCGGCGAGCTGCCGGCGCGCGACGGTGAGGATGGCTCCCCAGCCGGCGGCGGTGTTCGCCGACGGCAGGTCGGCGGTGACGGCGTCGAGCTCGTGGCGGTACCGCGCGGCGTAGGTCGTGGCGAGCCGCTCCTCGACCTCGGCCATCGAGAGGAATCCTTCGCCGGCGGCCGCGTGCAACCGCGCGCTGGTCTGTTCGCGGTCGGCGGTGGAGCAGCGCAGCGCACCCGCCGGGGGCGCGGAGCCTTCCTCCGTCGAGGTGTGCTCGGGATTCGTAGTGGTCATCTGTTCCTCGTCCCGTCGATTTACGGCAATGACCGACGGTAAGCGCGCACAGTTAAACGCACGGCAAAATGGCCTGTGAAAACCATGAGATTTTCAGCCGCGCGCCCGCGGGTGGGCGGTGGCGTAGACCTCGCGCAGCGTGCTGACCGTGACCAGGGTGTAGATCTGCGTCGTGGTCACCGACGCGTGGCCGAGCAGCTCCTGCACCACGCGGACGTCGGCGCCGCCCTCCAGCAGGTGGGTGGCGAACGAGTGACGCAGCGTGTGCGGCGACACCGACGCGGCGATCCCGGCGCGCTCGGCGGCGACCTTGAGCACCTGCCACGCGCTCTGCCGGGACAGCCGGCCGCCGCGGACGTTGAGGAACACCGCCGGCGTGCCGCGGCCGTGGCGGGCGAGGTCGGGGCGGGCGCGCACGAGGTAGGCGTCGAGCGCGTCGAGCGCCGGGCGGCCGATCGGGACGAGGCGTTGCTTGCCGCCCTTGCCGTCGAGGAGGACGGTGCGCTCGTGGGCGTCGATGTCGTCGAGGTCCAGCCCGACGGCCTCGGAGATGCGCGCGCCGGTGGAGTACAGGACCTCGAGCAACGCGCGGTCCCGCAGCGGGCCGGCGCCGTCGCCGGGGGTGTCGAGCAGCCGCTCCACGTCGTCCACCGGCAGGGCCTTCGGCAGCCGGCGCGGGGCGGCGGGCGGGCGGACCTCGCGGGCCGGGTCGAGGTCGACGAGGCCCTCGCGGACGGCGAACTTGTGCAGCCCGCGCACGGCGACGAGCGCGCGGGCGGCCGACGACGCGGCGAGCGGCGGGTGGTCGGCGTCGCCCTCGCGCAGCACGGCGAGGAAGGCGGACACGTGTGCCTCGGTCACGCCGGCGAGCTCGGTGACCCCTGCGGCGGTGAGGTGCTCGGCGTAGCGGCGAAGGTCGCGGGTGTAGCCGTCGAGGGTGTTGTGGGACGTGCCGCGCTCCACGGCGAGGTGGTCGAGGTAGCCGGCGACCACACCGGTGAGGGCCGGCGCGACCGGACGCTCGACCATGGCACCTCCCTGTGGAGCGGCCAGCCTATGCCGGTTGCCGACCGGTTGGCGGGAACCGCCGATGGCGTGGCGCGACTGCCGTATCGTGGGCACGTGGGCGAACCGATCGGCCAGGACGCGGACGCGATCCGCATCGGCACGCAGGAGCGCGAGGACGCCATCAAGATCCTCGGCGAGCACTTCGCCGAGGGCCGGCTGCCGGTGGACGAGTACGAGGACCGGGTCGGCAAGGCCATCGACGCCCAGACCCGTGGCCAGCTGCGCCCGCTGTTCGGCGACCTGCCCGCGCCGTACCCGGCGTTCATGGTGCCGCCGGTGCGCCCGGTCGCGGCCGTCCCGGTGCCGGTGTTCCCCGAGCACAACGCGGTCCAGGTCGTGCCGTCGGAGCGCTACCGGGTCGTGGCCGGCGTGCTGCAGATCCTCCTGCCGTTCGGCATCGGCCGGTTCTACACCGGGCACACGGGCATCGCGCTGGCGCAGCTGTTCACCATGTTCATCGGTGTCGGCGTCATCTGGAGCATCATCGACGGCGTGGTGATGCTGGTGGGCGGCGGCACCGACGCGTACGGCCGCCCGCTCAAGATCTAAAGGAAGGCGCGCAGCAGCGCCGCGGTGCCCTCGACGTGCTCGTCCATCGCGGTGCGCGCGCCGGGTGGGTCGCCGGAGAGGATGGCCGCCACGATCGCCCGGTGCTGGTCGTTCGAGTGCTCGATGTTGGCCGCCAGCAAGGGAATCGCGTCCAGCAGCTCGTTCACCCTCGTCCGGACGTCGGCCACCGCGGTGGTGAGCGACGGCGCCGCGGTGACCTCGGCGATCGCCAGGTGCAGGCGGGAGTCGCGGCGCCGGTACTCCTCCGCCGAGCCCGCCTCGACCGCGCCGACCTCGGTGAGGGCCAGCATCAGGTGCTGGCGCTCGTCCGGGGTGAGCGTGCGGGCGGCGGCGGACTCCGCGGCACCGGTCTCCAGCACCCGGCGCAGCGTCAGCACGTCCTCGAGGTCCACTCCGGACAGATCGCGGCCCGGCGACTCCGGCAGCCGCGGGACCACGAACGTCCCGCCGTAGCGGCCGCGCCGGGACTCGACATACCCCGCGTCGGCCACCACGCGGATCGCCTCGCGCAGCGTCACCCGGCTCACCCCGAGCCGTGCGGCCAGCTCCCGCTCGGCGGGCAGCCGCTCCCCCGGCGCGGCCACCCCGAGCCGGATGGCCTGCAGCAGCCGCTCGACGGTCTCCTCGAACGCGTTGCGCGTGCGCACCGGCCGGAACACCGCGGCGGACGCCGACCGCACGGTCGTCACCACCGCACTACAGCGGCGTGACGTACGCGCCGGAGATGCCACCGTCCACGAGGAACTGCGACGCGGTGATGAACGACGCGTCGTCGCTGGCCAGGAACGCCACCGCGGCGGCGATCTCGGTGGCCTCCGCGAACCGGCCCATCGGGACGTGCACCAGCCGGCGCCGCGCCCGCTCGGGGTCGGACGCGAACAGCTCCTGCAGCAGCGGCGTGTTCACCGGCCCGGGGCACAGCGCGTTGACCCGGATGCCCTCGCGGGCGAACTGCACGCCCAGCTCCCGGGTCATCGCGAGCACGCCGCCCTTGGACGCCGAGTAGGAGATCTGCGAGGTGGCCGCGCCCATCACGGCGACGAACGACGCGGTGTTGACGATCGAGCCGCGGCCCTGCCGGCGCATGTGCGGCAGCACGTACTTGCAGCACAGGTACACCGACGTGAGGTTGACCCGCTGCACCCGCTCCCACACCTCGATGCCGGTGGTGAGGATCGAGTCGTCCTCCGGCGGGGAGATGCCGGCGTTGTTGAAGGCGACGTCGACGCGGCCGTGCGCGGCGACGACCTGGTCGAACATCGCCTCGACGGCGGCCTCGTCGGTGACGTCGCAGGTGATCGCGTCGCCGTCGAGCTCCTTGGCCAGCGTCTCGATCGCGTCCGTGGTGACGTCGACGGCGACGACGCGGGCACCCTCGTCGGCGAACCGCCGCGCGGTGGCGAGCCCGATCCCGCTCGCCGCCCCCGTCACCACGGCGACCCGGTCCTGCAGACGGTTCACTTACCCCTCCTCGGTTGCGATGAACACGTTCTTGGTCTCGGTGAAGCTGTCCAGCGCGTCCGGCCCCAGCTCGCGCCCCAGCCCGGACTGCTTGACCCCGCCGAACGGCGTCCAGTACCGGACCGACGAGTGCGAGTTCACCGACAGGTTCCCGGCCTCGACGCCGCGGGCGACGCGCATCGCCCGGCCGACGTCGCGGGTCCAGATCGAGCCGGACAGCCCGTACTCGGTGTCGTTGGCCAGCGCCACCGCGTCCGCCTCGGCGTCGAAGGCCTGCACGGTGACGACCGGCCCGAAGACCTCCTCGACGACCGCCCGGTCGGTGGGCGTGCGGGGCAGGATCACCGTGGGCGGGAACCAGAACCCCGGCCCGGCCGGCGCGCCGCCCCGGATCGCGACGTCCACCGTGTCGTCCACATAGGACTGAACGGACGCCCGGTGGGACGCGGAGATCAGCGGGCCCATCTCGGTCTTCTCGTCGCTCGGGTCGCCGACCACGACGCCGTGCACCGCCGGCTCGAGCAGCTCGAGGAACCGGTCGAACACCGTGCGCTGCACCAGGATCCGCGACCGCGCGCAGCAGTCCTGGCCGGCGTTGTCGAACACCCCGTACGGCGCGCTGGCCGCGGCGGCCTCGAGGTCGGCGTCGGCGAACACGACGTTGGCGTTCTTGCCGCCCAGCTCCAGTGTCACCCGCTTCACCTGCGCGGCGCAGCCGGCCATGATCTGCCGGCCGACCTCGGTGGAGCCGGTGAACACGACCTTGCGCACCAACGGGTTGTCCACGAACCGCTGGCCGACCACGGATCCCTTGCCGGGCAGCACCTGGAACACGCCGTCCGGAATGCCCGCCTCGCGCGCGAGCTCGCCGAGCCGGATGGCCGTCATCGGGGTGAGCTCGGCCGGCTTGAGCACCACGGTGTTGCCGGCGGCCAGCGCGGGCGCGAACCCCCAGCCGGCGATCGGCATCGGGAAGTTCCACGGCACGATCACCCCGACCACGCCGAGCGGCTCGGCGAAGGTGATGTTCACCCCGCCGGGCACCGGGATCTGCCGGCCGAACAGCCGTTCCGGCGCGGCGGCGTAGTAGTGCAGCACGTCCCGGACGTTGCCCGCCTCCCAGCGCGCGTTGCCGATGGTGTGCCCGGAGTTGGCCACCTCCAGCGCGGCCAGGTTCTCCACGTCGGCGTCGACCGCGTCGGCGAACCGGCGCAGCAGCCGGGCCCGGTCGCCCGGCGCCACCGCCCGCCAGGCCGGCAGCGCGCGGTGCGCCCGCTCGATCGCCGCGTCGGTCTCCGCCGCCGACGTCGCCGCCACGGTGGCGACCACCTGCTCGGTGGCCGGGTTGATCACGTCGGTCATCTGCCCGCCTCCCCTACCAGCGCCTCGAACAACCGCCGGTCCACACCGTCCTCCTCCGGATGCCACTGCACGCCGACGGCGAACGTCTCCCCAGGCAGCTCCACGCCTTCGACAGTTCCGTCGGCCGCCCAGGCGACCGCCTCCAGCTCGTCACCGAGCCTGTCGATCGCCTGATGGTGGTGGCAGTGCACCTCGATCCGTTCGCCGACGATCCCCGCGAGTCGGCTGCCCGCGGCGACGTTCACCGGCACCCGTCCGTACCTGCCCGGCGTCGGCAGGTGGTCGGTGTTGTCGGTGAGATCCGGCACGTGCTGGTGCAACGTCCCGCCGAGCACGACGTTGAGCAGCTGCATCCCCCGGCACACGCCGAGCAGCGGGATACCCAGCTTGAACGCGAGGTTGATCAGCGCCCACTCGGAACCGTCCCGGTCGGGTCGCGCCGGCCCGGTCGCCGGTTCCCGGGTGGCGTCGTAGCAGGACGGATCGACGTCCGCGCCACCGGCGATGACCAGACCATCCATATTGGACAGATGGCCGGCCTCCCACTCGCCGACCGGGGGCAGCAGGACCGGCGTGCCGCCCGCGTGCACCACGCCGTCGAGGTAGCCGCGGGGCAGCACCGCCGCCGGGACGTCCCAGACCCCGAACCGGGTCTGCTCCAGGTAGGAGCTGATCCCAATCAGGGGACTAGAGGCGCTCGAAGCCACGGACCTTCTCCCAGTCGGTGACCGCCGCGTCGTAGGCGGCGCGCTCGATGCGCGCGTTGTTCAGGTAGTGGTCGACGACCTCGTCGCCGAACGCGGCGCGGGCGTGCTTGCTCTCGGCCAGCAGCTCGGCCGCGTCGCGCAGGGTGGCCGGCACCTGCGGGCGGTCGGCCTCGTAGGCGTTGCCGGTGAACTCGGGCTCCAGCGGCAGCTCGTTCTCGATGCCGTGCAGGCCGGCGGCGACCAGCGCGGCCACCGCGAGGTAGGGGTTGACGTCGCCGCCCGGGACCCGGTTCTCCACCCGCAGCGACTCGCCGTGCCCGACCACCCGCAGCGCGCAGGTGCGGTTGTCGATGCCCCACGCCACCGCGGTCGGCGCGAAGCTGCCCGGCTGGAACCGCTTGTAGGAGTTGATGTTCGGCGCGAAGAAGTACGTGAGCTCGCGCAGCAGGGCCTGCTGGCCGGCGAGGAAGTGCTCCATCAGCGGGGAGAACCCGTGCGGCCCGTCACCCGCGAGGACCGGCGAGCCGTCGGTGCCGCGCAGCGAGATGTGGATGTGGCAGGAGTTGCCCTCACGCTCGTTGTACTTGGCCATGAACGTGAGGCTCTTGCCGTGCCGCGCGGCAATCTCCTTGGCCCCGGTCTTGTAGATGCTGTGGTTGTCGCATGTGGACAGTGCGGCGGCGTAGCGGAACGCGATCTCGTGCTGGCCGGGGTTGCACTCCCCCTTGGCGGACTCGACGTACATGCCGGCGCCGGACATGCCGTTGCGGATGTCGCGCAGCAGCGGCTCGAGCCGGCCGGTGCCGAGCATGGAGTAGTCCACGTTGTACTGGTTGGCCGGCGTGAGGTCGCGGTAGCCCGAGCTCCAGGCCTGTTCGTAGGAGTCGTCGAACACGATGAACTCGAGCTCGGTGCCGACGTACGCGGCCAGGTCGCGCTCGGCCAGCCGGTCCAGCTGGCGGCGCAGCACCTGGCGCGGCGACGCCGGCACCGGCCCGCCCTCCACCCACTCGATGTCGGCGAGCACCAGCGCGGTGCCCGGATGCCAGGGCACGAGGCGCAGTGTCGACATGTCCGGCCGCAGGACGAAGTCGCCGTAGCCGCGGTCCCAAGAGGACATCGCGTACCCGTCGACCGTGTTCATCTCGACGTCGACCGCGAGCAGGTAGTTGCAGGCCTCGGTGGCGTGCGGCACTACCTCGTTGAGGAAGTACTCGGCCGCGCAGCGCTTGCCCTGCAGCCGGCCCTGCATGTCGGTGATGCCGACGAGCACGGTGTCGACAGTGCCGTCGTCGACGAGGCCGCGCAGCCGGTCGAGGGTGAGCATGCCCTCGCGGTGTCCCATGAGACCTCCAAAGGATCCCGTCTGACCCATTGACGCACATTGCATGCGGGTGCACTCTGACCTGTCAACGACACCTTAGCCCCAACCCACCCCCAACCGGACACCCAAAGGACTGTTTCTGGCCCATTGGTAGCAAGGAGGCATTCGTGACGACCGACAGCCCCCAGGCCCGTTCCGTTGAACCCCCAGCGCTCAGTGCCGACGAGAAGCGGCTGCACGAGCTCGGCTACGCGCAGGAGCTCAGCCGCGGCATGTCGGGCTTCTCGAACTTCGCGGTGTCGTTCACGATCATCTCGATCCTGTCCGGCTGCCTCACGCTCTACGGGTTCGGCCTGAACACGGGCGGCCCGGTGGTCATCGTGTGGGGCTGGCCGTTCGTCGGCCTCATGACGCTGCTCGTCGGCCTCGCGATGGCCGAGGTCTGCTCGAGCTACCCGACCGCGGGCGGCCTCTACTACTGGTCGGCCAAGCTCGCCCGGCGCAACGGCGCGGCCTGGTCGTGGTTCACCGGCTGGTTCAACTTCCTCGGCCAGGTGGCCGTGACGGCCGGCATCGACTTCGGCGCCGCGTTCTTCCTCAACGCCTTCCTCGACCTGCAGTTCGGCTTCACCGCGACGCCGGGGCACACGATCCTGCTGTTCGGCATCATCCTCGTCGTGCACGGGCTGCTGAACACGTTCGGCGTGAAGCTCGTCGCGAGGCTCAACGACATCAGCGTGTGGTGGCACATCGTCGGCGTGCTGGTGATCGTGGCCGTGCTGGCGTTCGTGCCGGACCACCACCAGTCGGCGTCGTTCGTGTTCGGCCACTTCGTCAACAACACCGGGTGGACGTCGACCTTCTACGTCGCGCTGCTCGGCCTGCTGCTCGCGCAGTACACGTTCACCGGCTACGACGCCAGCGCGCACATGACCGAGGAGACGCACGACTCGGCGAGGAGCGGCCCGCGCGGCATCGTCATGTCGATCATCGTGTCGCTGGTGGCCGGCTGGGTGCTGCTCATCGGGCTGACGTTCGCCATCCAGAGCTACGACAGCGCGACCGGCACGCCGACCGCCGTCCCGCCGGCACAGATCTTCATCGACGCGGTCGGTTCGACCGGCGGCAAGCTGCTGCTGCTCATCGTGATCGGCGCGCAGCTGTTCTGCGGCATGTCGTCGGTGACCGCGAACTCGCGGATGATCTACGCCTTCTCCCGCGACGGCGCCCTGCCCGCGTCGTCGTTCTGGCACCGGGTGAACAAGCGGACCCGGACACCGACGAACGCGGTGTGGCTGGCCGCGGGCGGCGCGTTCGTGCTCGGCCTGCCGTACCTGTGGAACAACACCGCGTACACGGCGGTGACCTCGATCGCGGTGATCGGCCTGTACATCGCCTACGTGCTGCCGACGTTCCTGCGGCTGCGCCAGGGTGACTCGTTCCAGCGCGGCCCGTGGCACCTCGGCCGGTGGAGCAGGCCGATCGGGACGGTGGCGGTGATCTGGGTCTGCTTCATCACGATCCTGTTCATGCTCCCGCAGGTGAGCCCGGTGACCGTGCAGACCTTCAACTACACGCCGGTGGCGGTGCTGGTGGTGCTCGGGTTCGCCGGACTGTGGTGGCTGGCCTCGGCGCGGCGCTGGTTCAACGGCCCGAAGGTCCAGGGCACCCCGGAGGAGCTGGCCGCCATCGAACGCGATCTCGACTCGGTGTAGCCCGCTTGACCTGGCGCACGCTCCAGCCTGTTGAATGGGTCCGTGGGCGCTGCCGAGAACAAGACGCTGATGCGGCACCTGTTCACCGAGGTCGCCAAGGGCAACTCGCGGCCGTTCGTGGACGCGCTCGCCGACGACGTGCGGTGGACGATCATCGGCAGCACCGCGTGGTCGGGCACGTACTCCGGCAAGGAGGCGGTGCTCGCGGACCTGTTGCGCCCCGTGAACGGTCAGCTCATGGGGCGCAACATCATCGCCGCGAACCGGTTCGTCGCCGAGGACGATCTCGTCGTCGTCGAGGCGCAGGGCCGCAACACGACCAAGGCCGGCGTCCGCTACCACAACGCGTACTGCTGGGTGTGCCGGCTGACCGACGGGAAGCTGGTCGAGCTCACCGAGTACGCCGACACCCAGCTGATCGCGTCGGCACTGCGCGCGCCGGACTAGTGATCGTGTGGTTGAACGGGACCTTCGGCGCCGGGAAGACCGCCACGGCCGGTGAGCTCGTCCGGCTGCTGCCGGCGGCGCGGATCTTCGATCCCGAGCAGGTCGGGTACATGCTCCGGCACGTGCTCCACGAGCCGGTCGACGACTTCCAGGACCTGCCGCCCTGGCGGCCGCTGGTCCGGGAGACCGCCACCCGCGTGCTGCGGCACGCCGGCGGAACGCTCGTCGCGCCCCAGACCGTGCTCGTCGAGGCCTACGCGCGGGAGATCTTCGACGGGCTCGCCGACGACGGGGTGGACGTCCGGCACTTCGTGCTGCACGCCGACGAGGCCGAGCTCGTCCGCCGGATCGAGGGCGACCGGGTGGAGCGCGGGGCGCGGGCGTGGCGGCTCGACCACCTCGCCCGCTACCGCCAGGCGTTGCCGTGGCTGCGCCGGGACGGGACGGTCGTCGACACGGCCGGGCGGTCGCCGCAGGAGGTGGCCCGGGTGATCGCGGGCCACCTCACCAGCGGTTAAGGCCAGTCTCGTAGATCATCGTGTGAAGTCCAGCGCCGACCACCGGAACCTCAGGGGACCGTGACGACACCCAACCACCACCCACCCCGACACCCGCACCATTCGCCGGGACGCAACGCACACTTTAAATCCCGGGGAGGCGGTCTAGTCCAGCGCCGAGCACCGGAACCTCAGGGGACCGTGACGGCACCCAGCCACCACCCACCGCGATACCC
>NZ_DASWSJ010000408.1:0-48770 GCF_036402745.1 Actinophytocola sp. | reverse complement strand
ATTCTGAACTATGTAACGATGGCCGACAGCGCATTTCGGTCGGTTGAAGAAGGACGCCCGCTGACCGTCAGCATGCTGAGCGAACTGCAAGCCGTCCTAGTTCGCGGAACGCGAAGCGAGAACTCGTCTTCCGGCACCGTTCGAGACCATGTGGTTGTCGTGGGACAAAGAGAGGGCGCCAGTCCACGCGACCTTCCTATTCACTCGGCGCGCTTTGTCCCTCCGCCACCAGGCGCCGATCTTCGCGCCAACCTCCAGGACCTCCTCGACTGGATGAGTCGCAAGGGGGCCAACCGAGAGATCGACCCGGTAGTAGCTGCCGCACTCGCACACTATCAATTCGAAACTCTTCATCCGTTCAACGACGGAAATGGTCGAATTGGTCGCCTCTTGATTGTCGTGAACCTTCAACAGCAAGGAGTGCTCCTGGAGCCAACCTTGACGGTTTCACCTTGGTTTGAATCGCGGCGAAGTGACTACTACGACCGACTTCTTTCGGTTAGCACGAGCGGTGATTGGGACTCATACGTTCGCTTCTTCGCGAAAGGCCTGGAAGCGTCGGCTCAGACAACCCATGATCGTATGATCGCGCTGGTAAATGTCCAGTCATCCATGAAAGATACCGTGCGCGAATCCACACTCAGGGCCGACACTGCTCACGCGCTCGTTGATTTTGCGGTGGCAAATGTTTCTTTCACTGTTCGGCAAGTCGAGCGCGACCTGGCCGTATCGTATGGTCGAGCTAACGGACTAGTTAATCAGTTAGTACAGCTTGGAATACTTGAGTATCTCGAGGACAGCAGTGCCGGTGGGTCGAGGCGCTTCTTCGCACCGGCAGTGTATAAAGTCCTTGTAGGAGAACAGACCGGACTATGAGGTGCGGTAACCAAACCGGGCGATTCAGCGGCCCTTCGAGTTGTATTCCGTGGTCCGGGCGCGCTTTCTACGCAGGCCCCGCAGAGCACCTCAGTCGTTCGTCAGCACACCCACCGGCGACGCAGAATGACGACAAGCGACGAGGGTCGTTCGCACAGTTCAGCGCACAGGTCAGACTGTGCGCGGCCGTGGACCCCGCAGGTGGGCGCGACTTGATGATTCGTTCCGCTTCAACGTCTAGACCTCGCCCGGGAGGTGGCGTGACGAGCCTGGTGTCGTTCCTGTCCGCGGTGGTGCCCGCGGTCGTCACGTCGGTGCTGGGGCTTCCGTTCCCGATCGTCGTGCTGGCCACGGTCGTCGGTGGGGTGGTGGGCCTGCTGGTCGCCGGCTCGGCGCGGGTCGACGAGCGGCGCGACACCGACCGGGTCCAGGTGGCGGCCGTGACGCTCGCCGAGTGGGCGCACCGCAACGACGGCCGCTGCGAGACCGATCCCGACGCCCTGCTCGAGGACGGCTGGGAGCTGCCCACCACGTCGTGGTTCTACGGCTCGGTGCTCGCCGTCGGGCGCCGGGACGGCTTCGAGGTGGGCGTGACCTGCTTCCTCGAGGCCAACACGGAGGGCGCGACCACGCGCAACACCGGCCACCTCGTGCGCCTGCCCGAGCCCGTGCCGGAGCTCCGGCTCAGCCGCGGACAGCTGCGCCGGATCCGCCGCGGCTCGCCCCTGCGTGAGCCGATACCCGACGGGGTCCTCGAGCGGCTGGCCGCGGTGCCACCGGACACGGAGTCGCTGGACGTCGTCGACCAGGTGCTGTTCCTCGTCCGCCCCCGCTGGCCGGAGTTCAGCCGGCCGGACGAGTACGTCGACGCGGCGGTCGCCGTCGCGGCCGCCCTCGGGCGCGGCTAGCCCTTGTTCCTCAGCGGACGGCGCGGACCGGCTCCGTCGGGGTCGGGGCCATGCCGGCGGCGACGAGGGCCGCGGCCCGGATCGCCTCGTGCAGCTGCCAGATCGACTGCGGTGGCAGGTAGAAGCCCTCGCCGGGGGGCGGGAGAACGGCGACACGTCCTTCGGAGACGGTGACCACCAGACTCCGCTGCCGGTCCAGGCCATCGACCACGGGAACATCCCAGATCATCTGCGGCTCCATTGGCCACCTCCGAATTGCGCTGTGACGTTCGGAGGGTCGCCGGGAGGGCGGTCGGTGTTACGGGTCGCCGTCGAGCGTCACGCTGCGTCGACCCGCCACTCAGCGCAGGAGGGAGCGCGCGGTGGGTGTCAGGTGGAGCTGCTCGGGCGGCCGCGCGAGGTGCTTGGTGACCAGCGGCAGCAGGTCGTGGGTCCACCGGGTCGACCGGCCGAGCCCCCGGACGTGCTCGAGGTGCGCGTCCTGGTCGGCGAACGCGGCGACCCAGGCGAACACGTTCTCGCCCGCCCGGATCGGCAGCGCGGGGAAGTTGTTCTCCGCCGGGTCGGTGCGCAGGCACGCGAGCGGCGGGGCGCCGGTCTCGGCGAGCAGCGGCGCCACCTCGCCGAGGAAGAGGTCGGCGAACTCGTCGCCCGCCCGCGGCGGCAGGTGGTAGAGCGTCACGGTGACGAGCGAGGTCGCGTCCTGCGTCCGGCGCTCGGCCGGGACGTCGAAGCCGGACTCCGGGGTGGCCGGGCGCAGCAGCAGGACGTCGGCCGAGTCGATCATCGTGGCATTGGCCGCGTCGCGGTGTGCCTGCCACACCGGCCCGCCGTAGAACGCGCCGAGCGCGCCGGCCCGGCTGGCCAGGTCGGGGAACCCGCGCAACCACACGAAGCGGTCGTCGTCGTCGAGGTCCCGGAACTGCCCGTACACCCGCATGCCCACGGCCTCCTGCGGCTCGACGAGCTCGCGGTCGAAGAGGTCGATCAGCGTGTCTCGCCGGCCCGGATGCAGGGTGTACTGCCGGAGCTCGAGAACCTCGGTCATCGCGGCGCCGCTCCTTCTGCGATGGGAGAACTCGGGTGAGCGACACCCTATTGGGGGACACCGACAACAACGCGCGCGGAGGGCCGAACGGAGCAACCGGGTGCGCCGGACGAATCGCCGTGCTGTGCCGGTGGCGCCCGGGTGTTTGGATGACCGGGTGCCCGGACTGCTGCTCGGCCCCTTACTGAGACACGTCGACACCACGTCGGCGACGGTGTGGGTGGAGACGGACGCGCCGTGCGCGGTCGAGGTCGCGGGTACCGCCGCGCACACGTTCACCGTCGCCGGCCACCACTACGCGCTGGTCGTGATCACCGGGCTCGAGCCGGCCACGAGTACCCCGTACGAGGTTCACCTGGACGGTGACACGGTGTGGCCGCCGCCCGGCGGCGAGTACCCGCCGAGCCGGATCCGCACGTTCCCCGACGGCGGCGACCCCGCGTTCCGCATGGTGTTCGGCTCGTGCCGGATGCCGGACACCGACGACCCCGGGGAGCGGAAGGCGATGGGCACCGACGCCCTCGCCGCGTACGCCGTGCGCATGCACGACCAGGACGAGCGGGACTGGCCGGACTCGCTGATGCTGCTCGGCGACCAGATCTACGCCGACGAGCTCAGCAAGGCGACCCGCGAGTGGATCGCCGAGCGGCGCAGCCTCGACGAGCCGCCGGGCGCGGAGGTCGCGAACTTCGAGGAGTACACCCGGCTCTACCACGAGTCCTGGTCCACGCCGCTGGTCCGCTGGCTGATGTCGACCGTGCCGACGTCGATGATCTTCGACGACCACGACGTCCGGGACGACTGGAACACCTCGCAGGACTGGCGCGACGCGATCTCGGCGACGAGCTGGTGGCCCGAGCGCGAGCGCGGCGCCCTGGCCACGTACTGGATCTACCAGCACATCGGCAACCTCGCCCCGGCCGACCTCGCCGCGGACGAGATCTACGACAAGGTGCTCGCGACGGGACGCGACGGCGACGCGGCCGGCCTGCTGCGCGACTTCGCCGACCGGGCGGCGCAGGAGGTCAACGGGCGCAAGGGAACCCGGTGGAGCTACCGGCGCGACTTCGGCAACGTGCGGCTGCTGGTGATCGACACCCGGTCCGGCCGCATCCTCTCCGGCGGCGCCCGGTCCATGCTCGGCGACGGCGAGTTCGAGTGGATCGAGCAGCACGCCGACGGCGACTACGACCACCTGCTGATCGGCTCGTCGCTGCCGTGGCTGATGCCGCACGCGATCAACCACCTCCAGTCGATGAACGAGGTCGCGTGCCGGCGGCCGGGGTGGCGCGGCCGGCTCGCGGAGAAGCTGCGCCAGGCCGGCGACCTCGAGCACTGGCCGTCGTTCCGCGCGTCCTACGACCGGCTCAGCCGGCTGATCCTGCGCATCGCCAAGAGCGACGCGGCGACGGTGTGCGTGCTGTCCGGGGACGTGCACCACGTGTACGCCGCGCGGGCGTCGTTCCCGGAGCCGGTCAACGCGGCGGTGTTCCAGCTGACCTGCTCGCCGGTGCACAACAAGGTCGAGCAGGCGATGCGCCCGCTGTTCGTGATGGCCTGGTGGCGCCCGCTCGCGGCGGTGCTGCGCCTGCTGATGTTCCGCTCGCCGCGGATCGAGCCGCTGCCGGTGGAGTGGCGCAAGGTGTCCGGCCCGTACTTCGGCAACGCGGTCGCGACGCTGCGGACCGACGGCCGCAAGGCGGAGATGGTGGTGGAGCGAGCAGAGCCCGGCCCGCGCCTGGTCCCGCTGGCGACGGTGCCGCTGGCCCGCTGAGCCCCGGGCTGCCCTCCCGCCGGCCCCGGGCCAGAATGCTCACATGACTCAGCCGTACGGCTACCCGGCACCTGCGGGCCGGCTCGTGGTGGACAGCTCCTACGGGGCCGGCTCGTTCGTGCTGGCCCTCACCGGACCGAAGATCGAGATCAACGGCCAGCCGATCCGCGCGAAATGGGGCCAGTGGCCGGTCGACCTGCCGGCGGGCAACTACCACGTGCGGGTCAGCACGCGGTACCTCGGCGAGTTCGGCCCGGCCGAGCAGCCGGTCGCGGTGTACCCGGGCCAGCAGGTGGTCGTGTACTACCGAGCGCCGGCGACGGTGGGGATGGGCGGCTCGATCGGCTTCACCCCCCAGAAGACCCGCGGCCTGGGTGCCGTGGTGATCCTCTCCGTGCTCGCGTTCGTGCTCACCCTCGTGGTCGTGACCCTGGTCCTGGCCTGACCGGCGGTCACTCCGGCCCGGCGGCGATCGCGTCGACGGCGGCGTCGATCTCCTCGGCCAGCGTGACGTCGGCGGCGGTGATGCCGCCCTCGGAGTGGGTCGAGCAGCGGAAGGTCAGCGTCCGCCACCGGATGTCGATGTCCGGGTGGTGGTTCTCGCTCTCGGCGATCTCCGCCACCCGGTTCACCACCTGGATGGCCTGCGGGAAGCTCGCCAGCTCGACCGTGCGCACGAACGCACCCTCGTCCAGCCGCCAGTCGGTGAGGCGGCCGAGCGCCTTTCCCTTGTCTTCGTCACTGAGCAGTTCGGGCATACCCCCATGGTGGCCCCTGCCCGCCCGCGCCGCACCGGTAGGCTCTGCGTTCTCACGGGAGTCCGGTGCCGCCGGGCTGAGAGGAGGGCGCGCAGCCCTCGACCGTCGAACCTGATCCGGGTCATGCCGGCGCAGGGAGGAGGCTCGACATGCGCAAGCTCGCCAGCGTGCTGCTCACGGCCGCGGTGGCCGCGTCGCTCACCGGGTGCTCGCTGAGCAACGGCGGGGGCGGCGGGGCCAATGACAAGCGGGTGGTGCTCGTCACCCACGACTCCTTCGCCGCCCGTAAGGAGCTTCTCGACGACTTCAAGCGCCGCACCGGCATCACGATCGACGTCCGCAAGCTCGGCGACGCCGGCGCGCTGACCAACCAGCTGTTGCTCACCAAGGGCAACCCGGTCGGCGACCTCGCCTACGGGGTCGACACGACGTTCGCCTCCCGGGCGCTGAACGAGAACGTGTTCGCCGCGTACCGCGGCCCCGAGGCGGCCAAGGGCCCGCAGCGCTACGCCATCGACGACACGGGCCGGCTCACCGCGGTCGACGTCGGCGACGTGTGCGTCAACATCGACCCGGCCGCGCTCGCCGCGAAGGGCGTGCCGGAGCCCACGACCTACGCCGACCTCACCAAGCAGGCCTACCGGGACCTGCTGGTGGTCGAGAACCCGGCCACGTCCTCGCCCGGCCTGGCCTTCCTGCTCGGCACGATCGCCGCGCTCGGCGACGGCTGGCGCGAATACTGGATGGCGCTGAAGGGCAACGGGATGCAGGTGGTCAGCGGCTGGGAGGAGGCCTACACCCAGGCGTTCTCCGGCTCCTCCGGCAAGGGCCCGCGGCCGATCGTCGTGTCCTACGCCTCCTCCCCCTCCGCCGAGATCGGCGACGACGGCAAGCCCCGCACCAAGGCGATGCTCGACACCTGCTTCCGCCAGGTCGAGTACGCCGGCGTGCTGACCGGCGCCGCGCACCCCGACGACGCGAAGAAGGTGCTGGACTTCCTGCTGTCGGCGAAGTTCCAGGCCGAGGTGCCCGACCAGATGTACGTCTACCCGGCGCGGGAGGGCGTCGCGCTGCCCGAGACCTGGCAGCGGGCGGCGCCGCTGCCGGCCGAGGCGGGCTCGCTGCCGCCGGCCGAGGTGGCCAAGAACCGGGAGCGGTGGATCGACGAGTGGCGCGCGCTCGTTCAGGGCTAGCGCCTGGGCTGCTGCTGATCGCGCTGGTCCCGCTGGGGTTCCTCGCGGTCTTCTTCGTGTGGCCGGTGCTCGCGATCCTGCGGCTCGGCCTCGCCGAGGGCGGCGTGCTGTCCGTGCTGGCCCGGGCGGACACGTGGCAGCTGGTGGCGTTCACGGTCGGGCAGGCGGCCGCGTCGACCGCGCTGGCGCTCGTCGCCGGGCTGCCGGTGGCCTACCTGCTCGCGCGGACGTCGTTGCGCGGCCTGGGTTTCGTGCGGGTGGTGATCCTGGTGCCGTTCGTGCTGCCGACGGTGGTGGTCGGGCTCGCGTTCCGCACGCTGCTGCCCGACGGCGGGGTGCTCGCGATCGTGCTGGCCAACGCCTTCTTCAACGTCGCGGTCGTGGCCCGCACGGTCGCCGGGCTGTGGGCGCACCTCGACCGGCGGGCCGCCGACGCCGCGCGGTCGCTCGGCGCGGCACCGCTGCGGGCGTTCACGTCGGTGACGCTGCCCGCGCTGGCGCCGGCGATCGGCTCGGCCGCGGCGGTCGTGTTCCTCTTCTGCGCCACCAGTTTCGGCGTGGTGCTGATCCTCGGCGGCGCGCGGTTGCGGACCCTGGAGACGGAGATCTACCTGCGGACGGTCGAGCTGCTGGACCTCTCCGGGGCGGCCGCGCTGTCGCTGCTGCAGCTCGTCGCGGTGCTGGCGGCGCTGTCGGTCGGCGCGCTGGCCCGGCGCCGGCGCGAGACCGCGCTGCGGCTGCGGGGTCACGCGTCGGTGGCCCGCCGGCCCAGCGGCGGTCTGGAGTGGACGGTCGTCGGGCTGGCGGTGGCGGTCGTGGCCGCGCTGCTGGTGCCGGTGGTGGTGCTGGTCGCCCGGTCGCTCGACGGCGGGCTCGCGGGCTACCGGGCGCTGGCCGGCACCGGGTACGCGGGCTCGCTGCAGGTGTCCGGGGTCGAGGCGGCGCTGAACTCGGTGCGCGCGGCGACGGACGCGACGGTGCTGGCGGTGACGCTCGGGACGCTGGCGAGCGTGGTGCTGGTGTCGTTGTCGCGCAGCCGGGTCCGGCGCGGGCTCGTGGAGGCGATGGACACCGCGCTGATGCTGCCGCTGGGCGTGTCCGCGGTGACCGTGGGCTTCGGCTACCTGGTGACGCTGGACCTGCTGCCGGGCGACCTGCGGACGTCGGCGGTGCTGGTGCCGCTCGCGCAGGCGCTGGTGGTGACGCCGCTGGTGATCCGGATGCTGCTGCCGGTCCTGCGCTCGATCGACGTGCGGCTGCGCCAGGCGGCGGCCTCGCTGGGCGCGTCGCCGTGGCGGGTGTGGCGCGAGGTGGACGTGCCGCTGGCCGGCCGGTCGCTGCTCACCGCGTTCGCGTTCGGCTACGTGGTGGCGCTGGGCGAGTTCGGCGCGACGAGCTTCCTCGCCCGCCCGGACACCGCGACGCTGCCGGTGGCGATCGCGCGGCTGCTGTCGCGGCCGGGTGAGCTGAACAACCAGCTGGCCTACGCGGCGTGCACGCTGCTGATCCTGGTGACCGTGGCCGCGGTGGCGCTGGTGGAGTCGGTGCGCGTGCCCGGCCGCGCGGCGGTCGGGGAGTTCTGATGGCGCTCTCGGTGCACGACCTCACCGTCCGGTACGGCGACCTCGCCGCGGTGTCCGATGTGGACCTCACGGTCGCGGACGGCGAGGTCCTGGCCCTGCTGGGACCGTCCGGCTGCGGGAAGTCCACGCTGCTGCGCGCCGTCGCCGGGCTCGAGCCGGCGGCCGGGCGGGTGTGCTGGGACGGCGCCGACCTCGCCGGGGTGCCGGTGCACAGGCGCGAGTTCGGCCTCGTGTTCCAGGACGGGCAGCTGTTCCCGCACCGCGACGTCGCCGGGAACGTGGCGTTCGGGCTGCGGATGCGCCACCTCGGCCGCTCGCCGGAGCGCGTGGCCGAGCTGCTGGAGCTGGTCGGCCTGACGGGCTACGAGCACCGCAAGGTCACCGAGCTCTCCGGCGGCGAGCAGCAGCGCGTCGCCCTCGCGCGGGCCCTGGCGCCCCGGCCCCGCCTGTTGTTGCTGGACGAGCCCCTGTCGGCGCTGGACCGCGTGCTGCGCGAGCAGCTGGCCATGGACCTGGCGCGGGTGCTGCGCCTGGCCGGCAGCACGGCGCTGGTGGTGACCCACGACCACGACGAGGCGTTCACCCTCGCCGACCGGGTGGCTGTGATGCGGGCCGGCCGCATCCACCAGGTCGGCCCGCCCACCGAGGTCTGGCGCGAGCCCGTCGACGACGAGACCGCCCGGTTCCTGGGCTGCGGGCTCATCATCCCCGCGACCGTCCACAACGGACACGCCAGCTGCGAGCTGGGCGAGGTCGAGCTGCCCTGGGCGCCGGACGGCGCGGCCCGGCTGGGCCTGCGCCCCACCGCGCTGCGCCCGGCCGCGGAGGGCATCGAGGGCAAGGTGATCCAGCGCGTCCACCGCCGCGACCACGTCCGCCTGCAGGTGCGGCTGGCGAGCGGGCTGGTGGTGGACGCCGTGGCCGGCGTGCTCGACAGCCCGGACGACGAGCTCACCCTCGCGCTCGACCAGGACGGGATCGCGCTGATCAGCCGTCCCGGGTGACCATCCGGGCCAGGGCGAGCGAGTAGCCGATCACGATGTAGCAGGCCGCGCGCAGCACGCCCTGGGTGAGCGCGTCGGTGGGCATCGGGTCGCGGGCCACGTCGGCGAGCGACTCCCAGCCGTTGGTGATGAGCGCGGGGTGCAGCCAGTCGAGCGAGGAGATCGCGCCCAGCACGGTGAACACGATGATGCCGCCGAGCGTGGTGGCCAGCACCACGAGCGGATGGTCGGTGCAGGTCGAGATGGCGAGCGCGACCGCGGCGACACCCCACATCTGGATGGTGACGAGCACCGTCAGCAGCGCGATCCGGCCCAGCGACTGGCCGAACGGCAGCGACGAGCCGGACATCGTGAGCATGGTGTCGCCGCCGAGGATCGTCATCCCCGCGATGATCCCGACCACGGCCATCAGCGCGGCCGCCAGCAGGCACAGCGCCGCGACGCCGAACGCCTTGACCGCGAGCAGCCGGGCCCGGCCGACCGGGGCCAGCAGCAGGTTGCGCAACCCGCCCGTGGCCGCCTCGCCGGCGATCGTGTCGGCCGACCACATCGAGCCGAGCATCGGCAGCAGCATGGCCATCGACAGCAGCATCACGAACACCGGCAGGATGAGCCCGTTGTCCGCGACGATGGCCGCGATGCCCTGGAACGCCTGCTGGTTGGGGCCGCCGATGTCGGAGGTGGACGCCACCGAGATGCCGATCCCGGCGACCACCGGCACCAGGGCCACCAGCCCCAGCGCGATCATCGTCCGCGGCCGGCGGAGCATGAACCGCAGCTCGGCGCGCAACAGCCGGACGATCGGCGCCTTCGTCCTGGTGGCGGCCCGGGTGGCGGGCACGGCGAGCGCGGTCACCGCGGCACCTCCTCGTCGAGCAGCTCCCGGGTGTCCACATCGGACAGCCGGGCTTCGGTGGACTCGGCCTCGGTGAGCCTGGCGAACAGCTCCTCCAGGCCGGTGCGCTGCCGGCGCACCTCGTGCACGGCCACGTCGGCCCGCACCAGCGTGGCGACGACCTCGGGGGCCGTGGTGGCGGTGAGGTCGACGTGCACGCCGTCCGGGGTGACCCGGGCGGGCACCCGGTTGTCCCGCAACGCGTTGACCGCGACCGTGACGTCCGGGGTGGACACCAGCAGGCCGGAGTTGCCCGCGTCGAGCAGGTCGGCGAGCTCGCCCTGCGCCACCACGGATCCCTGGTGGAGCACGGCGACGTGGGTGCAGGTGGCCTCGACCTCGGCGAGCAGGTGTGAGGAGACCAGCACCGTGGTGCCGGCAGCGTGCAGGTCGGCGATGACCGCGCGGACCTCGCGGGTGCCGGCGGGGTCGAGCCCGTTGGTGGGCTCGTCGAGGACCACGAGCTTGCGGGGCAGCAGCAGCGCGGCGGCCAGGCCCAGGCGCTGCTTCATGCCGAGGGAGTAGCCGCGGTAGCGCCGGCCGGCCGCGGCGGCGAGCCCGACCCGCTCGAGCGCGTCGGCGACCGCGCGCGGGATGTCCGGCGTGGCCAGGTGCGGCTCGGCGGCCGCGCAGCGCAGGAGGTTCTCGCGGCCGGAGAGGAACGGGTGGAAGCCGGGGCTCTCGACGAGCGCGCCCACCTCGGGCAGCGCGTAGCCGAGGCCCGCCGGCAGCTGGTGGCCGAGCAGCTCGACCGACCCCGCGGTGGGCGTGACCAGGCCGAGCAGCATGCGGATGGTGGTGGTCTTGCCGGACCCGTTGGGCCCGAGCATGCCCAGCACCGATCCGACCGGGACATCGAGGTCCACGCGGTCGACCGCGACCGTCCGGCCGTAGACCTTGCGCAGGTTGCGGGTCCGGGCGGCCAGACGGGCGGGTGCCCCCGCGGTCGCTGCCGCGGGGGCCTCCTCCTGTCCGATAACCATGCCGGTCACGCTAGTCACTTACCGAGTGCCTCGGTGAGCACCTGCTGCGGCACGGCGCCGATCGCGACCCGGCCGTCCTCGGTGATCAGCGCGGTGCCGACCTTGGCGCTGATGACCCAGCCGGTGCCGAAGCTGCCGTGCACCTGCTTGCCGAACCTGCTGAGCAGCGCCAGCGGGTCGGCGTTGGCGTTGCCGTCGGACGGCGTGCTCAGCGCGCCGCTGGGCAGCTTGCCGGTGAGCACGGTGTCCCAGCCGGAGCCGGAGGTCTTGAGGTCCAGCTGGGAGAACAGCTGGTCCGGCGACTGGCCCTTGAGCTCGGTCTTCGCGTCGCGCTGGGTCACCTTCGCGCCGGCCGGCGGGGTGAACCGGAACAGGTTCGCGTCCTGCGGGCCGTCCTTGAACTCGGTGAAGCCGATCTTGAGCGCTGGGTCGGACTGGCCGTTGGCCAGCACCTCCAGCTGCAGCGGCACCCGCGTCGCGGAGTCGACCGACACCCGGATCTCGCGCAGCAGCGTGCGCTCGGAGGGCTTCGGCGCGAGCACGAGCTGGTAGACCGGCCGGCCGGCGACCCGCGCGGTGCCGTCGACGTCGACCGTGCTCTCGGCCCGCATGGCGTTGACGAGGTCACGCGCGGCGGTGGCCGGGTCGGCGAACTTGCCCTCGAGGGGGATGTTCTTCGCGTTGTCCGCGCCGTGCGGCATCTTCTGGACGGTCTTGTTCTGCGAGTCCCACACCCAGACGGTCGACCCGTCGTCGACGACGGTGGTCTCGCTGCCGCGGCTCGGCACGGAGATCCGGCCGCGCCCCTGGCCGTCGGTGTAGACCCGGATGCTGTCGCCGCCACCCATGGCCGACGGCAGACCGGGGACCGGAAGGCCGAGGTTGTTCTGCAGCTCGACCGAGCCACCCAGCGCCGGCACCTTGGTGGTGAGCACCGACTCGACCAGCGCGTCCGCACTGATCGACGGCAGCGCGGGCGGCGCCTCCCCCGCCCCGGCCGGCGACGCCAGCAGCACCAGGCCGGCGACACCCGCAGCGGTACCCACCGCCGCGAACGACAGCGCGGTCTTCTTGGAATTCATCACGCACCCCTTTTGTCAGCTCCATGACGTTCCCGTGACAGTGACATTGCCGTACCGCGACTGAGATGACGCTGAGAGTGAGTGCCGCACCCTGAGAGTCCGCTGAGAACCGGGACGCCCGCGAGCAAGCGCGCCGGAGCATTCGCCGTCTGGACCCGTGAGCGGGAGCGCCGGAGCGTTCGCCGTCTGGACGCGTGAGCGGGAGCGCCGGAGCGTTCGCAGTCTGGACGTAGGAGAAGCGCAGGCGCGCCAGCGCCGAGCATCGCACGGAGGAAGACGGCGAGTAGCGCAGGAGCGGAGCGAACCATTCAGCACCGTGAGCGAGAGCGCCGGAGCGTTCGCCGTCTGGACGTAGGAGAAGCGCAGGCGCGTCAGCGCCGAGCATCGCACGGAGGAAGACGGCGAGTAGCGGAGGAGCGAAGCGAACCATCCAACACAGGAGCGAACCATGACACAGTGAGCAACAATGGGCGCCGTGCAGTTGCCTGTGATGCCGCCCGTGCCGCCGATGCTGGCCAAGGCCGTGCCCGCCATTCCCGCCGACCAGTTCTACGAGCCCAAGTGGGACGGGTTCCGGTCGATCATCTTCCGGGACGGTGACGAGGTCGAGATCGGCAGCCGCAACGAGCGGCCGATGACCCGGTACTTCCCCGAGGTCGTCGAGGCCGTCAAGGCCAACCTGCCGCAGCGGTGCGTCGTCGACGGCGAGATCGTCGTCGCGAGCACCGAGAAGCAGGGGCTGGACTTCGACGCGCTCCAGCAGCGGATCCACCCCGCCGCCAGCCGGGTGAAGCTGCTCAGCGAGCAGACGCCGGCGAGCTTCATCGCGTTCGACCTGCTCGCGCTCGGGGACGAGTCGCTGATGGAGCGGCCGTTCGGCGAGCGCCGGGCCGCCTTGGAGAAGGCCCTGGCCTCGGCGAAGGCGCCGGTGCACCTGACGCTCGGCACCACCGACCAGAAGGTCGCCGCCGAGTGGTTCGAGCTGTTCGAGGGCGCCGGGCTGGACGGGCTGATCGCGAAGCAGCTGGACGAGCCCTACCAGCCGGACAAGCGGATCATGAAGAAGATCAAGCACGAGCGGACCGCGGACTGCGTGCTGGCCGGCTACCGGGTGCACAAGTCCGGGCCGGACGCGATCGGCTCGCTGCTGCTGGGTCTCTACGACGACGCGGGCAAGCTGGCGTCGGTCGGGGTGGTGGGCGCGTTCCCGATGGCGCGGCGCAAGGAGCTGATGGAGGAGCTGCAACCGCTGGTCACCTCCTTCGACGACCACCCGTGGGCGTGGGCGGCGCACGAGGCGGGTGAGCGGACGCCACGCAAGAACGAGGTCAGCCGGTGGAACGCGGGCAAGGACCTGTCGTTCATCCCGCTGCGGCCGGAGCGGGTGCTCGAGGTGCGTTACGACCACATGGAGGGCCCGCGGTTCCGGCACACGACGCAGTTCGTGCGCTGGCGGCCGGACCGGGAGCCGACGTCGTGCACCTACGAGCAGCTCGAGCAGCCGGTGCGGTTCGACATCGCGGACATCCTCAAGCCTTCCGGTACCTGAGCATCAGGAACCCGTCCTCGGTGAGCACCGAGGCGAGCCGCAGCTCGCGTGGCTCGGGGGACGGGACGCCCTCGGCGATCCGGGGCGCGCCCGCGCCGGTGAGCAGCGGGGACACCGTGAGGCAGAGCTGGTCGACCAGGTCGAGTGCGATGAGCTCGGCGAACAGGTGCGGGCCGCCCTCGCAGCAGACCCGCCGGAGCCCGCGCTCGGCGAGCGCGTCGAGCGCCCTGCGCGGGTCGACGGTGTCCTCGCCCGCGAGGACGACGTCGACGCCCGCGGCCTTCAGCGCGTCGCGCCGGTCCCTCGGCGCGCTCGCGCAGGTGAGGATGATCGGCGGCACGTGCGTGTCGGTGACGAGCGGCGACTCGGGCCCGACCGAGCAGCGCCGGGTGACGACGGCGATCGGCGGGACGTCGGACAGCCCGAGCCGGTGGCGGCGCTCGGCCCGCAGCTCGGTGCGCTTGACCCCGCGGTAGCCCTCGACGACGGCCGTCCCGGCGCCCACCAGCACGACGTCGGCGAGGTCGCGCCCCAGCGCGAAGATCTTCTTGTCGGCTGGGCTCGACAGGCCGTGCGACCGCCCGCCCGCGGTGGCCGCCCCGTCGGCGCTGCTGACGAAGTTGACCTGCACCCATGGCCGGTCGAGGTCGGCCGGGTAGGCGTAGAGGTCCTCGAGCTCGCGGTCGCTCAGGTCGGCGGCAGGCGCGGCCAGCGGCAGCAGGTGCATTGGATCATCCCAGCACGCGGGCCGGGCGCACGCGCGGTCGGCTCAGCGGCGTTTGCCCGCGCGGTGCTGGTTCACCAGCGACCACACCGAAACCGACTCGCTGGACTCGTCGGCGGACCGTGATCGTCGTGCGGTGAACGGCTCGGCTCGGCCGGCGCCGGCCTCGAGCTCCTGGCGGATCTGGTCGTAGATCGGAGTGTCGGTCAACCCAATCCCTTCCCGTCGCAGCAGCCCTCGCAGGCTACGGAGCGTACCTCCTCGCCTCCGCAGCGCGGCAAGGCCTCCCCCTTACCACGAAACAGAAAACCGTTCGCATCAAACGGAGTGATGCCGGACGATTTGCGAAATGGGCGCGGGATTTCTCGAGGCGAACGGGCTGGCTCACCGGCTCGACGACGGCCGTCAACTCTTCGATGACGTGTCGTTCCGGGTGAGCACCGGTCAGGTCGTGGCGCTCGTCGGCGCGAACGGCGCGGGCAAGACGACGCTGCTGCGGATCCTGTCCGGCGAGCTCACCCCGCGCGCGGGCGGCGTCACCGTCCACGGTGGACTCGGGGTGATGCCGCAGTTCATCGGCTCGGTGCGGGACGACCGGACCGTGCGCGACCTGCTGCTCGCCGTCGCGCCGCTGGCCGTGCGGGCCGCGGCCGAGGCGCTCGACACCGTCGAGCTGGCGCTCATGGAGACCGACGACGAGCCGACCCAGCTGCGCTACGCCGACGCGCTGCACGCGTGGGGCGAGGCCGGCGGCTACCAGATCGAGGTCCTCTGGGACACCGTCACCGTGGCCGCGCTCGGCGTGCCGTTCGACCGGGCGCGGTTCCGCGAGGTGCGCACGCTGTCCGGCGGCGAGCAGAAGCGGCTCGTGCTCGAGGCGCTGCTGTCCGGCGCGGAGCAGGTGCTGCTGCTCGACGAGCCGGACAACTACCTCGACGTGCCGGGCAAGCGCTGGCTCGAGGGCCGGCTGGCCGAGTGCGGCAAGGCGGTGCTGCTCGTCAGCCACGACCGGGAGCTGCTCGCGTCCGCGGCCACCCAGGTCGTGGCGCTGGAGGGCGGGACGACGTGGGTGCACGGCGGCGGGTTCGGCACGTGGCACCCGGCGCGGCTGGCCCGGTGGGAGCGGATGGCCGAGCTGCGCCGGCGCTGGGACGAGGAGCACGAGAAGCTGCGTGAGCTGGTGCGCAACCTCCAGCAGGCGGCCATGAACAGCGACGCGCTGACCTCGCGGTACAGGGCGGCGCAGACCCGGCTGCGCAAGTTCGAGGAGGCCGGGGCGCCACCGCTGCCGCCGCGGGAGCCGCCGGTGCGGCCGCGGCTGCGCGGCGGGCGGACCGGCCTGCGGGCCGTCACCTGCGCCGGGCTGGAGCTGACGGGCCTGATGAAGCCGTTCGACCTGGAGGTGTTCTTCGCCGACCGGGTGTGCGTGCTGGGCTCGAACGGCTCGGGCAAGAGCCATTTCCTGCGGCTGCTCGCCGGCGACGACGTCGCCCACGAGGGGTCGGCGCGGCTGGGCGCCCGGGTGGTGCCGGGGCTGTTCGCGCAGACCCACCAGCATCCGGAGTGGGTCGGCCGGACCTTGACGGACATCCTGTGGCACGGCGACGGCGACCGGCGGGGCATGGACCAGGGCACCGCGTCGGCGGCGCTGTCCCGGTACGGCCTGGCGCCGGCGCGCGAGCAGCGGTTCGAGACGTTGTCCGGCGGGCAGCAGGCGCGGTTCCAGATCCTGCTGCTGGAGCTGTCCGGCGCCACGCTGCTGCTGCTCGACGAGCCGACGGACAACCTCGACCTCACGTCGGCGGAGGCGTTGCAGGACGCGCTGGAGGAGTTCACCGGCACGGTCCTCGCGGTCACCCACGACCGGTGGTTCGCCCGCTCGTTCGACCGGTTCCTGGTGTTCCGCTCGGACGGTGTGGTGTCCGAAGTGGATGGTCCGGTGTGGGACGAGGGGCGGGTCCAGCGCGCCCACTAGTCCGCCTCCCCGGGATTTAAAGTGTGCGTTGCGTTCCGGCGAATGGTGCGGGTATCGGGGTGGGTGGTGGCTGGGTGCCGTCACGGTCCCCTGAGGTTCCGGTGGTCGGCGCAGGACTTCACCCGATGATCTACGAGACAGGCCTTAGTCGCTGGTGGCGGCGCTGGCACCGACAGCTCCGGGCGTGTGGTCGGGTTGTCCTCGGCGGCGGAGGCGGGTTGTCAGCCGGCCAGTACGTCGGCGATCGTGTCGATGCCGTGGTCCAGGTCGGCCCGCGAGACGACCAGCGGCGGCGCCACCCGCAGCGTCGTGTCGTGCGTCTCCTTGCACAGCACGCCGCGCGCCATCAGCGTCTCGCTGATCTGCCGCGCGTGCCGGCCCGGCGCGATCTCGACGCCGGCCCACAGGCCGCGGCCGCGGACCTCGGCGACCCCGCGGCCGACGAGCTCGCCGAGGCGGCGGTGCAGGTGGGCGCCGAGGTCACGGGACCGCTCCTGGAACTCGCCGGTGGCGAGCAACCTGATGACCGCCCGGCCGACGGCGCAGGCCAGCGGGTTGCCGCCGAAGGTTGAGCCGTGCTCGCCCGGCTTGAGGACGCCCAGGACGTCGCGCCGGCCGACCACCGCGGACACCGGCAGGATGCCGCCGCCGAGTGCCTTGCCGAGCGTGTAGAGGTCGGCCCGGATGCCGTGGTGCTCCGAGGCGAACAGCGTGCCGGTGCGGGCGAGCCCGGACTGGATCTCGTCGGCGATCAGCAGCACGTCGTGGTCGTCGCACAGCTGACGGACCTCGCGCAGGTATCCGGCCGGCGGCACGAGCACCCCGGCCTCACCCTGCACCGGCTCGACCAGCACGGCCGCGGTGCGCGGCGACAGGGCGGCCTCGAGGGCCTGCGTGTCGCCGTACTTCACGACCTGGAAGCCGGGGGTGAACGGGCCGAAGTCGTTGCGGGCCACCGAGTCCGTGGAGAACGAGATGATCGTGGTGGTCCGCCCGTGGAAGTTGGAGCCGGCCACGATGATCTCCGCGGTGCCGTCCGGCACGCCCTTGACCTGGTAGGCCCACTTGCGCGCGACCTTGATCGCCGACTCGACGGCCTCCGCGCCCGAGTTCATCGGCAGCACCATCTCGGTGCCGGTGAGCTCGGCCAGCTCCTGGCAGAACAGCCCGAGCTGGTCGTGGTGGAACGCCCGGCTGGTGAGCGTGACCCGGCCGAGCTGCTCGACCGCCGCGGCGACCAGCGCCGGGTGCCGGTGCCCGAAGTTGAGCGCCGAGTACCCGGCGAGGAAGTCGAGGTAGCGCTTGCCGGCCACGTCGGTGACCCACGCGCCCTCGGCTTCGGCGATCACCACGGGCAGCGGGTGGTAGTTGTGCGTGCTCCACTGTTCGTCGAGCGCGATGAGGTCGGCAGCAGTCATCGACATATGAACAGGTTAAGGCCCGAGGGCGGCGGTTTCATCCGCAGACCGTTGCGCGCAACGCGCCTTCGTTGCGTCGATGGATCCGGCCGCAACGCTTCGTTGCGTTCGGCCGGACCCAGGTCAGCTCAGCGGTCGGCGCGCAGTGCGGCGCGGGTCGGCGGCGTGCCGCCCACAGCACCGCGAGCCCGTCGATCTGCGTCTCGCGCCTGGGCGGACGAAGCCGAGGCGCGGCCCGGTCAGGCGGTGCGTGTCAGGCGGTGAGTTTGGGGATGATCTCGTTGCCGTAGGCGGCCAGGGTCTGCTCCTTCGCGTCGTGCATGAGGTAGATGGCGAACTGGTCGACGCCTAGGTCGGCCAGCTCGGTGAGCCGGTCGACGTGCGCGGCCGCGGGGCCGACCAGGCAGAACCGGTCGACGATCGAGTCCGGCACGAAGTCCGTGGACGGGTTGCCCGCCTTGCCGTGGTGGGCGTAGTCGTAGCCCTCGCGGTCGCGGATGTAGTCGGTGAGCTCGTGCGGCACCGGGCCGGACTCGCCGTAGCGCGACACGAGGTCGGCCACGTGGTTGCCGACCATGCCGCCGAACCAGCGCAGCTGATTGCGCTGGTGCGGCAGGTCGTCACCGACGTAGGCCGGCGCGGCGACGCACATGGTGATGCCGCCCGGGTCGCGCCCGGCGTCGCGGGCGGCCGCGCGGACCGACTCTATGGTCCACTTGGTAATCGCGGGATCGGCCGTCTGCAGGATGAACCCGTCGGCGTGCTCGCCGACCAGCTTGAGTGCCTTCGGCCCGTAGGCGGCCATCCAGATCTCCAGCCGCCCGTCGCGCACCCACGGAATACGCACCGGTGCCCCATGCAGCTCAGCCTCCCGTCCCTCGGCCAGTTCCCGGATCACGTGCATGGAATCACGGAGCACCGACAAAGAAGCGGGCTGCTGACCGATCACCCGGCGTGCCGAGTCGCCGCGCCCGATCCCGCACACCGTGCGGTTGCCGAACATGTCGTTCAGCGTGGCGAACAGCGACGCGGTGACCGACCAGTCCCGGGTGGACGGGTTGGTGACCATCGGCCCGACGATCAGCGACGACGTGTTCGCCAGGATCTGCGAGTAGATGACGAACGGCTCCTGCCACAGCACGGCCGAGTCGAACGTCCAGCCGTAGGAGAACCCGAGCCCCTCGGCCGCCTTCATCAGCCGGACGACCTCGCTCGCGGGCGGATCCGTCTGCAGCACGACACCGAAGTCCATTGTGGACCCTCCCAGGTCAGACGAGGTACTGCGACAGCTCGCGGGACAGGAACCGGCCGTGCCCCTCGGCACCGTGGAACGCGCCGTCGGCGATCACCACCGAGCCGCGGGACAGCACGGTCTCGACCTTGCCGGTGATCGACATGCCCTCGTAGGCCGAGTAGTCCACGTTCATGTGGTGCGTCTCGACGGACAGCGTCTGCCGCGCGGCCGGGTCGTACACCACGATGTCCGCGTCCGCACCCGGCGCGAGGACGCCCTTGCGCGGGTAGAGGCCGAACATCCGGGCCGGCGTGGTCGAGCAGACCTCCACCCACCGGGCCAGCGTGATCTCCCCGGCGACGACCCCCTGGTGCAGCAGGTCCATCCGGTGCTCCACGCCCGGCATCCCGTTGGGGATCTTGGCGAAGTCGCCGCGGCCCAGCTGCTTCTGGTCCACGAAACAGAAGGGGCAGTGGTCGGTGGACACCACGGACAGGTCGTTGGTCCGCAGGCCCCGCCACAGGTCCGCCTGGTGGTCCTTGGGCCGCAGCGGCGGCGACGCCACGTACTTCGCGCCCTCGAAGTCCGGCTTCGCCAGGTCCTCGATGGACAGGTAGAGGTACTGCGGGCACGTCTCCGCGAACACGTTCTGCCCGGTGTCGCGCGCGGCCGCCACCGCCTCCAGCGCCTGCCGGGCGGACAGGTGCACGACGTAGAGCGGCGCGCCGGTCACCTTGGCCAGCTGGATGGCCCGCGAGGTGGCCTCGCCCTCCAGCTCCGGCGGCCGGGTGATGCCGTGCTCGACCGGGTCGGTGCGGCCGGCCGCGACGGCCTGGGCCACCAGCTCGTCGATCGCGATGCCGTTCTCGGCGTGCATCATGATCATCGAGCCGGTGTCGGTGGCCTTCTGCATCGCGCGCAGGATCTCGCCGTCGGTCGCGTAGAACACGCCCGGGTAGGCCATGAACATCTTGAAGCTGTTGACCCCGGCCGCGATGCAGGACTCCATCTCCTTCAACGACTGGTCGTTGACGTCGGAGACGATCATGTGGAACCCGTAGTCGACCGCGCAGTGCGAGTCGGCCTTCTCGTGCCACTTGTCCAGCGTGGCCAGCAGCGACGTGCCCTTGGCCTGCACCGCGAAGTCGATGATCGTCGTGGTGCCGCCCCACGCGGCCGCCGTGGTGCCGGTGGCGAACGTGTCGGCGGAGAACGTGCCGCCGAAGGGCATCTCCATGTGCGTGTGCGCGTCGATGCCGCCGGGCAGCACGTACCTGCCGTCCGCCTCGATGATGTTCTCGGCCGTGTCGAACACGCCCGGCGCGGTCACCGCGGCGATCGTCTCGCCGTCGACGAGCACGTCGGCCCGCAGGGCGCCGCCGGCGTTGACGACCGTCCCGTTGCGAATGAGAGTGCGCATTCCTGCCTTCTTCGTGTGCGGAGTGTCAGGCGCTGGTGAGGGAGTCGTAGCTGTCCGGCCGGCGGTCGCGGTAGAACGCCCACAGGTCTCGGACCTCGGTCAGCAGGCCCATGTCCAGGTCGCGCACGAGGACCTCCTCGTCGCTGTCCGACGCGGCGTCGCCGACGAGCTGCCCGCGCGGGTCGGCGAAGTAGGACTGGCCGTAGAAGTCGTTGTCGCCCAGCGGCTCCACGCCGACCCGGTTGATCGTGGCGACGTAGTACTCGTTGGCCACGGCCGCGGCCGGCTGCTCGAGCCGCCACAGGTACTCCGACAGCCCGCGGCTGGTGGCCGACGGGTTGAACACGATCCGCGCCCCACCCAGGCCCAGCGCGCGCCAGCCCTCCGGGAAGTGGCGCTCGTAGCAGATGTAGACGCCGATCTTGCCGACCGCGGTGTCGAACACCGGGTAGCCCAGGTTGCCGGGCCGGAAGTAGAACTTCTCCCAGAAGCCCTTGACCTGCGGGATGTGGTTCTTGCGGTGCTTGCCGAGGTAGGTGCCGTCGGCGTCGATCACGGCCGCGGTGTTGTAGTAGACGCCCGGCTGCTCCTGCTCGTACATCGGCACGATGAGCACCATGTTGTGCTGGTCGGCGAGCTCGCACATCAGCTGCGTGGTGGGGCCGTCGGGGATCTGCTCGGTGTAGGAGTAGTAGTCGGCGTCCTGCACCTGGCAGAAGTACGGGCCGTAGAACAGCTCCTGCAGGCACACCACCTGGGCGCCCTGCGAGGCCGCGGTGCCGATGGCCGAGACCGCGTTGGCGATCATCGACTCCTTGTCCCCGGTCCAGCGCTGCTGGACCAGCCCAGCCCTGACGATCTCAGACACTGACCTCTCCCTCCGGTAGGCGAGCGGGGGCGCTCGCCGTGGTCGGTCGCACGAGCGACAGCGCCCAGTAAACCGCGAATGCGACCACCAGACCGGCCACCCAGCTGTAGTCGTAGAAGTCCCGCAGGAACGGGATCAGGCCGTCCCGCGGGAACGGGCCCGCGCCCGGGTTGGAGTACGCGCCGCCGACCGCGACCAGGGCGCCCACCACCGTCGCGATCAGGGCCTTCCAGTTCCAGCCGCCGCTGTACCAGTACCGGCCGCGCTCGGCGTAGAGGTCCTCCAGGTCGAGCTCGGTGCGGTACTGGAACCAGTAGCCGGCCACCAGCACGCCGGCCACCGCGGCGAGCACGCCGCCGTAGAACTGCAGCCAGGCGAAGATGTAGATGTTGGGGTCGGAGATCAGGTTCCACGGCATGATCACCACGCCGACCACGCCGGTGATCAGCCCGCCGAGCCGGAAGTTGAGGTACTTCGGCGCGGCGTTGGAGAAGTCGTAGGACGGGCTCACGACGTTGGCCGCGAGGTTGCACGACACGGTGGCCAGCACCAGCGCGACCAGCGCGATCACCACGACGACGGGGCTGGAGAACCGCGCGGCGAGCAGGGCCGGGTCCCAGATCGCCTCGCCGTAGAGGGCGACCCCGCCCGAGGTGGTGAGGATGGCGATGATCGCGATGAACGACATGGTCGTCGGCAGGCCGAGGATCTGGCCGCGGAGCTGCTTGCGCTGAGAACCACCGAATCGGGTGAAGTCCGGCATGTTCAGCGACAGGGTCGCCCAGAAGGCGATCATGGCCATCAGCGACGGCGCGAACACCTTCCAGAAGTCCGCGCCCCAGCCCAGCTTCGACGGCTGGGACAGGATCGGGCCGAAGCCGCCGGCCTTGATCACGACGTAGGCGAGCAGGATCAGGAAGCCGACCGACACCAGCGGCGCGGTCCAGTTCTCGAACTTGCGCACGGCCTCCATGCCGCGCCAGATGATCAGCATCTGGACCACCCAGAACACCAGGAAGCACAGCCACAGCGTCCACGGCTTGCCGAACAGCGTGCTCGCCCCGGTCCACCCGTCCCCGGTGAGCTTGCCGACGATGACGAACATCGCCTCGCCGCCGACCCAGGTCTGGATGCCGAACCACCCGCAGGCGACGAACGCCCGCAGCAGGGCGGCGAGGTTGGCGCCGCGCAGCCCGTAGAACGCTCGCGAGAACACCGGGAACGGGATGCCGAACTTGGTGCCCGCGTGGCTGTTGAGCAGCATGGGGACCAGGACGATCAGGTTGCCGATGGTGATCGTGAGGAAGGCCTGGAGCCAGTCCATGCCCAGGGCGATCAGCGAGGCGGCGAGCGTGTAGCTGGGGATGTTGTGCGCCATCCCCATCCACAGGGCGAAGTAGTTGTAGGTCGTCCAGGTGCGCCGCTCGACCGGCACCGGGGCGAGCTCCTCGTTGTAGAAGCGGCTGTCGCGGATCGCGGCGTGGTCGTCGAGGTCGACCCGGCCGTCCGGGAGGGTGCTCTGCGCCATCCCGGCATCGTGGGCGTACCGGCCGGTGGGGGGCAGTGCCACTGTGTACACCGTTGGCGCACACAGTGGACACTCTGCCAATTGCGGCGGTCGCGCCGCCCATGCCCGGTCCGTCCGGGTTACGGGCATGTCACGACCTGGTCAGCCAGGGGTGTCGACGGCCTTGGGGGCGATCTGGTTCAGGAGCCAGCGGGGGCCGGTGACCTCGGCGCCCACGGCCACGCAGCGGCGGCGCAGCTCGCGGTCCGCGGTGACCACCAGGCACAGCACGTCCGGGCCCTCGGCCACGATCGAGGCCGCCGTCTCGACGATCTTGTCGTCGCCGTCGGCCTCGGCCGAGACCACCCGGACGTCGGTGTCGCCGGGGCCGATGTTGCGCGCCTTGCCCTCCACGACCAGGACCTTCTCCGGGATCGCCACGTCGAAGGGGGCGATCCCGGTGTACCGGTCGACCGCGCCCAGCTGGTCGCGCAGCCTCGCCGAGGCGCCGGCCCGGTCGCGCCACCAGCCGTCCGCGCGGGAGCCCATCACGTTGGCCCCGTCGACCACGAGCACCGGGCGGCGCAGGGCCTGCCGCAGCCGCGGCCACGCTTTGGCGAACGGCTCGAACAGGTTGTGCTCGGCCACCTCGTCGACCGGCACCCACGCCGCGCCCTTGCTCTCCCACGACGCCGGCCGCACCTCGAGCAGCGCGGGCGCCGTGGCGATGACCGTGTCGTAGGACCAGCCGCCGTGGTCCTCGTGCATCAGCCCGCGCAGGGTGACCTCGCTGGCGTCCAGCGTGGACTCCTCGGCGGTCTCGCGCAGCGCCGCGGCCACCGGGTCCTCCCCGCGTCTGCGCGCGCCGCCGAACGCCCCCCACGTGCCGCCGCCGATGGTGACCTTGGCCCGGTGCTGCAGCAGCACGTACCCGTCGTGATAAGGCAGCAGGCCCGCCGCCCCGTACCGCCCCCAGTGCTTGTGCCCGAGCTCGCACGTGACGAACCCGTCACCGTCTCCCCACGTCATCCGGCCATCATCCGCCACCCCACCGACACCCGGCCCGACGAGTCAGCCGATCTCGGTCACCAGCAGGGCCACGTGCAGCGACAACACGGACTCCGGGTCGTCCAGCGACACGCCCAGCACCTGCTCGATCCGGGACAGCTGCTGGTAGTACGCGGTCCGCGACATGTGCGCCGCCGACGCCGCCGCGGACTTGTTGCCGCCGTGCTCGCAGAAGTGCCGCAGCGCCTCGAGCAGCCGGCTCGCGTGCGCCGCGTCCCTGGCCAGGAGTGGTCCGAGCTCCCGCGAGGCGAACGCCGTCACCCGGTCGTCGTCGGCCAGCAGGTGCACGAGACCGCGCAGCCGGACGTCGTCGAGCCGGTGGTAAGGGCGGCCGTCCGGGGTGCGGAGCGCGGCCTTCGCCACGTGCGCGGCCTCGACGAGGCTGCGGCGGGCCTCGGACACGCTCTCGACGGTCGTGCCGACCGCGATCACCACCGGCAGGGCCTTCGGCGCGGTGGCCGCGGCCTGGTGGATCTCCTTCGCGAGCCGGCGGACCACGGTGGCCGCGTCGGCCTGCGGGGTGAGCGACAGCAAGGCCCGCACGGAGATGTCGTCGACCACGCCGACCAGCGCGGCGACCCGGGCCCGGCGCGCGGCGAGCGCGGTGGCCTCGGCCAGGTCACGCAGCACCTCCTGGGTCGCCATCGTCGGCGCCGGCCGGGCCGAGGCCACCGCCGACGGGCGCACGGACACGCCGAGCAGGTGCCGGCGTTGCAGCGGCACCCCGAGCGCGCTCGACCGCGCGGTGAGGTCGGCCGGCGTGGTCGACGACGCCAGCAGCTCGGTCAGCAGCGTCCGGTGCGCGTGCCGCTCCAGGCCCTCGCGGTCCCGGGCGACCAGCCGGTGCACGGCCAGCGCGGAGGCGGCCCGCTCGGCGATCACCACCTGCCGGTGCGCCGGCTCGCCCCGGCAGACCAGCACCAGCCGGCCCCAGTCGTTGCCCCGCGCGCCGACCACGGTGACGAGCCAGCCCGTGTCGGCGTGGTAGCTCGTCCGCGCGGTGCCGGTGACCGCCCGCGACCGCGCCGCCCAGTCCGCGACCAGCTCACCCGGGTCGGCGCCGGCCGCGTCGTAGGCCAGCACGTCGTGGCCCAGCGTCTCCAGCACCACCGGCAGCCCGGACGCCCGCGCCACCTCGCGCAGGACCTCCGCCGGCTCCGCGCCCGCCACGGTGAGCGCGGTGAACGTCTCGTGCACCCGCTCCGCCGCCCGCAGCTCCGCCACCTGTGCTTCGACGATCAGCCCGACCACCGCCTCGGTGACCGCGACGAACCGGGTCTCGCGCGACAGCGTGACCAGCGGCAGCGCGTGCTCCTCGGCGGCGGCCACCAGCGCGGCCGGCAGCTCGCGGCTCCAGTGCCGGACCAGCTCGACGACCACGCCGACGACCCCCGCCCTGGCGAGCTCGCCGACGTAGCGGGTGAGCGCGGCCGGGTCGTCCGGCAGCGCGATGCCGGTGGTGAGCACCAGTTCGCCGCCGCGCAGCAGCGGCGCGATGTCGGCGATCTCCGCGATGTGCACCCAGCGCACCGGCCGGTCCAGCCCGCCGGCGCCGGCGACCACCGTGGCGCGGCCCTGCTGGATCACCGGCAGCGCGAGCACATCGGACACGGTCGGGTACATGTTGTGCACACTGTACGGCCGGCCAGGGGGCGCCGATACACACTGTCCATGGCGCGCGCCCGGGTGCGCGGCCACACTCGGGGGCATGGGTGAACCGCGTCTGATCGATCGCCATCGTGCCGTCCTGCCGAGCTGGATGGCGCTGTTCTACGACGACCCGATCGAGATCGTGCACGGGCACGGCCGCCGGGTGACCGACTCGAACGGCAAGACCTACCTCGACTTCTTCGCCGGCATCCTCACCAACGCGATCGGCTACGACGTCGCCGAGATCAGCGACGCCGTGCGCAAGCAGCTCGACACCGGCATCCTGCACACCTCGACGCTGTACCTGATCCGCAGCCAGGTCGAGCTCGCCGAGCGGATCGCCCGGCTGTCCGGGATCCCCGACGCCAAGGTGTTCTTCACCAACTCCGGCACCGAGGCCAACGAGACCGCGCTGATGCTCGCCACCCAGTACCGGCGCAGCAACCAGGTGCTGGCGCTGCGCAACTCCTACCACGGCCGCGCGTTCGCGACGGTCGGCGTCACCGGCAACCGCGGCTGGTCCGCGTCCTCGCTGTCGCCGGTCAAGGTGTCCTATGTGCACGGTGGGTACCGGTACCGCAGCCCGTTCGCCGCGCTGTCGGACGCCGACTACATCGCCGCGTGCACCGACGACCTGCGCGACGTGCTGCAGACCGGCACCTCCGGCGACGTGGCGTGCATGATCGCCGAGCCGATCCAGGGTGTCGGCGGGTTCTCGCTGCCGCCGGACGGGTTGTTCGGCAGCTTCGCGGAAGTCCTTGCCGAGCACGGGATCCTGTTCATCTCCGACGAGGTGCAGACCGGCTGGGGCCGCACCGGCGGCGACTTCTGGGGCATCCAGGCGCACGGCGTGACGCCGGACCTGATGACCTTCGCCAAGGGGCTGGGCAACGGCCTCGCGATCGGCGGCGTGGTGGCCCGCGGCGAGATCATGGACTCGCTCGGCGCCAGCTCGATCTCCACGTTCGGCGGCAACCCGGTGTCCACGGTGGGCGCGCGGGCGGTGCTGGACTACCTGCTGGACCACGACCTGCAGGCCAACGCCGCGACGCTGGGCGCGAAGCTGATCGACGGCCTGCGGGCGGTCGCGGCGAAGCACCCCGTGGTCGGCGACGTGCGCGGCAAGGGCCTCATGGTCGGCATCGAGCTGGTCGAGCCGGGCGGCATGACGCCGTCGCCCGCGGCGGCCATGACGGTGCTCGAGGAGACCCGCCGGCACGGCCTGCTCGTCGGCAAGGGCGGGCTGCACAACAACGTCATCCGGCTGGCGCCGCCGATGACGCTGACGGCCGAGGAGCTGGCCGAGGCGCTCGACATCCTGGCCGCGGCCGTCGCCGCCGCCGACGGGACCACGCGGGACGGGGCGAAGTGATGGCGGGCCGGATCAGCCACTGGATCGACGGCAAGCCGTGGGCCGGGGTCGCCGAGCGCAGGGGTGAGGTGTTCGACCCGGCCACCGGCGAGGTCGCCGCGCACGTCGACTTCGCCGCTCAGTCCGAAGTGGACGAAGCGGTGCAGGCGGCCGCGCGGGCGTTCCCCGCGTGGCGCGACACCTCGCTCGCGGGCCGGTCGAAGGTGCTGTTCGCGTTCCGCGAGCTGCTCAACCAGCACAAGGACGAGCTCGCCGCCATCGTCACCGCCGAGCACGGCAAGGTGCTCGACGACGCGGCCGGCGAGGTGGCGCGGGCGCTGGAGAACGTCGAGTTCGCCTGCGGGATCCCGGCGCTGCTCAAGGGCGGGTTCAGCGAGAACGTCTCGACCAGGGTGGACGTGTACTCGATGCGCCAGCCGCTGGGCGTGGTCGGGGTGATCTCGCCGTTCAACTTCCCCGCGATGGTGCCGCTGTGGTTCGTGCCCAACGCGATCGCCTGCGGCAACACGGTCGTGCTCAAGCCCTCGGAGAAGGACCCGTCCGCGTCGAACTTCGTGGCCGAGCTGTGGGCCCGCGCCGGCCTGCCCGACGGCGTGCTCAACGTGCTGCACGGCGACAAGGTCGCGGTCGACGGGCTGCTGTCGCACCCGGCCGTGCGCGGCATCTCGTTCGTCGGCTCCACGCCGATCGCGCGCTACGTCTACGATACCGGCACCAGCCACGGCAAGCGGGTCCAGGCGCTCGGCGGGGCGAAGAACCACATGGTCGTGCTGCCCGACGCCGACCTCGACCTCGCCGCGGACGCCGCGGTGTCGGCCGGGTTCGGCTCGGCGGGGGAGCGGTGCATGGCCGTGTCCGTCGTCGTCGCGGTGGACCCGGTCGGCGACGAGCTCGTGGCGAAGATCCGCGAGCGGATGGCCGGGCTGCGCGTGGGCGACGGCCGCCGGCCGGGCTGCGAGATGGGCCCGCTGGTCACCGGCGCGCACCGGGACCGCGTGACGTCCTATGTGGACGCCGGGCTGTCGGCGGGCGCCTCGCTGGTGGTGGACGGCCGCGACCACGAGATCGACGGCGCCGCCGGGGGCTTCTGGCTCGGCCCCACGCTGTTCGACCACGTCGGCCCGGACATGTCGATCTACACCGACGAGATCTTCGGCCCGGTGCTGTCCGTGGTCCGCTCGGACACCTACGAGTCGGCGGTGACGCTGGTCAACGACAACCCGTACGGCAACGGCGTCGCGATCTTCACCAACGACGGCGGCGCCGCGCGGCGGTTCCAGAACGAGATCGAGGTCGGCATGGTCGGGGTCAACGTGCCGATCCCGGTGCCCGTCGGCTACTACTCCTTCGGCGGCTGGAAGTCCTCGCTGTTCGGCGACACGCACGCCTACGGCCCGGACGGGCTGCACTTCTTCACCCGCACCAAGGTGGTCACCTCGCGCTGGCTCGACCCGTCGCACGGTGGGGTGAATCTGGGCTTCCCGCGCAATGACTGACGGGGTTGAATCGGGCGGTGTTCGACAACTTCGCGCTGGAGGGCATCGACGCCGGTGAGGTGACGCTGCGGGTGCGGCACGGCGGCCGCGGGCCGGCGGTGCTGTTGCTGCACGGCCACCCGCGCACGCACACCACCTGGTACCGGGTCGCCCCCGTGCTCGCCACGAGGTACACCGTCGTGTGCCCTGACCTGCGTGGCTACGGCCGGTCGGACAAGCCGCCGACCACGCCGGACCACGCGCCCTACTCGAAGCGGGCGATGGCGGCCGACTGCGTCGAGCTGATGCGGGTGCTCGGCCACGAGCGGTTCGCGGTCGTCGGCCACGACCGAGGCAGCTACGTCGCGTTCCGGCTGGCGATGGACCGCCCGGAGGTGGTCACCGCGCTGGCCGTGCTGGACAGCGTGCCGATCGGCGAGGCGCTGGCCCGCTGCGACGCCAGGTTCGCCCAGGCGTGGGCGCACTGGTTCTTCTTCGGGCTGCCGGACAAGCCCGAGCGCGCGATCAACGCCGACCCGGACGAGTGGTACCGGGTCGGCGACCGCAACACCCCGCAGCGGCTCGGCGCGGAGAACTTCGCCGACTTCCGGCACGCGATCCGCGACCCGGACACGGTCAAGGCGATGCTGGAGGACTACCGGGCGGGCCTCGGCGTCGACCGCGCGGCCGACGACGCGGACCGGGCGGCCGGCCGCACGCTGGCCTGCCCGACGCTCGTGCTGTGGTCGGCCCACGACGACCTGGCGGAGCTGTACGGCGACGTGCTCGAGGTCTGGCGGCCATGGGCCGCTGACCTGCGGGGCGGCGTGATCGACTCGGGTCACCACATGGCTGAGGAGGCGCCCGGGGAGCTCGCGAAGGCCCTGCTCGACTTCCTGCCGTGATTTCTTGACCGAATGGCCAGCGACCGTCGGCGCCGTGTCGTATGGTCTGGCCGCCGGGACGTGGTGCGGGGCCGGTACACGACTGCCCACGTCCCAATCCCCGGGTGTCCGGCCTGGTCACAGGCGGTAAGCTCAGGGATCGATCATGGTGAACGGCGGGACGAGGGGTGTGGTGGGCGTGCCTGACGGTGCAACCGCTGAGCAACAGAACCGGGGCGGTGCGCAGCAGGACGCGGGCACGCCCGCGGACCAGATCAACCAGGAGATCGCCGCCACGAAGGTCACCGGCTGGGTCTCTGCGCTGCTGGGCGCCGACTGGAAGACGTCCGCCGGGGGCGGTGGCTCGGGCGGCAAGTTCATGTTCGCGAGCCTGCCCGAGCTCGACGCCGTCATCGGGGCGTGGCGCCAGGAGATCACCTCGATCATGGGCGACCGCGACCA
Source organism: Actinophytocola sp. (assembly GCF_036402745.1). Lineage (GTDB taxonomy): Bacteria > Actinomycetota > Actinomycetes > Mycobacteriales > Pseudonocardiaceae > Actinophytocola. Next base: position 19,060 of record NZ_DASWSJ010000408.1, on the reverse strand, counting down.
GATCCTGTCCACCGCCGACGTCGTCAACCAGCCGGCCGGCGACCCGATGAGCCTCATGCAGGCCGACGCGGCCCGCGAGTCGCTGCGGGTCATGTGGAAGCACAGCGTCGAGATGCTGAAGTACGCCGAGACCTTCCTCGCCAACCTCGAGAAGGCCCGGGCGCAGATGCAGACCACGGAGGACGCGGCCCACACCAGCATGCGCCGCGTCTACCCGACGTGACCAGGTCGCCGCAGCGAAGGGAGTCCCTGCACTCAGGGGGTATGGCATGAGCGTTTTCGACAGCAGTGTCTTCGGTGGCGGGGGCGCGTTCGGCTGGAGCGGTGAGGAGATCTACCGCAACTTCCACGGCGGCACCGGCGACGACGGCCGCGGGCTCACCCACGCCTCGACGAGCGTGCAGCAGTTGGTCGACCACTACAAGGGCCGGGTCGACTCGATCGTCCGGCTCACCAACATGATGGAGTCGGCCTGGCAGGGCGACGCGGCGGGCGCGGCCCGACGCGGCGCGGCCCCGCTCGCCGTCGAGCACGGCACCGCACAGGACTCGATGACCGCCGCGCAGATGGTGATGACCGACCAGACCGACGTGTTCTCCTCGGCCAAGAGCTCGGTGCGGGAGATCCCGCCGACGCCGGACAAGCCGGGCATCTGGGACAACGTCACCACCCTCGGCAGCGCCGGCCGCAACTACGAGCGCCGGATGACCGAGGTCAACGCGGCCAACGAGATGAACGTCGCGGTCATGGAGGCCTACGAGGGCGCCACCGAGAACAACGCCAACCGCATGCCCACCTCCTACGGCTCGATCGCGGCGGACAAGTCGGAGATCGGCGTGCGCAAGCCAGTCGTGTGGCCGCCCGGGCCGATCCGGCCGATCCGCCCGCCGCAGCCCGGTGACCCGTCGAAACGCAACGGCACCGACAACTCGCGCAACACCTCCCTTCCGCAGACGCACGACCAGACCCTCACCAGCCAGACCCGGCCGGACGTGGGCAACCGGCCGCCGGGTGAGCTGAACCAGACCCGGCCCGAGCAGTACACCCCGCCGCGCTCGCTCGACCCGTGGCGCGTCCCGGTCCCGCCGGGCGGCCCGCCGAACGGCCCGGGTGGCCAGAACCTGCCGGGCGTCGTCCCAGGCGGCACCTTCGGCCCGGGCGGTGGCGCCGGCGGCGGACCCGGGGGTCGCGGTCCGGGCGGGTTCGGCCCGCGTGGTGGCGGTTTCGGTCCCGGTGGCTCCGGCGGCGCCGGCGGTGGCGCGGGCGGGGCGGGTGCCGGGCGTGGTCCCGGTGGCGGCTTCGGCCCGGGTGGTGCCGGTGCGGCGGCGGCCGCGGAAGGCGCGGCCGGTCGAGGCGGGGCCGGTGGCTCCGGCGGCCGCGGCGGCATGGGCGGCATGGGCGGCGGCGGTCGCGGTCAGAACAGCGAGGACGGCGAGCACGAGCGGCCGTCGTTCCTGGTCGAGCCCGACCCGGACGAGACGTTCGGCTCCGACGAGGTCACCGCGCCGCCGGTGATCGGCGAGTAGGGCGCCGTGGTACTCGCGAGCCCGCTGACGATGCCGGCCGAGGCGCTGGTCCGCCTGGTGCGGCTGGAGAACCTCGGCGAGCTGCACGTCACGCTGGCGCCGCCGGCGAAGTGGCGGCCGAAGGCGTTCCAGCACCAGCTCGAGACGCAGACCCGCCAGGAGTTCATCCGGCTGGGGCTGCTCGACAACCGCGGCCGGCTGGACGTCGAGCTGGTCGCGTCGCTCACCGTGCTGTGCCGGGCGGGCGCGGAGTTCTACGGCTGGGTCAACGAGGGCGACACCACCCGGGCGGTGCTCGCCGCCGCCATCGGCCGCGAGGCCGTCCTCGCCGTCCGCGACGGCGACACGGTCACGCTGAACCAGATCCGGCCGGAGTCGCTGCCGCAGGTGCTGGTGGCGCAGACCCCCGAGGTCCCCCCGGCCCGCGGTGAGGCGCACAGCATCCTGCGCTCGGAGGCGCTGGCCGCGGTGGGCGGCCGGCACCGCACCGAGGCCGGGGTGGGCAGCCGGCCCGCGCCGCCGGACGTGCGGGCCGTCCAGCAGATCGCCGCCCAGCCCACCACCGGCGGCGGCGAGCTGTACGTGGCCGTACGCGACCGGATGGCCAGACGCCGCGCCGTCCCGTACCCGCTGCGCTACGCCGACACCCCCACCGGCCGCTGGCTCAACCACATGACCGACGCCGGCGACGGCGAGCACCGGGTCCTGGTCGCCCCGGCGTCCCGGACCGACCTGGTCCGCCGCCTGCAGGAGATGCACCGCTCCCTGCTCGGCTGAGGTGTGGCCGACATCCGGGGCCGGGTGGCGGTTCGGTGGGTGGTACCGGGTCCGTAGCGTTGTCGCGCGGAGGTGGGCCTGATGTCGGTCGTTGGGCTGGTGCTCGTTCTCGTCGGAGTCGGGGTGCTCGGGCTCGCGGTGCGGGAGCTGCGGGTGCTCCGGTCGGACGTCGGGCTGCTGGGGGAGCGGGTCGACGAGCTGGTCGACGAGATCGACGCGCTGCCGCCGGAGCTGTCGCGGACCTTCGGGGTCGGCGCCAGGCACGTCGTCGCGGTCGAGATCCTCAACCTCTTCGAGCTGGCGCACAAGGAAAGCGCGCTCACCCGCCCGCTCACCGTCCTCACCCCGCGGCTCCTGCGCGACGTCGTCCACCGGCGGCTCATCGGCAAGGTGCGGCAGAGCCTCACCGACCAGGGCGTGCGGGCCGACGTGAGGTTGCACCGTGCTCGCTGAGCTGACCGTCCTCGCCGGGGTCGTCCTCACCGTGGGCGCCGCCGCGCTGCTGGTCGCGGCGCGGCGGGAGCGGCGGCGGGTGCGGAAGGCCGGGTGGCTGCTCACCCGCGCGTCCCTGGCGGTGGCCGAGGCGCGGCGGGCGAGCATCACGGTCGGTGGCTCAGAACTGGTTGATCACCTTCTGGGCATCGTTGCTCGGGATGGCGAACCCGATCCCGACGCTGCCCGCTGACCCGTTCGGGCCCGAGACGGGCGAGTACATCGCCGAGTTGATGCCGACGACCTCGCCGGCGGTGTTGAAGAGCGGTCCCCCGGAGTTCCCCTGGTTGATCGACGCGTCGGTCTGGATCGCGTGGTAGGTGACGGTGCCGCCGGAGCCCGAGCTCGAGCCCGGCACGCCGAAGGGCAGGCCCTGCGGGGTCTGCTGCTGGTCGGCGGGCACGTTGACCTCGCGGTTGAGCGCGCTGACGATCCCCGTCGTCACCGTGCCCTGCAGGCCGCCGGGCGACCCGATCGCGATGACCTCGTCGCCGACGTGCACCGCGGCGGAGTCGCCGAACTTCGCGGCGGTCAGGCCGGACACCCCCTGGGCCTGGATCACCGCCAGGTCGCTCGCCGGGTCGGTGCCGACGACGGTCGCGGGCACCGTGCGGCCGTCGGCCAGCGTGACGGTCACCTGGTCGGCGCCGGCGACGACGTGGTTGTTCGTGAGGATCCGGCCGCCGGCGCTGAGGATCACGCCGGAGCCGATGCCCTGCGAGTTCGGCGACTGCACGTTCACCTGGACCACGCTGTTCTTGACCTTGTCGACCACCGAGCTGACGTCCACCGGCGAGGTGTTCGACGTGGTGGACGCGCTCGCGGCGGCCGGCGCGGGCGCGGTGCCGTTGTCTCCCCCGAGCAGCGCGCCGACCGTGCCGCCGATACCGCCCGCGGCGAGCGTGGCGGCCGCGAGGAGCGCGATCGTGTTGCGCTGGAAGCGGTTCCTCGGCGGCTGCGGTCCCGGCTGCGGTCCGGACTCCGGCGGGGCCGGCGGGACCGGGGGCTGCGGCGGGAGGTAGGACGGGCTCGGGTAGGTCCATGGGGGCACCGGAGGCTGGCGCGGTGGCTGGTAGGTCTCGGTCATGACTCCACGGTGAGCCCGCTGCCTGGGAGGAGCCTGTGAGAGCGCGAAGTGTCGGCCAAGAAGTCGCTTGACGAATCCGGCGGTAAGTCGTAACTTACGGTTCGTGTCGACTTACCAAATGGCGGCGCTCGGCGCGCTCGGCGATCCCACTCGCCGGGCGATCTTCGAGCTGCTGGCCGACCGGCCGCGGGCCGTCGGTGAGTTGGCACGCGAGCTGCCGGTGAGCCGCCCGGCCGTGTCGCAGCACCTCAGGGTGCTCAAGGAGGTCGAGCTGGTCCTCGACCACGCCGAGGGCACCCGGCGGCTCTACCGGGTCGACCCGCGTGGCGTGGCGGCGCTGCGCGACTACCTGGACCAGCTCTGGGACAACGCACTCGCCGCGTTCGCCGCGGCGGCGGAGGAGGACACATGAGCACGACCCTCGCTGTGGTGAGGTCGGTGACCGTGCGGGCCGCCCGGGAGCACGCCTTCACCGTGTTCACCGAGCGGTTCTTCACCTGGTGGCCGAAGGGCCACCACATCGGCATGGCCGAATTGGCCGACGCGGTCATCGAGCCGCACCGGGGCGGCCGCTGGTACGAGCGCGGCGCGGACGGCAGCGAGTGCGACTGGGGCCGGGTGCTGGCCTGGGAGCCGCCGGGCCGGGTGGTGCTGTCCTGGCACCTGCAGGCCGACTGGAGCTACGACCCGAACCCGGCGATGGCGAGCGAGATCGAGGTCCGCTTCATCGCGGAGGCACCCGACCGTACCCGGGTCGACCTGGAGCACCGGCACATCGAGCGCCACGACAAGCCCGAGCAGGTCCTGCGCGGCATCGACTCGCCGGGTGGGTGGGCGGGCATTCTGGCGGCTTACGCCGAGCAGATCTAACCCGACGACATAGGGTCTGGGGGTGACCAACGAGAGCTCATTCCTCCGCCTCCAGGCCAGGACCCAGCGGTTCACCCTCGGGACGCCGCGCGGGTTCCAGGTGTCGCCGGACGGCTCACGCGTCCTGTTCCTGCGCTCGGCGTCCGGCGCGGACCGCCAGCACATCCTGTGGCGGCTCGACCTCGCCACGGGCACCGAGAGCCGGCTCGCCGACCCGGACGTGCTCCTCGGCGGGGGCGGCTCCGGCTACACCGAGGACCTGCCGCCGGAGGAGCGGGCCCGCCGCGAGCGCAGCCGCGAGCAGGCCGGCGGCGTCGTCGGCAACGCCACCGACGCCGACGTGCGGATCGCCGCGTTCGCGTTGTCCGGCAAGCTCTTCGTGGCGGACGCGGTCACCGGCGAGACCCGGGAGCTCGACACCGCGCCCGGCGTCATCGACCCGCGGCCCGACCCCACCGGCCGGCACGTCGCCTACGTCTCGGGCGGCGCGCTGCGCGTGGTCGGCGTCGACGGCACCGGCGACCGGGCGCTCGCCGAGCCGGAGGGGCCGGACCAGGCGTGCGGCGTGGCCGAGTTCATCGCGGCCGAGGAGATGGGCCGCTCGCGCGGGTACTGGTGGTCCCCCGACGGCACCCGGCTGCTCGTCGCGTTCACCGACAAGAGCCCGGTGCGCCGCTGGCACATCGCCGACCCGGCCAACCCCGAGGTGGCGCCCAACGTCGTGTCCTACCCGGCCGCCGGCACGGACAACGTCGAGGTCCGGCTCGCGGTCCTGAGCCTGGACCGGGACCGGAGCTCCCGGGTGGACGTCGACTGGCCCGGTGGCGAGCTGCCCTACCTGGTCACCGCGCACTGGAGCGCCGGCGGCCCGCCGCTGATCGCCCTGCAGACCCGCGACCAGCGGCGCATGGAGACCCGCGCGGTCGACCCGGACACCGGCGCCACCGAGCTGCTCGCCACCGACACCGACGAGCACTGGGTCGAGATCACCCCCGGCGTGCCGGCCTGGACGCCCGACGGCCGGCTCGTGCGGGTCGCGGTGAGCCAGGGCGGCTACCGGCTCCTCGTCGACGACAAGGAGGTCACCCCGCCGTCGACGCAGGTGCGCGCGGTCCTCGACGTCGGCGCGGACATCCTCTTCTCCGCCACCGAGTCCGACCCCACGCAGGTGCACGTCCACCGGGTCGACGACGCGGGCGTCACCCGAATGTCCACTTCGGACGGCGTGCACGGCGCGACGCGGGGCGGCGACGTGACCGTGCTGACCTCGTGGTCGCTGGAGCGGTCCGGCCCGGTGATCGACGTGCTGCGCGGGGACGAGCGGATCGCCGGGATCGCCTCGCACGCGGTCGATCCGGGCATCACGCCGAACCTGCGGCTGCTCACCCTCGGCGAGCGCGCGCTGCGGGCCGCGCTGGTGCTCCCCACCGGGTACGAGCCGGGCGGCGGGCCGCTGCCGGTGCTGCTCGACCCGTACGGCGGGCCGCACGCGCAGCGGGTCATGGCCAGCCGCAACGCCTACCTCGGCCCGCAGTGGCTCGCCGACCAGGGCTTCGCCGTGCTCATCGCGGACGGCCGCGGCACACCCGGGCGCGGGCCGGCCTGGGACCGGCAGGTGGCGTTCGACTTCGCCGGCGTCACGCTCACCGACCAGGTCGACGCGCTGGCGGCGGCCGCCGAGGCGTTCCCCGAGCTCGACCTGTCCACTGTGGCCATCCGCGGCTGGTCCTACGGCGGCTACCTGTCCGCGCTGGCGGTGCTGCGCCGGCCGGACGTGTTCCACGCGGCGATCGCGGGCGCGCCGGTCACCGACTGGCGGCTCTACGACACGCACTACACCGAGCGGTATCTCGGCCATCCCGAGGAGAAACCGGAGGTCTACGACCGCAACTCGCTGATCGACGACGCACCGAAGCTCGAGCGGCCGCTGCTGGTCATCCACGGGCTCGCCGACGACAACGTGGTGGTGGCGCACTCGGTGCGGCTGTCCGCCGCACTGGTGGCCGCCGGCCGCCCGCACGCGCTGCTGCCGCTGCCCGGCGTCACGCACATGACCCCGCAGGACGACGAGGTGGCGGAGAACTTCATGCTGATGCAGGTGCGGTGGCTGCGCTCCGCGCTGGGCCTGGACGCGGAGGTGGCGCAGTGAACCGCTGGGGAATCACGCTGCCGCTGACCGGGGTGCCGCTCACCGCGCACCGCGAGCTCGTCCGCGAGCTGCCCGACCTGGGCTACACCGACGTGTGGTCGGCCGAGACCGCCGGCACGGACGCGTTCACCCCGCTGGCGCTGGCCGCCGAGTGGGCGCCCGGGCTCCGGCTCGGCACCGCGATCGCACCCGTCTACACGCGCGGGCCTGGCCTGCTGGCGATGCAGGCGGCGACCATCGCCGAGCTCGCGCCCGGCCGGTTCGTGCTGGGCGTGGGCACGTCGACGCCGACGATCGTCACCGGGTGGAACGCCGTGCCGTTCGACGCGCCCTACGCGCGGGCCCGGGACACGGTGCGGTTCCTGCGGGCGGCGCTGGTCGGGGACAAGATCACCGAGGAGTACGAGACGTTCGCGGTCTCGAAGTTCCGGCTGGAGCGCCCGCCGACCCCGCCGCCGCCGATCGTGCTGGCGGCGCTGCGTCCGGGGATGCTGCGGCTGGCCGCGCGCGAGGCGGACGGGGCGATCACGAACTGGCTGGCACCGTCGGACGTCCCGAAGGTCCGCGGCGAGCTGGGCGCCGACGGCGAGCTCGTGGCCCGGATCTTCGTGTGCCCCACCGAGGACGCCGACGCCGCGCGGGGCCTGGGCCGCATGCTGATCAGCAGCTACCTCACGGTGCCGGTGTACGCGGCGTTCCACGAGTGGCTGGGCCGCGGCGACGCGCTGGCGCCGATGCACGAGGCGTGGGCGGCGGGCGAGCGCGCGGCGGCGAACGCGGCCATCCCGGACGCGGTGGTGGACGACCTGATCGTGCACGGCCCCGTCGAGCACTGCCGGGAGCGGGTGGCCGAGTACGTCGAGTCCGGTTTGGACACCCCGGTCATCTCGGTCCTGCCCACCGGCGCGGACCCGCAGCAGCTGGTCCGGTCGCTGGCCCCGGCCTGAACCCGATAGTGCGCCGGCGGGCGGCGGCCGTATTGTGGCCCTCAGGTTAGGTTCACCTAAGAATGGGGTCAGATTGCGGGCTTCGCCAGACGCCTCCGACGAGCCGCGGCTGTCCGCCGGCACCGCGGGCGCGGACCGGGTGCGTGCCCTGGTGACGGTCGCCCTGGACGCGATGTCCGAGACGGCCGCGACACGTACCGGTCCGATCCCGGCCGGCGGCCCGGCCGCGGTGGCCGCCGCCCTGGACGGGCTCGACCTGCTGCCACCCCAGGGCGTCGGGGAGGCGGTCGCGCTCGACGAGCTCACCCGGCTCCTCACCGCCGGGTCGGTCGACCCCGCGCACCCGTGGTGTGCCGCCCACCTGCACGGGCCCACGCTCGCCGTCGCGGCCGCGGCGGACCTCGTGGGCAGCGTGCTCAACCCCTCGATGGACTCCTGGGACCAGGCACCCGTCGCGAGCGAGCTGGAGCGGGAGCTCACCGCCACGCTGGCCCGGCTGTGCTTCCCCGCGCAGGAGCGGCCCGACGCGGTGATCACCAGCGGTGGCACGGAGTCCAACCTCCTCGGGCTGCTGCTCGCGCGCGAGCACGGGCGCACCCGGCTCGTCTGCGGGGGCAACGCCCACCACAGCGTCGCCCGCGCGGCCTGGCTCCTCGGGCTGCCCGCCCCGCGGCTGGTCGACACCGACGCCGGCCGGCTGCGGGCCGACGGGCTCGACCTGGCAGCCGACGAGGTCGTCGTCGCCACCGCCGGAACGACGGACACGGGGGCAATCGACCCGCTCGCCGAGGTCGGCGTGGCGGCGCGGCAGGCCGGCGCGTGGCTGCACGTGGACGCCGCCTACGGGGGCGCCGCCCTGTTCAGCGACCGGCTCGCGCCGCGGCTCGCCGGCCTCGAGCACGCCGACTCGGTGGCGCTGGACCTGCACAAGTTCGGCTGGCAGCCCATCGCCGCCGGCATCCTCGCCACCCGCGCACCCTGCACCGCGCTCCACGTCCGCGCCGACTACCTCAACGCCGGCGACGACACCGAGGCCGGCATCCCCGACCTCCTCGGCCGCTCCATCCGCACCTCCCGCCGGCCGGACTGCCTCAAGATCGCCGTCACCCTCCGCGCGCTGGGCCGGCAGGGGATCGCCGGGCTCGTCGAGCACTGCTGCACCCTCGCCGGGCAGGTCGCGCGCGAGGTCGAGCGGCACCCGGGCCTGGAGCTGTGGGGCGAGCCGACCCTGTCCACCGTCCTGGTCCGACCGGTCAGCCACGACGCCGACGCCGACGCCGACGTCGCGGCCGTGCGGCGGCGCCTCCTCGACGACGGCACCGCCGTGCTCGGCCGCGCCACGGTCGACGGCCGGGTGTGGCTCAAGCTCACCCTGCTGAACCCGCGCGCCACCCTCGTGGACTACCGCGGCCTGCTCGACCTCGTCGACGCGACCGCGCGGACCCTCGCGCCATGACCGGCCCGCTGGACATCGCGGGGGTCGGCATCGGCCCGTTCAACCTGTCCCTCGCCGCGCTCGCCGAGCCGGTCGAGGGCCTGCGCACGGCGTTCTTCGAGCGCGAGCCCGAGTTCCACTGGCACCCCGGCCTCATGATCGACGGCGCCGCGCTGCAGGTGCCCTTCCTCGCCGACCTGGTCTCGCTCGTCGAGCCCGCGCACCCGCTGTCGTTCCTCAGCTACCTGCGCGACCGCGGCCGGCTGTTCCCCTTCTACTTCGCCGAGCGGTTCCACATCCCGCGCGCGGAGTACGAGGACTACTGCGGCTGGGCCGTCGGCAAGCTCACGAGCACCCGGTTCGGCCGGCACGTGCGGGCCGTCCGCTGGTCGGGCAGCGCGTTCGAGCTCGACGTCGAGCCGGGCGGCACGGTCGAGGCACGCAACGTCGTGCTCGGCGTGGGCACCGAGCCCGTCCTGCCCGACCCGCTGGAGCACCTGGCGGGCGAGCGGATCCTGCACTCGGCCGACTACCTGCCCGCCCGGCGCCGGCTCGTCGAGGCGGCGGACGTCACGGTCGTCGGATCCGGGCAGTCCGGCGCCGAGGTGTTCCTCGACCTCCTGCGGGCCCGCCCACCCGGCCGCGGCACGCTGCGCTGGCTCACCCGCACCCAGGCGTTCGCGCCGATGGAGTATTCCAAGCTCGGGCTCGAGCAGTTCACCCCGGACTACGTGCGCTTCTTCCACGGCCTCGACGAGCACACCCGGGACCGGCTCGTGCCCGCGCAGTGGCAGCTCTACAAGGCGATCAGCGCGGACACGATCGCCGACATCTACGACGAGCTCTACGAGCGCACGGTCGGCGGCGGCTGGCCGGACGTCTCGCTCGCGCCCGGCGTCGAGGTCACCGCCGCCGCCGAGCGGGCCGGCCGGGTGGAGCTGGAGCTGCGGCACGTCCAGCAGGACCGCAAGGCCACCGTCACCACCGACGCGGTCGTGTGCGCCACCGGCTACCGCGAGCGCGACCTCGGCGAGCTCATCGGCCCGCTCGCCGACCGGGTCGAGCGCGACGCCGCCGGCCGGCTCGTGGTCGACGCCGACTACCGGGTCCACCTGGACGCCGGGGGGTCGCTGTTCGTGCAGAACGCCGAGCGGCACACGCACGGCGTCGGCGCGCCGGACCTCGGCCTCGCCGCGTGGCGCTCCGCCCGCATCCTCAACGCGGTGTGCGGCCGGCCGGTCTACCCGCTGCCGGACCGGACCGCGTTCACCACGTTCGGCCTGGAGGGGACATGAACACCTGGGGGGCGGCCGGGTCGCTGGTCGTGCACAAGATGCTCGGCGAGCTGAGCTACGAGGGGCTGCTCGAGCCCGCGGCGGACGGCGACGGCTGGGTGCTGTCGCTGCCCGGCGGGGTCGAGTACCGGTTCCGGGCCCGGCGCGGCGCGTTCGAGTCCTGGCACGTCGAGCCGGGCAGCGCCACCCGCGACGGCGAGCCGGCCACCGACCCGCGCACGCTGGTCGTCGACGCGCGGGAACGGTTGGGGCTCACCGGGTTGCGGCTCGCCGACGTGCTCTCCGAGCTGACCGCCACCGTCGCCAACGAGGCCACCCGGCTCGGCCGCGCGCCCACCGCGGCCCAGCTGTCCACAATGGACTACGATCGCGCCGACGGGCACCTCACCGGTCACCCTCGGCTGGTGCTCAACAAGGGCCGGGTCGGCTTCTCCGCGCCCGACCGCGAGCGCTACGCCCCCGAGGCCGGGCCGGAGTTCCCGCTGCGCTGGTTCGGCGTGCACCGCGACCACGCGTCGTTCCGCTGCGTCGCCGAGCTCAGCGAGGAGCGGCTGCTCACCGAGGAGCTCGGCGACCGGCTGCCCGTTCTCCGCGAGAAGCTGCCCGCGCCCGAGGAGTTCGTGCTCGTGCCGGTGCACCCGTGGCAGGCCGACGAGATCATCGGCACCCTGTACGCAGCCGAGCTGGCCGAAGGGGTCGTCGTGCCGCTCGGCGAAAGCGCCGACCGCTACCGGCCGCACCAGACCGTCCGCACGCTCGCCAACGCCAGCCACCCCACCCGCCGCGACGTCAAGACCGCGGTGTCCGTGCGCAACACGCTCGTCTACAGAGGACTCGCGGCCGCCGCCACGCTGGCCGCGCCCGCGGTCACCACGTGGCTGCGCGACATCGGCGCCGCTGACCCGTTGTTGACCGAGAAGTACCGGTTCGAGCTGCTCGGCGAGGTCGCCAGCGTGTCCGTGCGGCACCCGCTGCTGGGCAACCTGGCCGAGCTGCCCTACCGGTTCCACGAGACGCTCGGCGCGCTGTGGCGCGAGCCGATCCGGGCCCGTCTCGGGCCGGGCGAGCGGGCGCTGTCGTTCGCCGCGCTGCCCTACCGCGGGCCGGACGGCGAGTCGGTGCTCGCCCGGCTCATCCGTTCCTCCGGGGTGGACGCCGACGCGTGGCTCGACCGGCTGCTCGACCTCGTGCTGACCCCGCTGCTGCACTGGCTGCTGCGCTACGGCGTCGGGTTCTGCCCGCACGGCCAGAACCTGATCCTCATCGTGGACGAGCACGGCCTGCCGGTGCGGGCCGCGATCAAGGACTTCGCGCAGGGCGTCGACCTGCTCGACGAGGAGCTGCCGGAGTACGCGCTGCTCGCCGCCGAGGCCAACGCGGACATGCTGCGCTGGGCGCCGCACCTGCTCGCCCAGTCGCTGTTCAGCTCGGTGTTCGCGGGCCAGCTCCGGTTCTGGGCGGAGGTCCTGCTCGACGACCTCGGCCACCCGCGGGCCCGGCTGTGGGCGCGGGTCCGGGAGATCGTCGGCCGCTACCGCGACGAGCACCCGGACACCGCGCGCCGGTTCGACGCCTGCCAGCTGTTCGCGCCCGACGTGGAGCGGGTGACGCTGAACCGCGAGCACCTGGCCGGCCAGGGCTTCGACAAGGTCGACCGGGACGACGAGTTCGACGTGCGCTTCGGCCGGGCGCGCAACCCGCTCGCCGGTCCCGCCGCGGACGGCGCGTGGTGATCACGCACCACCGTCCCGGCGGCCCGCGAACGCTTGCGGCCCGGGCCGCGGCGGCCGCGTCGCTCGAGGCCGCGCTCCGGTCCGAAGTGGACGCCGGGGCGGTGGCCGCGGTGGTGCTGCTCGTGCCCGACCCGCATGCCCGGTTCGCCGCGGTCGAGGTTGGCGCCCGGTTCTTCGTCGACACCGTGCTGGAGCGTGGTTACGGCGTGTGCAGCTACGTGTTCGCGTGGACGCCGGAGCGCGCGGCGGTCGCGGCGCCCGTGTTCGAGCCGTACACCGACACCTACGGCGACCTGCGGCTGCGGCCGGACCTCGCGACGCTCGCGCCGCTGCCGGGTGAGCCGGGCACGTGGCTCGTGGTGTGCGGCGTCGAGTGGCCGGACGGCCGGCCGGTGCCGATCGCGCCGCGGACCGGGCTGGGGGACCAGCTGCGTGCGCTGGAGGCGGCGGGGCTGGTGCCGTCGGTGGGGCTGGAGCACGAGGTCACGTTCACCGGTGCCGACGGCACACCGCTCGTGCCGGACGGCCTGGACTACGCGGCGGGTGGGCTGGACCCGCTCCGCCCGCTGCTCGCCGCCGTCCGGTCCGATGTGGACGCTCTGGGGCTCGGGGTGGAGTCCCGGCGCGGCGAGTGCCACCCCGGGCAGTACGAGAGCGTCCTGCGCCACCGCGACGCCCTCGCCGCCTGCGACGACGCGATGCTGCAGCAGCTCGTGGTCCGGCGGGCCGCCGCCGCGCGGGGCGTGCGGGCCGGCTACCTCGCCGCCGAGCGGGCGGGAGCGGGCAGCTCGTGTCACGTGCACCTGTCGCTGTCCGATGTGGACGGCCAGCCGCGGTTTCCCGCCCTCCTCGACCAGTTCGTCGCCGGGGTGCTGACCGCGGCCCCGGACCTGACCGCGATCTGGGCGCCCACCTGGAACTCCTACGTCAGGCTGCGCACCGCCCCCTTCGCCCCGACGGACCTGCGGGCGGGAACCGACGACCGCACGGCGGCGGTCCGCATCGCCGGCGCGGGCGACTCCCTGCGCATCGAGGCCCGCTTCGCCGGCGCCGACGCGCAGCCGCACCTCGTGGTGGCCGCCCTGCTGGCCGCGGGCCGGTGGGGCATCGAGTCCGGCCTGCGGTCGCCGCGGCCCGGGCGCCTGCACGACACCCCGTGGGCGGCGCGCCGCGCCCTGGACGAGTCGGCCTTGGCCCGCAAGCTCCTCGGCGACGGGCTGGTCGACGCGCGGGTCGCCCTGCTCGACGAGGAGCTGACCAGCGGCCTGGAGACGGTCACCGACTGGCAGCGGCGTCGCGGAGACAGGAGAGCGTGACCCTCGAGGGTCACAGAAAAAAACAAGCACGCATGCTTGAAATGGCGGCCGGCGCCGTGCCATCGTGGACCCGTGGTTGAGCTTCAACAGCTGGTCGCTGACCTCCTGGACGAGAGTGCCGAGATAGACGCCCTGGTCAGCGGGCTTCCCGACGAGGCGTGGGCGACGCAGACACCCGCGCCCGGGTGGACCGTCGCGCATCAGGTGGCGCACCTCGCGTGGACCGACCAGCGGGCGTTGCTCGCGGCCACCGACGGCGACGCGTTCCAGGCAGAGCTCGCCGAGGCCGCGGCCACCGCGCCGCTGGACCAGCTCGGCACGTTCGTCGACGAGGCCGCCGGGCAAGGGGCCGAGGAACCACCCGCCGAGCTGCTGGCGACCTGGCGGCGCGGCCGGGAGGACCTGGTGGACGCGCTGCAAGGCGTGCCCGACGGCACCAAGCTTCCCTGGTACGGCCCGCCGATGTCGGCCGGGTCGATGGCCACCGCCCGGATGATGGAGACCTGGGCGCACGGCTACGACATCGCCGACGCGCTCGGCGTGCGCCGGGAGCCCACCGGGCGGCTGCGGCACGTCGCGCACCTCGGGGTGCGGACCCGCGACTTCGCCTACGTCGTCCGGCACCGCGTCCCGCCCACCGAGGAGTTCCGCGTCGAGCTGACCGGCCCGGCCGGCGAGGTGTGGACGTGGGGTCCGGCCGAGGCGCGGCAGCGGGTCACCGGGCCGGCCCTCGACTTCTGCCTCCTGGTGACCCAGCGCGTCCACCGCGCCGACACCGCCCTCACCGCCACCGGCCCGGACGCCGACAGCTGGCTCGACATCGCGCAAGCGTTCGCGGGCGGCCCCGGCGACGGACGGGCGCCCCGCTCATGATCCGCATCGGCAACGCGTCGGGGTTCTACGGCGACAGGTTCGCCGCGGTGAAGGAGATGCTCACCGGGGGCCGGCTCGACGTCCTCACCGGGGACTACCTCGCCGAGCTGACGATGCTCATCCTCGGCCGGGACCGGCTGAAGGCCCCGGACCGCGGCTACGCGCGCACTTTCCTCAGCCAGCTCGAGGAGGGCCTCGGGCTGGCCGTGGACAACGGCGTCAAGATCGTCACCAACGCGGGCGGGCTCAACCCGGCCGGCCTCGCGCAGGCGATCCGGGAGCTGGCCACCAGGACCGGCGTCGACGTCAAGGTGTCCCATGTGGAGGGTGACGACCTGCTGGGGCACGGCTTCCCCGGCGCGCTCACCGCCAACGCCTACCTCGGCTGCTGGGGCATCGTCGAGTGCCTCAATGCCGGTGCCGACGTCGTGGTCACCGGCCGGGTCACTGACGCCTCGCTCGTGGCCGGGCCGGCCGCCGCGCACTTCGGCTGGGACAGGACGGACCTCGACCAGCTCGCCGGCGCCACCGTCGCCGGGCACGTCATCGAGTGCGGCACGCAGGCCACCGGCGGCAACTTCGCGTTCTTCACCGAGGTCCCGGACCTCACCCACCCCGGCTTCCCGATCGCCGAGATCGACGCACGCGGCGACGCGGTCGTCACCAAGCACCCCGGCACCGGCGGCGTGGTCACCGTCGACACCGTCAAGGCCCAGCTGCTGTACGAGATCGGCGGCCCGCGCTACCTCGGCCCGGACGTCACCAGCCGCTTCGACACGATCACCCTGGCCCAGCGGGGACCGGACCGGGTCGCGATCACCGGCACGAAGGGCGAGGCCCCGCCGGAGACCGTCAAGGTCTGCGTCAACACCCTCGACGGGTTCCGCAACAGCATGACGTTCGTCCTGTGTGGACTCGACATCGAGGACAAGGCCGCGCTGGCCCGCCGCCAGCTCACCGCCGCGGTCGGCGACGAGGGCCTGCACTGGACACTCGCCCGCACCGACCACGACGACGCGGACACCGAGGAGGCGGCGAGCGCACTCCTGCACGTCACCATCAAGACCCCGGACCCCAAGCGCGCCAAGGCGTTCTCCCGCGCGTCGGTCGAGCTGGCGCTGGCCTCCTACCCCGGCTGCACGCTCACCTCGCCACCCGCCGACGGCACCCCGGTCGGCGTGTACCGGCCGGAGTACGTGCCCCAGCAGGCGGTCGAGCAGGTCGCCGTGCTGCCCGGCGGCGAGCGCCGCCCGATCGCCCCGCCGACCGTGTTCGGCACAGGCACCGGCACCGGCATGGGCACGGGCGAGCCGCCGCCCGGCCCGGAGTACCACGGCGGACCGACCCGCCGGGTGCCGCTCGGCACGGTCGTCGGCGCGCGCTCGGGCGACAAGGGCGGCGACGCCAACCTCGGCGTGTGGGTCCGCGACCCGGCCGCCTACCCGTGGCTCGCGCACGAGCTGACCACCGACCGGCTCCGCGAGCTGCTGCCGGAGGTCAAGGACCTCGACATCGAGCGGCACCCGCTGCCCAACCTCAACGCGGTCAACTTCGTGCTGCACGGCCTGCTCGGCCAGGGCGTGGCCGCGTCCACCCGGTTCGACCCGCAGGCCAAGTCGCTCGGCGAGTGGCTGCGCTCCCGGCACGCCGACATCCCGGAGGTCTTCCTGTGAGCGATCCATTCAGGACACCCGAGCGGGTCGCGCTGCGGGAGACGACCAGGCGGTTCGTCGAGAAGGAGGTTCTCCCACACCTCGACGAGTGGGAGCGCGACGGCGACCTGCCGCGCGACCTGCACCGCAAGGCCGGCGCGCTCGGCCTGCTCGGCGTCGCGTTCCCCGAGGCGGTGGGCGGCGGGGGCGGCGACGTCATCGACGCCATGACCGTCACCGAGGAGGTCCACTACGCGGGCGGGTCCGGCGGCGTGGTGGCGGGCCTGTTCACCTCCGGCATCGCGTTGCCGCACATCGCGCACGCGGGTGCCGCGGCACAGATCGACCGCTGGGTCCGGCCGACGCTGGCCGGCGAGAAGATCGGCTCGCTCGCGGTCACCGAGCCCGACGGCGGCTCCGACGTCGCCAACGTGCGCACCAGTGCCAAGCGGGACGGCGACCACTACGTCGTCAACGGCGCCAAGACCTTCATCACCTCCGGCTGCCGCGCCGACTTCGTGACCACGGTCGTCCGCACCGGCGACGCGGGCGCGCACGGCCTGTCGCTGCTGGTGGTCGAGCGCGGCACGCCGGGCTTCACGGTCACCCGCAAACTCGACAAGATGGGCTGGCTCTGCTCGGACACCGCCGATCTGTCCTATGTGGACGTCCGAGTCCCCGCGGTGAACCTCGTCGGCCAGGAGGGCAGCGGGTTCGCCCAGGTGGCCACCCACTTCGTCACCGAGCGGCTCGCGCTCGCCGTGCAGGCCTACGCCACCGCGCAACGCGCGCTCGACCTCACCGTCGAGTGGTGCCGGCTGCGCGAGACGTTCGGCCGGCCGCTGATCTCCCGCCAGGTCGTGCAGCACAAGCTCACCGAGATGGCCCGCCGGGTCGACGTGGCCCGCGCCTACACCCGCGGTGTCGCCATGCGATATGCCGAGGGCGAGCCCACGGTCGCCGAGGCGTGCTTCGCCAAGAACACCGCGGTCGAGGCCGGCGAGTGGGTCGTCAACGAGGCGGTCCAGCTGCACGGGGGGCTCGGCTATATGCGCGAGTCCGAGGTGGAGCGCCACTACCGGGACGTCCGGATCCTCGGCATCGGCGGCGGCACCACCGAGATCCTCACCGGCCTGGCCGCGAAGGTACTGGGGTACACCTCATGACCGTTCCGCCTCCCCGCGTTTCCGACGGTTGGTCGCGTTCTGTTGGACCGTCTCGTTGGTCTCGTACTTGTGGCTGGGTTGCGTCACGTTCCCCTGAGGTGCGGTTGGGCAGGGCGCGGTCCGCGTTGACGCGAGGAGTCTCATGACCCACCTTCGTTCTACTGTGGACACCAGGGCCGCCGAGCACGCGGCCAACCGCGAGGCGATGCTCGCCAAGCTGGCCGAGCTGGCGGCCGAGCACGCCAAGGCGGTCGCGGGCGGCGGGGACAAGTACGTCGAGCGGCACCGCAAGCGCGGCAAGCTGCTGGTGCGCGAGCGGATCGAGCTGCTGCTCGACCCCGACTCGCCGTTCCTGGAGCTCTCCCCGCTCGCCGCGTGGGGCAGCGACTACAAGGTCGGCGCCAGCGTGGTCACCGGGATCGGCGTGGTCGAGGGCGTCGAGTGCCTGGTCTGCGGCAGCGACCCCACGGTCAAGGGCGGCGCGAGCAACCCGTGGACGGCCAAGAAGTCCTACCGGGCCGCGGACATCGCCGCGCAGAACCGGCTCCCGACGATCAACCTCGTCGAGTCCGGCGGCGCGGACCTGCCGACCCAGAAGGAGATCTTCATCCCGGGTGGCCGGATCTTCCGCGACCTCACCCGAGCCTCGGCCGCGGGGACGCCGACCGTCGCGCTGGTGTTCGGCAACTCCACCGCGGGTGGCGCGTACCTGCCGGGCATGTCGGACCACGTGGTGATGGTCAAGGAGCGCGCCAAGGTCTTCCTCGGCGGCCCGCCGCTGGTGAAGATGGCCACCGGCGAGGAGTCCGACGACGAGTCGCTCGGTGGCGCGGAGATGCACGCCCGCACCTCCGGCCTCGCCGACTACCTCGCCGTCGACGAGGAGGACGCGATCCGCATCGGCCGGCGGATCGTGGCCCGGCTCAACTGGCGCAAGCAGGGACCGGAGCCCGCCGCGGACTACGCCGAGCCCGAGTACGACCCTGAGGACCTGCTCGGCATCGTGCCGGCCGACCTCAAGGTGCCGTTCGACCCGCGCGAGGTCATCGCCCGGGTGGTCGACGGGTCGGACTTCGACGAGTTCAAGCCGCTGTACGGCACGAGCCTCGTCACCGGCTGGGCGCGGGTCCACGGCTACCCGGTCGGCATCCTGGCCAACGCGCGGGGCGTGCTGTTCAGCGAGGAGTCGCAGAAGGCCGCGCAGTTCATCCAGCTGGCCAACCAGGTCGACACGCCGCTGCTGTTCCTGCACAACACCACCGGCTACATGGTGGGCAGGGAGTACGAGCAGGGCGGCATCATCAAGCACGGCGCCATGATGATCAACGCGGTGTCGAACTCGAAGGTCCCGCACATCTCGATCCTCATGGGCGCCTCCTACGGCGCCGGGCACTACGGCATGTGCGGCCGGGCCTACGACCCGCGGTTCCTGTTCGCCTGGCCCAGCGCCAAGTCCGCGGTGATGGGCCCGCAGCAGCTGGCCGGCGTGCTGTCCATTGTGGCCAGACAGGCGGCGGCGGGCCGCGGCCAGGAGTACAGCGAGGAGCACGACGCGGCCATGCGCACCATGGTGGAGAGCCAGATCGAGGCGGAGTCGCTGCCGATGTTCCTGTCCGGCATGCTCTACGACGACGGCATCATCGACCCGAGGGACACCCGGACCGTGCTCGGCATCTGCCTCTCGACCATCCACAACGGACCGATCAGCGGCGCCGCCGGCTTCGGCGTCTTCCGGATGTGAC
>NZ_DASWSJ010000407.1:0-8960 GCF_036402745.1 Actinophytocola sp. | reverse complement strand
CACCCGGGAAGGGGAGTCATCGTGACCCCGACCGTCTACCTGCTGCTCTCCGCGCTGCTGTTCACCATCGGCGCGGTCGGGGTCCTGGTGCGGCGCAACGCCATCGTGGTGTTCATGTGCATCGAGCTGATGCTGAACGCGGTGAACCTGTCGCTGGTCACCTTCGCCCGGATCAACGGCTCGCTGGACGGCCAGATCATGGCCTTCTTCGTGATGGTGGTCGCCGCCGCCGAGGTCGTGGTCGGCCTCGCGATCATCATGTCGATCTTCCGTACCCGCCGCTCGGCCTCGGTCGACGATTCCAACCTGCTGAAGTACTGAGGACGGCGTCGTGACAGTGAACCTGGCCGGGGTGAGCTCCGGCGCGACGCCGGCGACGCCGGTGCTGTTCGGCGCCGGTCTGGTGTTCGTCGCGGCGGAATGGCTCGACATCAGCGACCACGGCGCTCCGGTCACGGAGTGGCCGGTCATCCTTCTCGAACTGCTGGCCGCCGCGGCGATCGTGGCGTCGGTGGTCCGGATACGGCGCGCGCAGGGCGGGCTCGAGCCGCGCCTGCCCGAGCATGAGGAGAACTTCGCGTGACCACATCCGTTGGCGCGTCGGCCGTCTCGGCACTGGCCGACGCGCAGGTGCACGAGGCGTCCGGCCTGGCCGGCTCGGCATGGCTGCTGATCCTGTTCCCGGTGATCGGCGCGGCCGTGCTGCTGCTCGGCGGCAAGCGCACCGACGCGTGGGGCCACCTGCTCGGCTGCCTCACGGTCATCGCGTCCTTCGGCTACGGCCTGCTGCTGTTCTTCTCCAGCACCGGCCTGGCGGCGAGCGAGCGGGTCCAGAACGTCTCGTTGTTCGACTGGATCCCCGTCGACCAGCTGCAGGTCGAGTTCGGGCTGCGCATCGACCCGCTGTCGATCAGCTTCGTGCTGCTGATCACCGGCGTCGGCGCGCTGATCCACCTCTACTCGGTCGGCTACATGGCCGACGACCCCAACCGGCGCCGCTTCTTCGGGTACTTCAACCTGTTCGTCGCCGCGATGCTCATCCTGGTGCTGGGCAACGGGTTCGTGACGCTCTACCTCGGCTGGGAGGGCGTGGGCCTCGCGTCGTACCTGCTCATCGGCTGGTACACCGACCGCCCGTCGGCGGCCACCGCGGCCAAGAAGGCGTTCCTGATGAACCGGGTCGGCGACGTCGGCCTGGCGCTCGCGATCTTCATCATGTTCTCCGAGCTCGGCACCACCCAGTACACCGAGGTGTTCGCCAACCTCGACCAGCTCTCGCCGGCCACGATCACCGCGCTGACGCTGCTGCTCCTGCTCGGCGCCTGCGGCAAGTCCGGCCAGTTCCCGCTGCAGTCGTGGTTGCCCGACGCGATGGAGGGCCCGACCCCGGTCTCGGCCCTGATCCACGCGGCGACGATGGTGACCGCGGGCGTGTACCTGGTCGCCCGGTCGAACCCGATCTACACGCTGAGCGCGGACGGCCGGCTGGTCGTGGTGATCATCGGCACGATCACGCTGCTGATCGGGTCGGTCATCGGCTGCGCATACGACGACATCAAGAAAGTGCTCGCGTACTCCACGGTCAGCCAGATCGGCTACATGATGCTCGCCGTCGGCCTCGGCCCGGTCGGGTTCGCGCTCGGCATCATGCACCTGCTCACGCACGGCTTCTTCAAGGCGGGACTCTTCCTCGGCGCCGGGTCGGTCATGCACGCCATGAACGACGAGGTCGACATGCGCAAGTACGGCGGGCTCGCGCGGATCATGCCGTGGACGTTCGGCACGTTCGCGCTGGGCTACCTCGCGCTGATCGGCATCCCGCCGTTCTCCGGCTTCTTCTCCAAGGACGCCATCATCGAGGCGGCCTTCGGCCAGGACGGCTGGCGCGGCTGGGTGTTCGGCGGCGCGGCGCTGCTGGGTGCGGGGCTCACCGCGTTCTACATGACCCGCCTGGTGCTGATGACGTTCTTCGGCAAGCAGCGGTGGAAGGAGCTCAAGTCCGCCGACGGGCGCGACTTCCATCCGCACGAGTCGCCGCCGGTCATGTGGGTGCCGATGGTCGTGCTGGCGATCGGCTCGGTCGGCGCCGGCTGGTTCTTCTCCAGCGGCCACCGGCTGGCCGACTGGCTGAGCCCCTCGCTCGGCCCGCTGGAGGAGGTTCAGCACACGGTCCTCGACCACAGCCTCATCCCGTGGCTCACCGTCGGCCTGTCGCTGCTCGGCGTGCTGATCGCCTACCTGGTCGTGGGCCGGCGCGACGTGCCGGTGGTCAAGCCGGAGCCGGTGTCCTTCCCGGTCCGCGCGGCTCGCAAGGACCTGTACGGAAACGCGCTCAACGAGACACTGGTCGCCCGGCCGGGCACCTGGCTCGCCCGCGCGCTGGTCTACGTGGACAACAAGGGAGTTGACGGGCTGGTGAACGGCATCGCCGCCGCGCTCGGCGGCAGTTCCGGCCGATTGCGCCGCCTGCAGACCGGGTTCGTGCGCTCCTACGCGGCCACGATGCTCGGCGGCTCGATCCTCGTCCTGGTGGCATTCCTGGCGGTGAGGTACGCATGACCTCTTCCTCTTCCGGTGCGGCCCTGCTCGTCGCGCTCCTGCTGATCCCGCTCGTGGGCGCCGTCGTGGTGGCCTTCCTGCGGGACAACGACACGCTCGCCAAGCAGGTGGCACTCGGCTTCTCGATCGTCGAGTTCGCGGTCGCGATCGCGTCCTGGGTCGCCTACGACCCGGCCGGCGCGCGGCTGCAGCAGTCCTTCTCGGTCGACTGGATCCCGGCGTTCGGCGTGCACCTGTCGTTCGGCATCGACGGCATCGCGCTCGTGATGATCGCGGTGATCGGGTTGCTGGTGCCGTTGGTGATCGGCGCGGGCTGGGCGGAGAAGCTGCCCGCCGAGCGCAGTGCCGGCGGGTTCCTGTCGCTGATCCTGCTGCAGCAGGCGATCACCGTCGGGGTGTTCGCGGCCACCGACGTGTTCGTGTTCTACGTGCTGTTCGAGATCATGCTGATCCCGATGTACTTCCTGATCGGCTCCTACGGCGGGCCGCGCAGGCAGTACGCCGCGGTGAAGTTCTTCCTGTACTCCTTCCTCGGCGGCCTGATCATGCTGGCCTCGGCGATCGGCGCCTACTCGATGGCGACCGACAAGCTGGGCTCCGGCACGTTCGACTGGGCCACGCTGGTGCGGGTGGTCTCCGACGCGCCGCTGTCGAACCAGATCTGGATCTTCCTCGGCTTCTTCCTGGCGTTCGCGGTGAAGGCGCCGCTGGTGCCGCTGCACACCTGGCTGCCGGACGCGGCCGCCGAGGCGCCGATCGGCGTCGCGGTGCTGCTGGTCGGCGTCCTGGACAAGGTCGGCACGTTCGGCTTCCTGCGCTACCTGCTGCCGATGACCCCCGACGCCAGCAAGACCCTCGCGCCGCTGGTCCTGGTGATGGGGATCGCCGGCATCCTCTATGGGGCGCTGCTCGCCACCGGGCAGCGGGACATGAAGCGGTTCATCGCCTACGTCTCGATCGCCCACTTCGGCTTCATCGCGCTGGGGATCTTCGCGTTCTCCACGCAGTCCGAGGTCGGCGCGGTGTCCTACATGGTCAACCACTCGATCTCCACCGGCATGCTGATCCTGGTGATCGGCATGGTCATCGCCCGCGGCGGCTCCACGCTGATCGCGGACTACGGCGGGATGGCCAAGCTCACCCCGGTACTCGCCGGCGTGTTCCTGATCGCCGGCCTGTCGACGCTGTCGCTGCCCGGCACCAACTCGTTCATCAGCGAGTTCCTGGTGCTGATCGGCTCCTACGGCAACGAGCCGGTCTACACGATTCTCGCCACCGTCGGCATGATCCTCGCCGCGCTGTACGTGCTGTGGCTCTACCAGCGGGTGTTCCACGGGCCGGTGCGCGGCAGCGCGCTGCTCGACGAGGAGCTGCTCCCGGGCTCTGCCGGCGGCACGAGCGCGGGCGGCGCCGGCACCACGACGATGGTCGCGCCCGAGGTGGGGGCCCGCAAGGCGGTCCGCGACCTGACCGGCCGGGAGAAGCTCGTGCTCGCCCCGCTGCTGGTGCTGGTGGTGGGCATCGGGTTCTACCCGGCGCCGGTGCTCGACGTGATCACCCCGACGGTCGAGGCCACCCTGAGCTCTGTGTTCCCGGACGGAGGCAACTGAGTTGTCCGCACTGGCTTCTGTGGTCACGCTCGCCCAGAACGCGCCGGCGAAGGAGACGCTGACACCGATCGACTACCCGGCGATCCTGCCGGTGTTGATCATCCTCGGCGCGGCCTGCGTCGGCGTGCTGCTCGAGGCGTTCCTGCCGCGACACCAGCGCTGGTCGGCGCAGGTGTTCCTCACGCTGCTGGCGCTGGTCGGCGCGGGCCTCGCGCTCACCGTGTACGTCACCAACGCGCCCGCCCAGGGTGAGGTGACCCTGGGCGGCACGATCGCGGTCGACCGGCCGGCCCTGTTCCTGTGGGGCACGCTGCTGGCGCTCGCGCTCGGCGCGGTGCTGATGATCGCGGACCGCTCGGTCGAGCCGGGCGGCGCGTTCGTGGCGCAGGCGGCGATCCGGCCGGGCACCGTGCAGGACCGCGAGCAGCGGCTCGGCGCGCACCCGAACCGGCGGGACGCGGCGCGGTACCAGATGCAGACCGAGGTCTTCCCGCTGACGCTGTTCGCGCTCGGCGGCATGATGGTGTTCTGCTCGGCGAACGACCTGCTGACGATGTTCGTGGCGCTCGAGGTGCTGAGCCTGCCGCTGTACATCATGTGCGGTCTCGCCCGGCGGCGCCGGCTGCTGTCCCAGGAGGCGGCGGTCAAGTACTTCCTCCTTGGCGCGTTCGCCTCGGCGTTCTTCCTCTACGGCCTCGCGCTGCTGTACGGCTACGCGGGTTCGGTGCGGCTGGCCGACATCGCCAACGCGGCGGCCGGCTCGGACCGGTCGGACACGCTGCTCTTCGGTGGCATGGCGCTGCTGATCGTCGGCCTGCTGTTCAAGGGCTCGGTCGGCCCGTTCCACGCGTGGACGCCGGATGTCTACCAGGGCGCGCCGACGCCGATCACCGCGTTCATGGCGGCGTGCACGAAGGTCGCGGCGTTCGGCGGGATCCTGCGCGTGCTGTCGGTCGGCCTGGAGTCGACGAGCTGGGAGTGGCGCGGCGTGCTGTGGGGGGTCGCGATCGTGTCGATGGTCATCGGCGCGGTACTGGGCCTCACGCAGACCGACATCAAGCGGATGATCGCGTACTCCTCGGTGGCGCACGCGGGCTTCCTGCTGATCGGCGCGATCGTGCTCACGCCGCAGGGCGTCTCGTCGACGCTGTTCTACCTGCTGGCCTACGGCTTCACGACGATAGCCACGTTCGGCGTGATCTCCCTGGTGCGCGACGCGGACGGCGAGGCGTCGCACCTGTCGCAGTGGGCCGGCCTGGCCAAGCGGTCGCCCTTGGTGGCCGGCGTCTTCACGTTCCTCCTGCTGGCGCTGGCCGGTATCCCGTTGACGTCCGGGTTCATCGGCAAGTTCGTCGTGTTCTCGGCGGCCTTGTCGGACGGGATGGCGCCGCTGGTGGTCATCGCCCTGGTCGCGTCCGCGGTGGCGGCGTTCTTCTACCTGCGGGTGATCGTGCTGATGTACTTCAGCGAGCCGGCGCCGGACGGGCCTACGGTCACGGTGC
This sequence comes from Actinophytocola sp., assembly GCF_036402745.1. GTDB lineage: Bacteria > Actinomycetota > Actinomycetes > Mycobacteriales > Pseudonocardiaceae > Actinophytocola. The sequence goes on along the minus strand of NZ_DASWSJ010000407.1, from coordinate 3,289 downwards.
CTGGGGCGTTCACGACGGCGGCCATCACGTTGGGGGTCGTGGTCACGCTGCTGCTGGGGCTGATTCCGGCGTTCGCGCTCGACTGGGCGAACGCGGGGAATTTCGCCCTGCAGTGAGGGTTGTCGCTGCTGGCGTCTGGTTCGTCGGCCGGGGCGCTGCTTCGTCAGGAACAAGCCCCTCGTACCGCGCCGCCGTCTGGAGCGAGCCTCTTGTGCTGCTCGCTTCGCGTCGCTCCGGGTGAGCATCGCCACCCGGAGCGGCTCTCGTGGCGTGGCTGAAAGCGCTGGATATTAGGCTGAGAACCCAGGAAGTCGAGTGGGGAGCGATGCCGACGTGACAGCCGATCCAGCCGTGCCGCGGCTGCCTGCCTCGCTCGGGCTCGACCGGGCCGATCCCGAGCTCGTCGACGCCGTGGGCAATGGGATGGTCAAGGTCGAGGAGCTGCTGCGCACCATCGTGCGCAGTGACGTGCAGTTCGTCGACGAAGCGGCCACGCATCTGGTCAAGGCCGGTGGCAAACGCTTCCGCCCGCTCTTCACCCTGCTCTCCGCCGCCGTCTCCGGGCGGGTCACCGACGACGTCATCACCGCCGCGGCCGCCGTGGAGCTCGTGCACCTCGCCACGCTCTACCACGACGACGTCATGGACGAGGCCACCATGCGGCGCGGCGAGGCCAGCGTCAACGCGCGCTGGGACAACACCATCGCCATCCTCACCGGCGACTTCCTCTTCGCGCACGCCTCCGCGCTCGTCGCCGACCTCGGCAGCTCCGCGGCGCGGATCATCGCCGAGACCATGGGGGAGCTGGTGACCGGGCAGATGCGGGAGACCGTCGGCCCGCTCGACGGCGACGACCCCGTCGTGCACTACCTCGCGGTCATCGGGCAGAAGACCGGCTCGCTCATCGCCACCGCGGGCCGCTACGGCGGGATGTTCTCCGGCGCCCCGGCCGAGCACGTCGAGGCCCTGCACCGCTTCGGCGAGCTGATCGGCACCGCGTTCCAGATCTCCGACGACATCATCGACATCGCCTCACCCGCCGACGAGTCCGGCAAGACCCCGGGCACCGACCTTCGCGAGGGCGTCCTCACCCTGCCGATGCTCTACGCCCTGTCACCGGAGTACACCGGCGGCGAACCCGACCCCAGACTGCGCGAGCTGCTCGCCGCCCCCGTCACCGACGACGACCTCGTCGACGAGGCGTTGACGCTGCTCAGGAAGTCGCCCGGCCTCGAGCAGGCCGTTCGCACGCTCACCGAGTACGCCGACCGCGCGCGCGCCGAGCTGGTGTCGCTGCCCGAGTGCCCCGCGCGGGAGGCACTGGACATGCTGGCACGCTACGTGGTAGCTCGTACCCGGTGAGCAACGGCACAGTGGTCACTCAGTGCCGGGGTCGCCGAACCGACCGGCTGGTGCCGGTCGCCACACCGGCCGCAGTAGCCTGAGCACCGCTTGCATGCGTCGACGCGGCGCGCGGAGGGAGTAAAACCCATGCCGATCTTTGGGCAGGTCTGGTTGTGGAGTTCGCTGGCCTTCCTGCTCGGAGCCCTGCTCTGCTGGGCGCTGGTGGCTCTTCCGGCCCGCAGACGGGTCGGTGAGCTCGAGTCCGAGCTGGCCGCGCGTGCCCGCCGGCAGCCCGAGCGGTATGAGCCCCGCCGTCGCCAGCTCGACGACGAGGAGCTCGAGGTCCGCCGTGCCCTGGCCCGGGCCACCCGCGACGACGACGCGGCCGAGCCGCTCACCCGGGCCTACGCGCTGCCCGACACTCCGGCGGAACGGTCGGCGGGCCGGATGCGCTCGGTGCCCGAGCCGGCCGGCATGCGCAGCGACCTCATCGGCGGCGGGCTCGTCGCGCCCCCGGAGACCGACACCGACACCGAGCTCGCGGACGGCCCGCACGCCGCGGCCACCCAGTACCTCAACGTCGGCTCCGGCTCGCTGGGCTCGGCGCTCGAGGCGCCGCCGGAGGTGCCGGCCGAGCAGGACAACCGCGGCTGGTTCGACAACCCGGCCGAGGGCGGCGACGCGGAGGGCGCCACCCCGGCGCCGGGCGAGATCGACGGCCGCCTGGTCGACGACGACGGCGACGATCCGGACGACGACGGCGGCACGGTCTTCACCCAGCGCACCCGCCCGATCCCGGGCGAGGTGATCCGGCAGATCGACGAGGCCGGCAAGGCCGAGGCCGCGCACGCGCTGGCCGACGAGCCCGCCGACGCGCTCGTGGACGACCTCGCCGACGAGCCGGAGCACCGCGCGCCCGGGCACCGCGGGCTTGAGCACCGCCGGCCCGGGCGCCGTTCGTTCGGGGACCGTTCGTTCGAGGACCGCGAGCCCGCCCACCAGCAGGCCGAGCAGACCGTCGAGGCCGAGCCGGTCGACGCGCCGAGCCAACACGACGACCCGTTCGCCGCGGCGGAGGTAACCTCGCTGCTGACGCCGGAGCCCGAGCCGACGGGGACGGCTCCGGCGCACGGCGGGCACGGCCAGACCGAGGTCATGCCCGCCCAGACCACCGAGGCGCAGACCGAGGTGGTCTCCACCCGCGGGCGGCGTTCCGCCGCCGGCGATCACAGCCGACGGGGGGCTGAGGACCCCGAGATCATGCCGGGGGTCACCGTCCACGCCAAGCCTGCCAAGAGCCCATTACCCAAGCGCGTGCCCAGCAAGCCGCAGCGCCGCACGCCGTTCGGGGTCCAGACCACCTCGCCGGCCGAGTCCGTGGCCGACGCGGGGGGAACCGCCGGCGAGACCGCGGCCGCCAGCGCCGAGCCGACCCGCTCGCTGTTCGAGCCGATCGTGCCCGCCGGCGACGCGCCCGCGGTGCCCCCGCCCCCGCACCGGATGCGGGAGGGCAACGGCCACGGCCCGTTCGGACCCGGCTCGGCCATGCCGTTGCCGGGCGGCGCGTCACCGTCGCCGGAGTACACGATCAAGGCCAGCGTGAGCGCGTTGCGCTACTGCACGCCGGAGTCGCCGCAGTTCGGCCGCACAGTGGCCGAGGTGTGGTTCAAGAGCCCGGCGGACGCCGAACGGGTCGGATTCCGCCCGGTCGGCTGACTCGGTAACCGCGCGATGCGCCCAGAGTGACGCCGGGAACAAGGCCGATCACCCGTTGCCCTATTCTTCTCGCCACATCGGTGATCGTGACTCAGCCGGAGACCGCCATTCGCTAGGAGGCAGGCGCCGTGAAGTGGTTGAAGCGACTGTTCGGGAAGCGCACGTCGGCCGCGGAGCAGGCCGCCCCGTCCACGCCTGCGCCAGCAGCCGCGACACCGGCCACCGAGCC
>NZ_DASWSJ010000406.1:0-13246 GCF_036402745.1 Actinophytocola sp. | reverse complement strand
CTCACCGCCGGTCCGGGTGGCGGTCTCGTGGGCGACTTCCGGATCAACTGGGTCTGGATGCCGCCGTGGGGCCCGGAGAAGATCACCGAGGACGGCCGCGAGCAGCTGCGCGCCCTGGGCTTCACGATCTAACGGTTCGCTCCGCTCCTCCGCTATTCGCCGTCTTCCCTCCTCACGTGCTCGGCGCTGGCGCGCCTGCGCGCGCTCGTCAGTCCAGACGGCGAACGCTCCTGTGTTGAATGGTTCGCTTCGCTTCTCCGCTACTCGCCGTCTTCCTCCGTGCGATGCTCGGCGCTGGCGCGCCTGCGCTTCTCCTACGTCCAGACGGCGAACGCTCCGTCGCTCCCGCTCACGCGTCCAGACGGCGAACGCTCCGGCGCTCCCGCTCACGGTGCTGAATGGTTCGCTTCGGGCTCACTGCCAGGTGTTGCAGGACGCGGGCTGACGGGACTGGAAGCCCTTCGTCAGCCAGGTGTCGGCCTCCGACGGGGCGTCCACCGACGTGAGCCGTTCGCGGATCTCGTTCGTGATGTTCGTGTCCACGGAGCCGAGGCCGGCCATCGCGCCCGACGCGATGCCGGCCAGGCAGGTGGCCTGGCGGGCCAGGCGGTCGTCGAGGTCGCCCGGCACGTCGGGCTCCTCCTTCACCTTCTCGACCAGCTCGGTCACGCCCGCGCCGAACAGCACCGCCTTCGCGTACTCGCGCAGGAACACCCCGAAGTACTTGCCCGGGAACCGGTCGAGGCCCTCGCCGTCGCGCAGGTGCGCGGGTGTCATGTAGACGGTGCCCTGGCACTGGGTGGCCGGGTCCGCGGTTTGCACCGCGCCGCACGGGGTGTCGGCCGGTCCACCTTGGACGGTCACGACCCGCACCGGCACGGCGGGCAGGCCGGCCGCCGGCAGCAGGCCGCCGAAACCGCCGTCCGCGCAGACCTTCGCCGCCTCGTAGAACGTCGCCTGCGCCGCGTCGGCCGGGTCGAACTTCGGTAGCGCGCAGGACAGCTGGGCCATCGTCGCGGTCGAGGACGACAGCGGGTGGCGCACCAGGTCGCCGAGCGGGTCGGCGGCCGGCGGCCCGGACGAGGACGGGGGAGCGGGCGGCGTCGAGCTCGTGGGCGAGGGCAGCTCCGGGATCGGCAGGCCGGTCGCGGACCCGGCCACCGAGGTGACCGGGCGGTTGACCGACAGGAACGCGAGCACCCCGATCAGGACCACCACCAGCATCACGGCGATGGTCAGCGAGACGTAGTACGCCGCGCTCCGCGTCTCCCGCAGGCCGGTGTTGTCGAACGCCGGGTGCGGATCGGTCCGCCACACCAGCGGTCCCGGCGGCGGCTGCATGAGCTCGTCCAGCGACCAGGAGGCGACCGTCGGGCCGGTGGTCGTGGGGGAGTCCGCGCCGAGGGCGACGGTCCGGTCGTCGAAGGACTGCGTCGGCTCCTCGATGAACTGGGTCGGCCCGTCGACCGGCCGGTTCGGCACGTCGACCGACTGGGTCCGCTCCGGATCGTCGCCGCCCGCCGAGTCCTGTGTCATCCGCCCCTCACTGTTCTGCCCGCCCCGGGGAGCCTAACGCGGGTCAACCCTGCGAGGGAGCGTCCCGGGTCGCGTGGGGGAGGGCCGGTCGCGGCCAGGTCTGCGAGGATCGGCACGTGGCGGGACTACTCGGGGTGCTGGTCCGCCCGTCGACCTACCGGCGATGGGTGTACCTCGTCCTGGGCGGGGCCGTGCTGGTCCCGTTCATGCTGCTCGCCGCCACGGTCCTGCCCTCGATCCTGCCCGAGCCGGTGGCGAGCCAGCCGCTGCTGGTCGTGGCGCTCACGCTGGCGCTGGTGTTCGGCGCGATGGTGCTGATGGCGTTCATCCCCGCGGTCCGGGTGATCGAGGGCACCGCCGCGCGGGAGCTGCTCGGCGACCGGGTCCCCGAGCACGCGACCCGGCCGGCGACGTCCTGGCCGTCGCGGTGGCTCGGGGCCGGCTGGTTCGTGTTGCACCTGCTGGCCGGCGGCGTGGTGGGCGTCCTCACCCTCACGCTGCCGCCGACCGTCGCGGTGTCGCTGGCGACGCCGTTCACCGGCCGGCTGAACATGCTCGGCATCCCGCTCCACCTTCCCACCGGCTGGGCCGGGGTGTGGGTGCCGGCCGCCGGGCTGGTGGCGCTGCTGGTGCTCGTCCACGTCGTCGCCGGCAGCGGCGCGTTGTTCTGCCGGCTGGCCCCGCAGCTGCTCGGGCCCACCGCGGCCGAGCGGCTCGTCGAGCTGGAGCGGCGCACCGAGCAGCTGGCCGAGCGCAACCGGCTCGCCCGGGAGCTGCACGACTCGGTGGGGCACGCGCTGTCGGTGGTCACGATCCAGGCGAGCGCCGCGGGCCGGGTGCTGGACAACGACCCCGAGTTCGCCCGCAAGGCGCTCGGCGCGATCGAGGAGTCCGCGCGCGCCGCGCTGGCCGACCTCGACCACGTGCTGGGCCTGCTGCGCGAGGAACGTGCCGCGACGAGTCCTCAGTGGACTTTGGCGGACCTGCCCCGGCTGCTGGACAAGACGCGCATCGCCGGCGTCGAGCTTGAGTCCACTGTGGAGGGAACGCTCGCGGACGTGCCGCCCGCGGTGTCCCGGGAGGCCTACCGGATCGTGCAGGAGGGGCTGACCAACGTGCTGCGGCACGCGGGGAAGGTGCCGGTGGCGCTGCGCCTGGTCGCCGGCGATGACAGACTCGAGCTGGACCTGAGCAACCCGCTGGCCGAGCGCGCCGGTCGGGTGGCGCGCGCGGGCGGCGGGCACGGGTTGAGCGGCATGCGCGAGCGCGTCACTGTCCTGCGTGGACAGATGACGGCCGGCGCGCAGGACGGGCGCTGGCACGTCAGCGTCAGGATCCCACTGCGGACGACCACGGGGACGGGCGGATGAGACGGTCGACGAACGGCAAGACCTCGGTGCTCCTGGTCGACGACGAAGAGCTGATCCGGGCGGGGCTGCGCGCGATCATCGACGCGGAGCCCGACCTCACCGTGGTCGGCGAGGCAGGTGACGGCGCCGAGGTGCTCCCGCTCGTCCGCAAGCTGCGCCCGGACGTGGTGCTGATGGACGTGCGAATGCCCGCGGTGGACGGCATCCAGGCCAGCCGGCACATCGTCGAGACCGTCGAGACGCCACCCAAGATCCTCGTCGTCACCACGTTCGAGAACGACGACTACGTCTACGACGCGCTGCGCGCCGGGGCCAACGGGTTCCTGCTGAAGCGGACCCGGCCGGAGGACATCGTGCGGGCGATCCGCATGGTGGTCAGCGGCGAGTCGCTGCTGTTCCCCGCCGCGATCCGGGCGCTCGCGGCCACGCACGGCGGCCGGGACCGGAGCCGCGGCCTCGCGCACGCGGGCCTCACCGAGCGCGAGGCCGAGGTGCTGCGCCTGATGGCCACCGGGATGTCCAATGTGGAGATCTCCGCGGAGCTGTTCGTGAGCGTGCAGACGGTGAAGACGCACGTGGGCAACGTGCTGGCCAAGCTCGGTGCCCGGGACCGCACGCAGGCGGTGATCGTGGCCTACGAGACCGGGTTCGTCACGCCCGGCTAGCTCCCGCGCCCGCCCCGGTCCCGTGCAGCTCGCGCTGGTAGTAGGCGATCTTGGCGCGGATGTGCTCCTGCTCCGCGCGCAGCTGCTCGATCTTGGTGTCGATGTCCTGGTCGTGCTCCTCGAGCACCTCGAGCCGCTCGGCGATGGTGTCCTCGCCGCCGCGGGCGAGCTCGGCGTAGCGCACCATCCGCTGGATCGGCATGCCGGTCTCGCGGAGGCAGCGCAGGATCATCAGCCAGGACACGTCGTCCTCGGTGAACACGCGCTGGCCGCCGGAGTTGCGTTCGATGTCGTCCAGCAGGCCGATCCGCTCGTAGTAGCGCAGGGTGTCGATGCTGAACCCGGTCTGCTCGGCGACCTGGCCCGGTGAGTAGCGCCGCATCCTCTGAGTCTAGGCCGGGGTGCCCATCGCCCGGCCGTCGTCGCGGTCGGGGTGCGGGGCGCGGCCGCGCAGCACCTCGACCCGGTCCGACCGGGGCCGGCCGAGCACCCAGCTCGAGCTCGGGACCGCCTTCGCCCGCTTCTTGAGCGGCGCGAGCAGCCGGGACGCCTCGCGGTAGGACTCGACCGACTGCACGGCGCAGACCAGCGACGCGAGCGAGACGGTGACGGTCAGGTCGTCGACGGTCCAGGTCCGGTCGACCAGCTCGGTGGCGACGGTGGCGACCTCGTCCAGGTCGGTGACCACGAGGAAGTCGTCGCCGCCGACGTGCGCGACCCGGGTGCCGGGCAGCGTCGCCTCCGCGTCGGACAGCGCCATCCCGACCGTGCGGATCAGGTCGTCGCCGGCGGCGAACCCCTTGGTGTCGTTGACCGCCTTGAACGAGTCCACGTCCAGCCAGCTGATCACGAACATCTCGCCGCGCCCGATGCGCCGGTCGATCTCGCGGGCGACCGTGCCGGTGCCGGGCAGCCGGGTGAGCGGGTTGAGCGCGGCGGCCTGCTCGACCTTCGCGTCGGCGACCCCGCGCACGACCTCGGTCATCCGCACGACGCCGATGCACCGCCCGGCGGCGTCGACGACCACGACGTCGTCGGCCGCGCGCGAGCCCTCGGACTCGCCGACCGACTCCAGGAGCTGCTGGCTGGTGGCGTCGGCGCGGATCAGGCGGGGGCGGTCGGCGTGCCTGGCGGCGGGGCGGCCGGCGTGCAGGGCGTGGCCGTAGGGGCCGGTGACCGCGAGGAGGAAGCGGCTGCGGTCGACCGACCAGCGCGGCCTGGCGTCCTCGTCGATGAGCACGACGCCGGAGATCTCGGGCGTCTCGGCGAACGCGTGCCGGACCTCGTCGGAGGTGGCGCCCTCGGGCATGGTGACCGCGGGCCGGATCAGGTCCGCGATCAGCGGCACGCCGGCCGCCGAGCCCGGCGCTGAGTCGAGCTTGGTGAGCATGGTGACCTGCGGCGGGGTGAACAGCGGGGTGCCGGGGCGGGCCGCGGCGAGCAGGTTGCCCTGCGCGACCGGGACGCCGAGCCTGCTGAGCGCGATGAGCTGCTCCTCGGACTCCACGCCGACCGCGGCGACCTTGATCCCGGTGCGGCCGGAGAGGTGGATGAGCGCCTCGATGACCGCGACGACGGCCGGGTCGTGCGGGACGCCGCGCAGCAGGAAGGCGTCGAGCTTGACCATGTCCGGCACCACGTCGGCGACGATCGACAGCGGCAGGTCGCCGTCGCCTGCGCCGTCGAACGCGATGCCGAACCCGTGGCGGCGCAGCTGGTTGAGCCCGTCGAGGAGGGCCGTGCGGGAGATCCCGCTGAACGGCGGGGTGACCTCGACGGTGACGTCGCGGGGGTGGCGGCCGGCCGTGCGCAGGGCGGGGAGCAGCTCCTCGAGCAGCTCGGCGGGGTGGCTGGCGGTGACCGCGAGGACGTTGACGTGCAGCGGGAGCCGGTTCTCGTGCTGGGTCGCCGCGTGCACCCCGCCGACGGCGAGCTCGATGTCGGCCTCGACGAGCCGGCCCTGGCGTGCCGCGCGGCGCAGGAGGTCGTGCACGGAGCCGATGTCGGGGCGGGCGAGGACCTCGAGCGCGATCAACCGTCCCGTGCGGGTGCTCAGCATGGGTTGGAACGCGTAGGAGACCCCGGGCGCGGTGGCCACGGCGTCATCCTGCCCAGCGGTTCTCGTCGGCGGCAGCAGATGTCACCGAGTGTTCATGAAGGAAGTGCCGGGAATCACCGGATCGGCGCAACCACACCGGCGAAATGGTGCAGCAACGTGGGCTTGGTGCGCCGTGTTCCGCCGCTCACGCTGAGTGAATGCTGTGGCGCGCGAGCACCCGCCGCAGCGACCAGGGCGCGGCCCGGAACAGCCCGGCCATGGCCGCCACGGTGCCGGCGAGGTCCTCCCGGCCGGACAGGTAGGCGCGTTGCTGGTCCGCGGGCAGCCCGAAGAACAGGTCGAAGAACTCCTGCGTCTGCGCGGGCCCGAGCGCGAGGAGCGCATGCAGCCCGGCCCGCCGCAGCCGGTGCACCGCCCGCGCCCGCCACGACCAGACCGCCCGCCGAGCCGCCGGGGGCCCACCCTCGACGAGAGCATCGGCGACGAGCGGCGCCAACCGCAACGAGTCCGCGACGCTGTACCCGGTGGCCGGATGCCCGATCCCCGCAGCCGCGCCGAACGGCACAACTCTCCATTCGCGCCCCGAAGTTGTCCACAGCCCCCGCGCGACCCCTGGCTCCGTCGGTGCGGACCGATAGACTGGCATCAGGGGCGCCCCCCGGGAACGGGTGGGGGCCGGGCACCCCGCGGGCGCGCGTGAGCCGCGTGTTTTCGCTGGTGGGCCCGGGTCTACGGGGAAGCGGACGCGTTCCACCTCGGCGTCGCCGGGGTCGATGCCATGCGTGGCCAGGCGGGCCAGCAGGCGCTCGCGCAGGTCGGCGAACGGCAGACCGGGGCGGCGGGCCAGCGAGGTCTCCTCCAGCAGCACCCGGCCGTCCGGCAGCGGGACGGCGTAGAGGAACGTCGCGGGACCGGGCAGCGGCTGGCGCCAGTCCATGAACACCGCCTCACCCGGCCCGACCAGCGGCGCCGCCACCTCGGCCGGCACCAGCACCCCGAACGCGGTCTGCTCCACCCACCCAGGGCGCCGCCCGGCGACCCCGCCGCCGCCCGCCGGCGAGCGATCGCGGCCCCTCGCCGGCCCGCTATCGCGACCGTCCGGCGGGCCGCTGCCTGTCGCGCCGTCGCCCGCGAGCCCGCCACTGCGACCGCCCGGCGGGCCGCTGCCTGCCGCGTCGTCGCTCGCGAGCCCGCCATCGCGACCGTCCGGCGGCTCGGGCGCCCCGGCCCGCGCGGCGCCGGTCGCGTCGATCACCGCCGGGGCGTCGATCGTGCCGCCGTCAGCAAGCTGGACCGTGCCGTCGACCAGCCGGCCCGCCAGCACCGAGACCTCCGGGTGCGCCAACGCGGCCCGCACCGAGACGTTGTCCAGCACCGCGTACTCCCGCGCCAGCCATCGCGACCGAGCGCCCACCACCCGTGCCCGCGCGACCACGTACCCCGCCCCCGCGGGCAGCAAGGCGGCCTCGTCCACCCACATCCCGTACGTCGCCGGCCAGCCGGCCGACGGCCGGGGCGACACCAGCACCGTCCGCAGCCCGCGGGCGGCACACGCGTGCGCCACCGCCCATCCCGCCGGCCCCGCGCCGGCCACCACGACATCAGGCCTCACGGCCAAGATCCCAGCACAGTAGGGTCGTCGGGCATGGGTGAGGGACGGGAAGCGCGACGGTCGGGCAGCACGGCCGGTGATCTCGCCGCCAGCCCGTTCCGCGCGGACCGCGACCGCATCGTCGCCTCGCCGTTCTTCGCCCGGCTCGGCGGGGTCACCCAGGTCGTCAGCGCCAGCGGCTCGGCCCCGCTGCACAACCGGCTCACGCACAGCCTCAAGGTCGCCCAGGTCGGCCGCGCCATCGCCGAGCGGATGACCGGCGACCCGAGGCTCGCCCCGCTGCTGGACCAGCTCGGCGGCTGCGACCCGGACGTCGTCGAGGCCGCGGGGCTCGCGCACGACCTCGGCCACCCGCCCTTCGGCCACCTCGGCGAGCAGGTGCTCGACCGGCTCGCCCGGCACCGCTTCGGGCTGCCCGACGGGTTCGAGGGCAACGCGCAGAGCCTGCGCATCGTCACCACCACCGACACCGGCGGCCCGAGCGCCGTCGGGCTCGACCTCACCGCCGCCGTGCGGGCCGCGATGCTCAAGTACCCGTGGACCCGTCTGACCCACCCCGACCCGCACCCCCGGCACCTGCCCGACCCGCCGCGTGGCGCGTCCGAGCCCGCCGACGAGCCGGGGACCGGGTCGAGCAAGTTCTCCGTCTACGTCACCGAGCTCGACGACCTGATCCAGGCCCGCGAGCCGTTCGCCGGCCGGCTCGAGCCCTGGCAGCAGACGGTCGAGGCGTCGGTCATGGACACCGCCGACGACATCGCCTACGCCATCCACGACCTCGAGGACTTCCACCGCATCGGCGTCCTGCAGCACGCCCCGGTCGCCGCCGAGCTGGGCCGCTGGCTCACCGGTGCGCTGGAGCTCGCCGAGCTGCCCGACGCCACGCTCACCGCACACGCGCGGCGGCCCGGCTACTCCCTCGAGCTGCTCCGCCGCCGGCTGCACCGGCGCGACTCGTGGATCGTCGACGACGACGCGTTCGTCGCCGCGGTCTCCCGGGTGCGCACCGAGCTCGTCGACAACCTGCTCGCCACCCCGTTCGACGGCTCGGTCGAGGCCGAGCAGGCGGTCGGCCGGTTCTCCGCCGGCTGGACCGTCCGGCTCGTCACCGACATGGGCGTGGTGCTCGACCCGCCCACCCGCTCCGGGCACGTGCTGCTCGCCCCCGCGCAGTGGCACGAGGTGCAGGTGCTCAAGTTCGTGCACCGGCGGTTCGTGCTGCGCCGCCCGGATCTCGCGCTGCACCAACGCGGTCAGGCCCGGCTGCTCGGCTCCCTCGTGCAGGCGCTGGAGCAGTGGCTCACCGACCGCTACGAGTCCGACCGGCTGCCCCGCAGGCTGCAGGACCTCGTCGCGCTCGCCGAGCACGAGTACAGCACGCTCGCCGCGACTGATATGTCCACTTTGGTCGGCGCGGTCGGCGAGCCACCGCAAGGGGAAGCGGGGATCCGGGAGCTGGCCCGGGGACGGGCAGTGATCGATTTCGTCGCGTCGCTCACGGACAGTCAGGCCGCGACGCTCCTGGACGCGCTGTCCGGCCGCAGTACGCAGCCGTGGTCAGACGCTTTCGTGCTGTAGTTCGCTAACAGGCGGCAATTGGTAACGCACTCCTGGTGTGGTTAAGCCGAATGGCCGCTGTGTTCGAAAGCACCGAACCATAGGTTTGGGCCGACCGGGATACCCGGCTGGGCTGTCGTGTTGTCGGGGCACGGCCGAGGATTTCGCGGAGGGAATCCGTGCGTAAACCTGCACGCGCATCACGAAGATCTCGAGTTCTGTTGACCACCGCCACGTGCTTGCTCGCCGTCCTCGGGCTGGCGAGCCCGGCGGCTGCCGCGCCGCCGTCCGAGGACCAGAAGGCCTCGGCCGCGACCGACAACGCGGCCCGCCAGATCGGCGCGCTCCAGGACATCAAGAAGGCCGCCAACAAGACCGAAGCCAAAGTGGACAGCAAGCTGCTGGTCGAGATGAAGGCCAGGAGCAACCGGGCGGCCACCAGCGCCATGCCCCAGCTGCAGACCGGCGTCAAGGTCACCGGCAACAAGACCCTGGTGGACATCCGCGGCACGGTCACCGACACCCTCACCAAGGCGCTCACCAACGCGGGCGCCTCGCTCAAGTCGGTGTCCACTCGGTACGGCACGGTCCGCGCCGAGGTGCCGATGTCGGCGCTCGGCACGCTCGCCGCGCGGTCGGACGTCAAGAAGATCGAGGTGGCCGGCGGCGCCATGACCGCCCGCCAGCTCAACCCGCACGCCAAGCCGGCCGCGCCGGAGTCCAAAGAGGCCAAGGACGCGCGGATCGCGCAGAACACCCGGACGGCGCTGGCCGACCGGGCCGGCGCGATCGACAGCGCGGGCGACCGGGCGCACAACGCGGACACCGCGCGCGACACCATCGGCGTCACCGGCGTGGGCGCGAAGATCTGTGCCCTGTCCGACGGCGTCGACTCGCTGGCCACCTCGCAGGCCGGCGGTGAGCTGCCGGCCGTCGACGTCCTGGCCACCCAGGCGGGCTCGGGCGACGAGGGCACCGCGATGCTGGAGATCATCCACGACGTGGCACCCAACGCGGAACTCGGTTTCGCGACCGCGTTCAACGGTGACGCCAGCTTCGCCGACAACATCCGGGCGCTGCGCTTCGACCGGGGCTGCGACATCATCGTCGACGACATCATCTACTTCAAGGAAGCCCCGTTCCAGGACTGGATCATCGCCCAGGCCGTGAACGACGTGATCGCCGACGGCGCCATGTACTTCTCCTCCGCCGGCAACGAGGGCAACACCGTCGACGGCACCGCCGCGCACTGGGAGGGTGACTACGTCAACTCCGGCCAGGTGATCGGCAAGTTCGCCGGGTACGCGCACGACTTCGACCCGGGGCCCGGCACGCAGGTCTTCGAGCCGATCTCGGACGCCTCGTCCGCGGGCGTGCCGGTGCTGCTGAACTGGTCGGACCCGCTCGGCGGCGCCAGCAACGACTACGACCTGTACCTGCTGGACGCGCGCGGCAACGTCGTCTCGATGAGCCAGGACTACCAGAACGGCACCCAGGACGCCTACGAGCGGGTCAACACCCCGGGGTTCGGCGGCAGCGGCCTGCGCCTGGCGATCGTGAAGTTCTCCGGCGCGGACCGCTACCTGTCGCTGTCCGCACTGCGGGGCCGGTTCTCCGACTCCGCGGACGGGCTGAAGGCGTTCAACACGCCGGGCGTCACGTTCGGCCACTCGGCGGCCCGGGGCGCGTTCAGCGTCGCGGCGGCGCCGGCGGCCGACCCGCAGCCGTTCGACCTGGAGCCGGGTGACCCGCCGAACCCGAGCGGGCCGTTCCCGAACTCCTACGGCTCCGACACGGCGCTGGAGCGGTTCACCTCCGACGGGCCGCGGAAGGTCTTCTACGAGGCCGACGGCACCCCGATCACGCCGGGCAACGTCAGTGCCACCGGTGGCGAGGTCCGGCAGAAGCCGGACATCACCGCCGCGGACGGCGTGCGCACCAGCGTGGACGGGTTCGACCCGTTCTTCGGCACCTCGGCGGCCGCCCCGCACGCGGCGGCGATCGCCGGCCTGGTCCTGTCCGGAAACCCCGGCATCGACCCGGCAGAGGTGCGGGAGGCCCTGGTCAACTCCGCGGTCGACATCCAGGCGCCGGGCTTCGACGGGCGCAGCGGGCACGGTGTGGTCCTGGCCGACAAGGTGCTGGAGTACACCGGGGCGAGCCCCCAGCCGCTGGCCCAGGCCCAGTCGCCGAAGGTCACCGCGAACGACGGCGGTCAGTACATCCACCCGGGTGACACCGCCACGGTGTCGTTGCCGGTGACCAACAACGGCGACGCCACGGCCGTGTCCACCAGTGTCGTGCTGACGAGCCCGACCGCCGGCGTGACCATCACGCCGCGGGCGCAGTCCTACGGCGCGATCGACAAGGGCGCGACGACGGTCAAGTCGTTCACGTTGTCGGTGCCGGCCTCGCACCCGGTGGGTGTGCCGGTGGTGCTGAACACGAGGGTCACCTTCGCCGGTGCCTACTCGCCGACGACGGCCGGCTTCCCGGTCGAGATCGGCGAACCGTCACCGACCACTGTGGACTTCGCCTACACCGGCCCAGCGGTCGCGATCCCGGACAACAGCACCGTCGGTGCGACCGTCCAGATCCCGGTCACCGGCATCGGCTCGGCGTCGAAGGTGACGTTCTCGATCGACGGTCAGACCTGTAGCACCGCGACGGGTTCGACCACGGTCGGGCTGGACCACACCTACGTCAGTGACCTGGTCGGCACGCTCACCTCGCCGTCCGGCGCCACCGCGACGGTGTTCAGCCGCAACGGCGGCAGTGGGAACAACCTGTGCCAGGTCGTGTTCGCCGACGGCGCCGCGGCGCCGTTCTCGTCGGTGACCACGTCCCAGGCGCCGTACACCGGCACCTGGCGGGCGACCCAGCCGTTCACCGGGCTGCGTGGCCCGGCGGACGGGAACTGGAAGTTCAGCGCGTTCGACCTGGCGGGTGCCGACACCGGCACGATCCGGGCGGTCTCGCTGCACATCAACGGGTTCGTCACGCCGTGACGTCCTGACCGACGATTCGGCCGCCGCCGGTGCCTCGCGCCGGCGGCGGCCGCTTTCCTCGCCCCGTCAGACCAGCTGGGTGAGCTTGAGGTTGTCCCGTGGCACGCGGACGGTCCACTGCTCGGTGCGGCCGGTGGTGTGGCTGTCACTGTCCTCTGTGGAGATCTCGCCGCCGACCTTGATGATCTTCCAGTCGAGGCCCGCCGAGCCCTTGGCGCCGGCCTTGTGCGCGGCGGTCTGCTCGTCCTTGGCGCTCACCGTGATGTCCTGGAACCCTTGCACGGCCTTGAACTTCACCGCCTCGCCGGAGACGTTGAAGTCGCCGGAGCCCTCCAGGCGCATGTACTCGTTGCCGTACAGGGCGTCCACGTAGAGCTTGATCGTCGCGTCCTTCTTCGGCGCCCACACCTGCGGGATGGACAGGATGCCGTCGTCGACCTCGCCGTCGTGCGCGGCGGTCTTGCCGTCGGTGTCGACGATGCGGGCGTAGAAGCGGGCACCGGTCAGCGGCTTCTCGAGGAAGTTGTCGGCGTTGACGAGGATGTTCACCAGCGCCCAGTCGCGGCTGTGCTCGGAGTCGTCGGGGATCGCGCTGGCGCGGGCCTGGACGACGTTGACCCAGAGACTGCCCTCGACGGTGGGCTCGTCCCACTCGTGGCCGCTGGCCTCGGGCTCGAGGGTGATCTTGAGCTCGTGGTGGCCCGCGTGCAGCGGGCCGCAGGTGAACCACTCCTCGTCGGTGGTGTTGCCCTGCATGCTCTGGTGGGACTGGCCGCTCTGGACGGTGCCGCCCGCGGTGAAGGTGACGCCGAACGGGCCGGTCTCGTTGAAGTCGTCGTTCTCGAGCTCCAGGTAGACGTACACCTTCTCGGCGGAGTTGGCCTCGCCGTGCTCGTGGGCGAAGCCCTCGCCTTCGGTCTGGAAGAACAGCTGCTTGATCTTCGGGCCGGCCATTGTGGACTACCTCTCGTGGCGGGTGGGTCGTTGCTCCCAAGTGTTGGGAAATCCGCCGGTTTCGGTATGTCCGGCGGGCGCCCTTTGGGGCAGTCGCGAGTGGCCACCGGGGCGGCCGCGTACGGTCGGCGGGTGAGCAGGGCGAGGGCGGTCGCGGGCGGCGGGCGCGCGGTCGAGGTCGAGCCGGAGCGGGTGGCCGGCTGGTACGACCGGTTCGCCGGGCGGCACGGGGGAGTGGCCCGCACCGTCCGGGCGCCGGCCGAGGTGCTCGTGGCCGCGGCCGACGGGGCAACCGCGACGTGCGCGGTGCCGTACCCGCCGCTCGCCGACCCCGGAGAGGTCGCCGGGCTCGCGATCGAGCCGCTGGTCGCGCACCTGCTGGTGCCGCGCCGGGTCGGCCTGCTGCTCGTGCGGCTGGGCGGGCACAGCGTGGGCGTGGCCCGCGACGGGGTCGTCGAGGCGTCCCGGACCGACCGGCGGCTGGT
>NZ_DASWSJ010000405.1:0-4591 GCF_036402745.1 Actinophytocola sp. | reverse complement strand
GAGCGTTCGAGGACGTGCGGTCTCCGTGCCGGCTGCAGCGCGCGGACCACCCGGATGGGGTCACCTGAACCACCATCCGGCGAGCGCACTCGGGACAGAACCGGGGCGGGTCGAGCGCCCCGATCACACCCGTGCACCGGGTGTGCTCGCCCTCCGACGGTGGTTTGCCGCAGTGAACGCAGTATTCGATGGTTCGCTCCATTCCTGCGCTACTCGCCGTCTTCCTCCGTGCGATGGCGAACGCTCCAGCGCTCGCTGTGTTGGATTGTTCGCTTCGCTTCTCCGCTACTCGCCGTCTTCCTCCGTGCGATGCTCGGCGCTGGCGCGCCTGCGCTTCTCCTACGTCCAGACGGCGAACGCTCCGTCGCTCCCGCTCACTGTGCTGAATGGTTCGCTCCGCTCCTCCGCTACTCGCCGTCTTCCCTCCTCCCGTGCTCGGCGCTGACGCGCCTGCGCGCGCTCGTCAGTCCAGACGGCGAACGCTCCGGCGCTCCCGCTCACGCGTCCAGACGGCGAACGCTCCGGCGCTCCCGCGCACGGAACATCAGAGGGTCTCGCTCAGCGCCTTGATCGGCATCTTCAGCTCGGCCAGCATGTCGAGGTCCTGCTGGGCCGGGCGGCCGAGGTTGGTGAGGTAGTTGCCGACGATGATCGCGTTGATGCCGCCCAGCATGCCCTGCTCCGCGCCGAGGTCGCCGAGGGTCAGCTCGCGGCCGCCGGCGAAGCGCAGGATCGTGCGCGGCAGCGCCAGCCGGAACGCGCCGATGGTGCGCAGCGCGTCCTTGCCGTCGACGATCTCGAAGTTCTCGTACGGCGTGCCGGGCTGCGGGATGAGGAAGTTCATCGGCACCTCGTCGGGGTCGAGCTCGCCGAGCTGCGCGGCGAACTCCGCGCGCTGCTCGACCGTCTCCCCCATGCCGATGATGCCGCCGCAGCAGACCTCCATGCCCGCCTCGCCGACCATCTTCAGCGTCTCCCAGCGCTCCTCCCACGAATGGGTGGTGACCACGCTCGGGAAGTGCGACCGGGCGGTCTCGAGGTTGTGGTTGTAGCGGTGCACGCCCATCTCGACGAGCTCGTCGACCTGCGCCTGGGTGAGCATGCCCAGCGAGCAGGCGATCTGGATGTCGTTGCCGTCCTCGCGGATGGCCTGCACGCCGTCGCGGACCTGGGACAGCAGGCGCTTGTCCGGGCCCCGCACGGCGGCGACGATGCAGAACTCGCTGGCGCCGGTGGCCGCGGTCTCGCGGGCGGCCTTGACCAGGCCGGGGATGTCGAGCCACGCCGAGCGCACGGGCGAGGGGAACTGGCCGGACTGCGAGCAGAAGTGGCAGTCCTCGGGGCAGCCGCCGGTCTTGAGGCTCACGATGCCCTCGACCTCGACCTCCGGGCCGCACCAACGCATCCGCACCTCGTGCGCGAGCGCGAGCAGCTCGGGAATCCGGTCCTCGGGCAGCCGGAGCATCTCGAGGATCTGCGCCTCGTCGAGCCCTTCGCCGCGCTCCAGCACCTGCTCCCGGGCCACCGCGAGCGGGTCGCCAGGCGTGCGGTCAGCCTTGGTCCGTTCGGCAGCTGCGGTCACTGGGGCCTCCTCGCTGGATCATGGGCAGTCCGAGCCAGTCTGCCGCACGACACCGCGGATCGGACGCGATGTATCTCACGCGCGAGCGGTCCACGAGCCCGCCGTGCTCACGCCGCGTACTCGGCGGCGAACCCGTTCGCGTCGAACTCGCCACCCAGCTCGGGGGCGAGAGAGCGGCGGGCGACGGCGAGGAACTCGGCCCGGTCCAGCGCGGCCGCGTTCGCCGGGATCGCGCCGACCAGCGGGGCGTCGGCGGCGGTCGGGAGGTCGTCGAGGTTGCAGCGGGCGGCCAGGTCGGGCTCGGCCGGCCACGAGCCGACCACCACGCCCGCGCACGCGATCCCCCGGCGGCGCAGGGCCTCCGCGGTGAGCGCGGTCGCGTTGAGCGTGCCCAGACCGGCGTCCGCGACGATCAGCACCGGGGCGCCGATCGACCAGGCGACGTCGGCGAGCGTGCCGCCGTTGTCGTCGAACCGCACGAGCAGGCCGCCCGCACCCTCGACGAGCACCTGGTCGTGGCCGCGGGAGAGCTCGATCGCGGCGGCGGCCGCCTGCGCCGGGGTGACCACGGGCAGGCCGGCGCGGCGCGCGGCGGTGTTGGGCGCGAGCGGGTCGGGGAAGCGGCCGAGCTCCCAGGTGGTGACGTCCTCGCCGACCAGCCGGCCGACCTCCGCCAGATCGCCCGGCTCGTCGGGGCCGACCCCGGTCTGCGCCGGCTTGAGCACGGCCACGCTGCGCCGGCCGGCCAGCGCGAGGGCCGCGATGGCCGCGGTGACCACGGTCTTCCCGACTCCGGTTCCGGTGCCCGTGAGCACGATGACACTCACGGAGCGTCAGGCTAGACCCACCCGACCGCCACAACCGCAGGTGGTCCCCGGCACCGTTCCTCGCGGGAATACCCGAAACGGAGAATCCCACCCGTTTGCCGTAAGCGCTTCCAGACCCCGGCTGGGTAAGGTCTACGCGTGATCGTGACGGCGCATGGGGATGGTCGCGCCACGGTGGCGGCGCTGACCGGCGAGCAACCCGACTGCGTGTGGCTCTTCGGCGCTGGCTGGTGTGCCGACTGCCGGCGTGCCAAGGAGTGGCTGACCAGGCACAACGTCCCGTTCTCGATGATCGACACCACGAACGACGCCGAGCGGGCGCGGGCGGCGCTGATCGCCGGCGGGCGCCCCAACATCCCGGTGCTCGTGGCGCCCGACGGGACCGTGCTCGTGGAGCCGACCAACGTCGAGCTGGCCGGCACGCTCACCGGCTACCGGCGCCCGCGCGGCGCCGACCGGGTCCGATGTAGATAGTCCGGTGTGGACAGTCAGGCGGCCTTCACGGCGGCCGTCACGGCGCCGGTGATCGTGGCCAGGTCGCGTGAGTCGCTGATGTAGGGCGGCATCGTGTAGATCAGGTCGCGGAACGGACGCAGCCACGCGCCCTGCTCGACCGCGGCCCGGGTGGCGGCCGCCAGGTCCACCTCGTGGTCCAGCTGGACCACGCCGATCGCGCCGAGTACCCGGACCTCCCGCACACCGGGCAGCGCCGCCGCCGGCTCGAGGCCCTCGCGCAGCTCGTTCTCGATGCGCTTGACCGTGCCCCGCCAGTCCTGGCTCAGCAGCAGGTCGATCGAGGCGTTGGCGACGGCCGAGGACAGCGGGTTGCCCATGAACGTCGGCCCGTGCGCGAGGACCGGGACGGCGCCGCGGGAGATCCCGTCGGCGACCTCGGCGGTGCACAGCGCGGCGGCCATCGTGAGGTATCCGCCGGTGAGCGCCTTGCCGACGCACATGACGTCCGGGCTGACCGAGGCGTGGTCGGCGGCGAACAGCTCGCCGGTGCGGCCGAAGCCGGTGGCGATCTCGTCGAAGACCAGCAGGACGTCGTGGGCCAGGGTGAGCTCACGGAGGACGTGCAGGTAGCGCGGGTCGTGGAAGCGCATGCCGCCGGCGCCCTGCACGACGGGCTCGACGATCACCGCGGCCAGCTCGTCGGCGTGGGTCTCGATCAGCTCGGCCAGGTGCGCCACGTAGTCGTGGTCCAGCTCCTTCGGCGGGGGCGAGGCGAAAACCTGGTCGGGCAGGACGCCGCGCCACAGGCTGTGCATGCCGCCCTCGGGGTCACAGACGCTCATCGGGTGGAAGGTGTCGCCGTGGTAGCCACCGCGCCAGGTCATCAGGCGGCGCTTCTCCGGGCGGCCGGCGGAGCGCCAGAACTGCAGGCACATCTTGACCGCGACCTCGACCGACACCGAGCCGGAGTCGCAGAGGAACACGTGCTGGAGCGGCTCGGGGGTGATCTCGACGAGCTTGGTTGCCAGCGTCACGGCGGGCTCGTGGGTGAGTCCGCCGAACATGACGTGGCTCATCCGGCCGGCCTGCGAGGTGAGGGCCTCGTCGAGGACCGGGTGCCGGTAGCCGTGGATGGCCGCCCACCACGAGGACATGCCGTCGACGAGCTCGCGACCGTCCTTCAGCCTCAGCCGGACCCCCTCGGCGCTGTCGACCACGAGGGGGTCCGCGGTGCCGGGCATCGGGCCGTAGGGGTGCCAGACGTGCGCCCGGTCCAGCGCGATCAGCTCGTCGACGTCCACGATCGCAGGCTAGGGCAGGACCAGGATGGCGTCGCCCACCGGCCGCTGACCGGCGGCGTCGGACGGCTTGTTGACCACCCGGCCGTTCGCGACCATCGTCGTCGAGCCGCCGCCGTCGAGGTTGATGGCGTCGCGCGCGCCGAGCGATTGCAGGAGCGCGGCGAGATCGCGGAGCGAGATGCCGACGCTGCGTCCCGGCTGCCGTCCGTCGACCGTCACGAGCAGCAGACGACGCCCCGCGTCGGCGACCGCGATCGCGGTGCGCGGGTTCACGCCGCGAAAGCCCGCGTTGCCGGCCGAGTCGACCTGCGGATCGATCGCACCCTCGCGCAGCAGGACGGGCAGTCCACCGACCGCGACGCGCGGCGCGACCGGTGCGAGCGCCCGCGTCACCGTGACCGTGTCGATTCCCAGGCGCAGCGCGA
>NZ_DASWSJ010000404.1:0-25137 GCF_036402745.1 Actinophytocola sp. | reverse complement strand
GCGGCGAGCCCCACCCCCAACACGCCACCGAACGCCTTGGCGCTGTAGACGGCGGCGTGGGTCTGCCGGGCCCCAGCACTCTGGTCCCCGAAGAACTCCCGCACCAGGCTCGCGAACAACGGGTAGAACGCGCCGCCCCCGACACCGGCCAGCAAGGAGGCGAGCAAGAGGATCGTGACGGATCCGTTGGTCGCGGCGCTGGCCAGACACAGCTGCCCCAACCCGAGCACCGCGAGCACCCACCCCAGCGTCCGGGTACGTCCGAGACGCGAGGACACCCGGATGGCGAGCGCCCGGCCGGCCCCGTTGGTCCCCAGGAGCAGCCCGGTGCACACGGCGACGACCACCAGCGCGACGGACATGCGAGCGCCGAGCACGGCCAGGAACGTGATGTCGAACAGCGAGACGGCGCTGGCACAGAAGAGGATCAGGTACATCAGCGGCGCCACGCCGGTCCGCATGGCCTCCCGCGGCGAATACTGGCGCACGGCGCTCACGGGACTCTGCCGGGACAGCGCCCAGGAGCGCGGGTCGACCTCCGGCGGCCACCAGTGCGCGGGCGGGTCACGCAGCACGGCCCCGGCGCCCAGCACCACGAGGAAGATGACCACCGCGGTCACGTCGAGCAGCGGAACCAGCGGCCCGCCGGACGAGGTGAACAGGAACGCGATCGCGAAGGGCACCGAGCCGTAGGCGAACGCGCCCGTCGCCACGCTGACCTTCGCCGCGGTGCGTTCGGGGTACCACTTGGCCACGGTCGACGAGCAGGTGGCATAGACCAGGCCGGCGCCCGTGCCGCTGAGCACCGAGTAGCCGATGAGGGCGACGAGCGCCGAACCGTGCGCCAGCGAGAGCGGGCCGAGTGCGATCAGCACGGCCCCGGCGATCATCGCGGTGCGCGGCCCGATCCGGCCGCGCTCACGCAGGAACGCGATGGGGAACCCGGCGCCGGCCTGGAAGACCGTCCAGAGGGCGAGGAGCCAGAAGACGTCGACCGGCGCCCAGCCGCGCTCGACCAGCGCGGGGACCAGCGAGCCGAACCCGTACTGCAGGATGCCGATCGCCGCCATGGCCGCCCACGGCAGCCACAGCATCCACTCCCTCCGCCGGCCGAGCAGCCCCTCCGCGCTCGGCCCGACGAGATAACGCCGCCCGAGGAAGTCGAGCGTCTCACCGGCCGGCGAGGCCGGGCCGGCTGCGGTCGCGGCTGTGGGTGGGGGTGCGGCTGAGGTCCTCATCACTGGCCTCCGGTCCCTGTTCCCTGGACAAGTGGTTCCATACTGCATACAGTCTACAACAACATATGGCCCCGGTCACAGCCCCAGAATTGGAGGGTCGGGCGCGTGGACCTGTACGAGTACCAGGCAAAAGACCTGTTCGCGAAGCACGGAGTGCCGGTCGGACCAGGTCAGCTAGTGGTCGAGGACGTCGAGGCCGCCGCCGACGCGGCCGCCGAGTTCGGCGTGCCGGTGGTGATCAAGGCGCAGGTGAAGGTCGGCGGCCGCGGCAAGGCCGGCGGGGTGAAGCTGGCCGACGGCCGGGAGGACGCGCGGGCGAAGGCCGAGGCCATCCTGGGCCTGGACATCAAGGGGCACACCGTGCGCCGCGTCCTCGTGACCCCGGCCTCGCGGATCGCCGAGGAGTTCTACTTCTCCTTCCTCCTCGACCGCACCAACCGCACGTTCCTCGCGATGGCGTCGGCCGAGGGCGGCATGGAGATCGAGCAGCTCGCCGTCGAGCGCCCGGACGCGCTGGCCAAGGTGCCGATCGATCCCATCGCGGGCGTCGATCTGGCCAAGGCCAGGGAGATCGCGGCGATCTTCCCGGAGCCGGTGCGGGAACGTGCCGCCGAGGTGATCGTCAAGCTCTGGGAGACCTTCGTCGCCGAGGACGCGACGCTCGTCGAGGTGAACCCGCTCGTCCGCGACCCGGGGGACGACATCCTCGCGCTCGACGGCAAGGTCACCCTCGACGAGAACGCCGGCTTCCGCCACCCGGAGCACGCGGACCTCGTCGACACGGCCGCCGAGGACCCGCTCGAGGCGGCGGCCAAGGAGAAGGACCTCAACTACGTCAAGCTCGACGGCGAGGTCGGCATCATCGGCAACGGCGCGGGGCTGGTGATGTCCACTTTGGACGTCGTGGCGTACGCGGGGGAGGGCAGCGGGACCAAGCCCGCCAACTTCCTCGACATCGGCGGCGGTGCGTCGGCCGAGGTCATGGCCAACGGGCTGGGCATCATCCTGTCCGACCCGGACGTGCGCAGCGTCTTCGTCAACGTCTTCGGCGGCATCACCGCCTGCGACGCGGTGGCGAACGGCATCGTGCAGGCCTTCGAGCTGCTGGGCACGGTCGACAAGCCGATCGTCGTCCGGCTCGACGGCAACAACGCGGCGCTCGGCCGGCAGATCCTCACCGACGCCGCCCTGCCCGGACTGTCCCAGGTGGACACCATGGACGCGGCGGCCCGCCGCGCGGTCGAGCTCGCCGTCACATAGGAGTGAACTGTGGCCATCTTCCTCACCGAGGACTCCAGGATCATCGTCCAAGGCATGACCGGCGCCGAGGGGCGCAAGCACACCGCGCGCATGCTCGCCGCGGGTAGCGACGTCGTCGGCGGCGTGACCCCCGGCAAGGGCGGCCAGACCGTCGAGATCGGCGGCCACCAGCTGCCGGTGTTCGACTCGGTCGGCGACGCGATGAGCTCGACCGGGGCGGACACCACGGTCGTGTTCGTGCCGCCGAGGTTCGCCAAGAGCGCGGTGGTCGAGGCGATCGACGCGGGCATCGGCCTGTGCGTGGTGATCACCGAGGGCATCCCCGTGCACGACACGGCGGTGTTCTGGGCACACGCTTGCGCCACCGGCAACAGAACTCGCATAATCGGTCCGAACTGCCCGGGCGTGATCAGCCCCGGCAAGTCGAACGCGGGCATCATTCCCGCGGACATCACGGGACCGGGCCGGATCGGTCTGGTCTCCAAGTCCGGGACGCTGACCTACCAGCTGATGTACGAGCTGCGTGACATCGGCTTCTCCTCGGCGGTGGGCATCGGCGGTGACCCGGTCATCGGCACCACGCACATCGACGCCCTGGCGGCGTTCGAGGCCGACCCGCAGACCGAGCTGATCGTGATGATCGGCGAGATCGGCGGCGACGCCGAGGAGCGCGCGGCGGCCTACATCGCCGAGCACGTGTCGAAGCCGGTCGTCGGCTACGTCGCCGGCTTCACCGCGCCGGAGGGCAAGACGATGGGCCACGCGGGCGCGATCGTGTCCGGCTCGTCGGGCACCGCGCAGGCGAAGAAGGAAGCCCTGGAAGCGGCGGGGGTGAAGGTCGGCAAAACTCCCTCGGAGACCGCCGAGCTCGCCAGGCAGAGCCTGGTCCAAACCGTCGCCTGAGGAGAACCACGTGACAGCCCTTCGTTACGACGTCAACCTGTCCATCCTGTTCACCGAGCTCCCCCTGCTCCAACGCCCGGCCGCCGCGGCCGCGTGCGGGTTCGACGCGGTCGAGATGTGGTGGCCGTTCGACGGGCCCGTACCGGCCGACAGCGAGCTCGACGCGCTGGCCGGCGCGCTCGACGACGCGGGGGTGAGCCTGGTCGGGCTCAACTTCGACGCCGGCCACATGCCGAGCGGCGACCGCGGCCTGCTGTCGTCGCGGTCGACCAGCCGGCGCTTCCGCGACAACATCGACGTGACCGTCGGGTTCGCGGAGCGCATGGGGTGTCGCGTGCTGAACGCCTTGTACGGCAACACGTCCGACGACACCGAGCACGACCTGGCGCTCGAGAACCTGGCCCTGGCGGTGACTGCGGCCAGGCCCATCGGTGCCACGGTGGTGATCGAGGCGCTCAACTCCCACGAGAACACGCGTTACCCGCTGACCTCCTCGAAAGCCGCGCTCGAGGTGGTGGACCAGGTGCCGGGCACGGCGTTCCTCGCCGACTTCTACCACCTGGCCCGGATGGGTGAGGACCTGCCCGCGCTGATCGCGAGCAGTGCCGGGCGGTTCGGCCACGTCCAGATTGCCGACGTGCCCGGCCGTGGCCAGCCGGGCACCGGCGAGCTGGACTACGCCGAGCTGCTCACCCTTCTCGCCGCGAGCCCGTACGACGGGCCGGTCGGCCTGGAGTACAAGCCCGTCGGGCCCAGCGCGGACAGCTTCGGATGGTTGGAGGACATGCCGTGACCAGTGGCAAGACCACCGTCGGGTTCATCGGGCTGGGCATCATGGGCGGCCCGATGGCGTCGAACCTGTTGAGGGCCGGGTTCGACGTCATCGGGTACGACGTGCAGCCGGCCTCAGTGGAACGCCTCGTGGCCGAGGGCGGCCAGCCGGCCGACAGCATCGCGCAGGCCACGGCGGACGCGGACGTCGTCGTCACGATGCTGCCCAACTTCCCGCAGGTCGAGGCCGTCGCGTTCGGCGCGGGTGGCGTGCTCGACTCGGCCAAGCCGGGGCTGCTCTACGTCGACATGTCGAGCATCCGGCCGCAGACCTCGCGCCGGATCGCCGCCGAGGGCGGGGAGAAGGGGCTGCGGATCCTCGACGCCCCGGTCTCCGGCGGGGAGAAGGGCGCGATCGACGGCGTGCTGTCGATCATGGTCGGCGGCGCCGAGGAGGACTTCGCGGCGGCGGCCCCGGTGTTCGCCCCGCTCGGCAAGACGATCGTCCACGTAGGACCGGCCGGTGCCGGGCAGACCGTCAAGGCCGCCAACCAGCTCGTGGTCGGCGGCACGTACGCGCTGGTCGCCGAGGCGATCGTGCTGCTCGAGGCGTCCGGTGTGGACGCCGGGCTCGGGCTCGACGTGCTCGCCGGGGGGCTGGCCGGCAGCCGGATCCTGGAGCTCAAGCGGAAGTCCATGGTGGCCAGGGAGTTCGCGCCCGGCTTCCGGATCGACCTGCACCACAAGGACATGGGCATCGTGCTCGACGCCGCGCGGGAGGCCGACGTGGCCCTGCCGGTCGGCGGGCTCGTCGCGCAGCTGGTCGCGGCCGCGCGGGCCCAGGGATACGGCTCACTCGATCACTCCGCTCTGCTCAAGGTGGCAGAGAACACCGCTGGCAAAGGGGACTGACCAGGTGAACAGCATTCCTTGCATGGAGGCCGCGGTCGCGGTCATGGAGTCCGAGGGCGTCGACACCGTGTTCGGCATCCCCGGCGCCGCGATCCTGCCGCTGTACGCGGCGATGCGGAACAGCGGCATCAAGCACATCACCGTGCGGCACGAGGAGGGTGGCACGCACGCCGCGGACGGCTGGTCCCGAGTCACCGGCAAGGTCGGGGTGTGTATCGGCACCTCCGGTCCTGCCGGAACCAACATGATCACCGGGCTGTACACGGCACTCGCCGACTCCATCCCGATGATCTGCATCACCGGCCAGGCGCCGAGGGCGAAGCTGCACCAGGAGGCCTTCCAGGCGGTCGACATCGTCGAGATCGCCAAGCCCGTCACGAAGTGGGCGGTGCAGCTGAAGGAGCCCGGCCAGGCGCCGTGGGTGTTCCGGGAGGCGTTCCGGATCGCCCGGTCGGGGCGGCCCGGTCCGGTGCTCATCGACCTCCCGCTCGACGTGCAGCGCGGGCTGTGCAACTACGACCCGGAGATCGACGCGCCGCTGCCGATCGACGTGCCGGAGCCGCACCCGGCCCGGGTCCGGGCCGCGGTCGACCTGCTGCTCGGCGCCGAGCGGCCGCTGATCCTGGCCGGCGGCGGCGTGATCATCGCCGACGCCACCGACGAGCTGCGCGAGCTGGCCGAGGAGCTCAACGTCCCGGTCCAGGTGACGCTGATGGGCAAGGGGTCCTTCCCGGAGGACCACGAGCTGTTCGCCGGCCTGGCGGGCCTGCAGACCCAGACTCGGTGGGGCAACCAGGCATTCCTCGAGTCCGACCTCGTGCTGGCGGTCGGCGCCCGGTTCGGCGACCGGCACACCGGCGACCTGTCGGTGTACACGAAGGGGCGCAAGTTCATCCACGTCGACATCGAGCCGACGCAGCTCGGCAAGGTGTTCGAGCCGGACCTCGGCGTGGTCGGCCACGCCCGGCCGACGCTGGCCGCGCTCACCGACCGCGCGCGGTCGCTGGGTGCCGGGCCGCGGCCGGGCGCGTGGCCGGAGCGGGTGAGCGAGCTGCGCGCGACGCTGCCCCGGCGCGACGACTTCGACGACGTGCCGATCAAGCCGCCGCGGGTGTACCGGGAGCTCAACGAGTTCTTCGGGCCGGACACCACGTTCGTCACCGCGATCGGGCTGTACCAGATCTGGTCCGGCCAGTTCCAGCACACGTTCCTGCCGCGCCGCTACCTCGTGTGCGGCCAGGCCGGGCCGCTGGGCTGGGAGGTGCCGGCCGCGATGGGCGTCAAGTGCGCGTTCCCGGAGCGGCAGGTGGTCGCGGTCGCCGGCGACTACTCCTTCCAGTTCCTCATGGAGGAGATCGCGGTCGCCGCGCAGTACAAGATCCCGTTCGTGATCGTCATGGTCAACAACGAGTACCTCGGGCTGATCCGGCAGGCGGAGCTCCCGTACGACATGAACTTCGCGGTCGACCTGCACTACGGCGAGGGAGGCATCGACCACGTGAAGCTGATGGAGGCGTTCGGCTGCCCGGCGCGGCGGGTCGAGCAGCCCGGCGACATCCGCGACGCGCTCGCCTGGGCGTCGGCCGAGTCCGAGGCGCGGTCGCTGCCGGTGCTCGTCGAGGTGATGGTGGAGCGCGAGGCCAACGCCGCGATGGGCCCGGTGTCCATCGACGCGATCAAGGAGTTCGAGCCCGTGCCCGAGCTCGCCCCCGCGGGGGACTGAGGCACTCCCTACGAACGGATCTTGACCCCTCGTGATGGTCTAGACCACACTGAGCGCCGGCATCGTCACGCGATGCCGGCGCTCCTGTGAGCGGGAGCGCCGGAGCGTTTCGCCGTCCGGACCGACGAGCGCGCGCAGGCGCGCCGGCGCCGAGCACGAGAGGAGGGAAGACGGCGAGTAGCGGAGCGTGCCATCGGTTCGGTTTGTATGGCGTAGGTCGGGGCCCGCGCTCGGTTGACGAGGGAGTACGCGCATGCGCAGAGGTTCGGTTCTAGCTGTCCTGTCCGTGGTCGCGGCGGCCGCCGCGATGCTGCCTGGGGGTGCGTCGTCGGCGGACGAACGCGCCGGGTCACCGGCGGCGCCCTATCTGTTCCTCGGCTGGGGCGATCCGCCGTCGCCGGCAGCGGTCATGCGGGACACCGGGATCCGGTCGTTCACCATGGCCTTCGTGTTGTCCGGCGGCGGCTGCTCGCCGGCGTGGGACTCCGCGCGCCCGCTCACCGGCGGCGTCGACGAGCAGGCGATCAACGAGATCAAGGCGGCCGGCGGCGACATCGTGCCGTCCTTCGGTGGCTGGAGCGGCAACAAGCTCGGCCCGAACTGCTCGTCCCCGGAGGCGTTGGCCGGGGCCTACCAGCAGGTGATCGACGCGTACGGGCTGTCGGCGATCGACATCGACATCGAGAACACCGACGAGTTCGAGAACGAGACCGTGCAGGACCGCATCCTCACCGCGCTGCGGATCGTCAAGGCGAACAACCCGGGGCTGCGCACCATCGTCACGTTCGGCACCGGCACGACCGGCCCGAACTACTACGGCAACCGGCTGGTCGACCAGGCCAAGGCGCTGGGCGCGAACATCGACGTGTTCACGATCATGCCGTTCGACTTCGGCAGCTCGGACATCTACACCGACACGGTCGGCGCGGCCGAGGGCCTGAAGGCCAAGCTGGTGTCGACGTTCGGGTGGTCGGATGCCGAGGCGTACGGGCACCTGGGCATCTCCGGCATGAACGGGCTGTCCGACCAGCAGGAGCTGACCTCGCTCGACACCTGGACCCGGCTGCGGGACTGGGCCTCCGGCGTCGGCCTCGGCCGGCTCGCGTTCTGGGCGGTGAACCGCGACCGCGGCTGCCCGGGTGGCGGTGTCACGTCCACGTGCAGCGGCATCGACCAGCCGGACTGGGAGTTCACCCGGATCACGGCCGGATTCTGAGTCTGATTTCTGGACTCAGCTGCTAGGGTGTGCCGCATGAACGCTTCGTGGGGGGAGCCCCGCAGCAAGACCGTCACCTGGTACGACCCACTGGCGGCGGCCAAGGCGGGCGCGGAGATGTCCGGGTTGGACTATCTCCGCGCCGTGCTGCGGGGTGACCTGCCGGCGCCCCCGATCGGCGGGCTGATGTCCTTCCAGCCGGAGACGGTCGAGCAGGGCGACGTCGTGTTCTCCTGCGTGCCGGACGAGTCGGTCTACAACCCCACCGGGGTCGTGCACGGCGGACTGGTGTGCACCCTGCTGGACTCGGTGGCGGGCTGCGCGGTGCACACCACCCTGCCGGCCGGCGTCGGCTACACCTCGGCCGAGATCAAGGTGTCCTACCTGCGCCCGGTGCACGCGGACACCGGCAAGCTCACCGCCCACGGCTGGGTCGTGAAGCCGGGCCGCCGGCTGGCCTTCGCCGAGGCCGACGTCCGGTCGCCCGACGGCAAGGTCATCGCGACGGCCAGCAGCACCCTGCTGGTCATGGGGCCTGCCTGACGATTCGTCAACCCATCGCGAGCGATGCTCGAGCGGGATTCGAGCACTCGTGTCGACCCTTGGACGAGGACGGCACGAGGAGGCGCGATGACGGCGACGTTCAGTGAGCAGGTCCGCACCGAGGTGGCCACCGTGGGCGTGGTCGGGCTGGGGTTCACCGGCCTGCCGCTAGCCCTGTCGCTGGCCGACGCCGGTGTGCTGACCACCGGCCTCGACACCGACCGGGCCAAGATCGCCGCGCTGCTGGCCGGCGAGTCGTACCTGCCCGAGATCCCGCCCAGCGCGCTGGAGGCCGCCGCGGCGTGGTTCGAGCCGACCTGGGACCCGAGCCGGCTCGCCGGCCTCGACGCCTACGTCATCTGCGTGCCGGCCCCGGTCGGCGCCGACGGCGTCACCGACCTGCGTTACGTCGAGTGGGCCGCCGACACGGTCGGCGCGGTGCTGCACCGCGGCTCGCTCGTGGTCCTGCGGTCCCCGGTGCCGCCCGGCACGGCCGCGAACCTGGCCGCCCGGCTGGCCGCGCGCAGCCAGCTGCGCCCCGGGGTGGACTTCCACGTCACCGTCTCGCCCGAGCGCTTCGGTCTCTGAGCCATGGACCTCGACGGGATCATCGCGCTCAAGCGCGAGCTGTGGACGTTGCCGGAAGGGCCGTCGGCGCCGCCGGTGCAGCGGCACCGGCCGCTGCGACCCGGCCGGTTCACCGCGGCCGTGAACGGGCGCGAGGTCGGCATCGTCGCGGAGGCCGGCACGGTCGCGCTGGCGCTGGCCTACGAGTTCGGCGGCGCGGCCGCGGTGTCGGTCCCGGCCGACGAGCTGGTTCTCGGCGGCGGGCCGGAGCTGGTCCGCCGGGTGGCCGGCGCGGTGGACGTCCCGGTGCTGTTCGCCGACGTCGTGGTCGACGTCCGGCAGGTCGACATGGCCTACGCGGCTGGCGCGGACGCCGTGCTGGTGCTGGTGCGGGCGCTCGACCACGCGGAGCTCGCGGACATCCTCGCGGTCGCGGAGGGCCTTGGCCTGGACTGTCTCGTCTCGACCGTCGACGAGGAGGACGTCGAGCGCGCGCTCGACGCGGGTGCCTCGCTGATCGGCCTCACCCACGACTCGCTGTGGCTGCGTGCCCTGGTCCCGGCCGGCGTGCCGGTGGTGATGGAGAGCGAGGTCCAGCACCGCGGCGACGTGGAGCGGGCGGCGGGGATGGGCTTCACCGGCTGCGTGCTCGGCCCGCTGTCCTTGCTGGGTCGCGACCCGGCGGCCGCCGTGCGCCGGCTGACCGGGGTGCCGACCCGCGCCGCGGTGTAGGTGCGGCGGGTGACGGGGGCCGTGGTTCAGGCGCCTACCTCGGCGATGTGGGTGCCGGCCGCCACCTCGGCGGCGGTGCGGACGAACGCGGCCAGCGGGCGGGAGCGGCTCTCCTCGGACCAGGCGATGAGCAGGGTCGTCAGGTGGCCGTCGAGGACCGGGACGGCCACGAGGTCGCGGCGCAGGTGCAGGGTGACGGACTCGGGGAGCACGGCGATCGTGCGGCCGAGCGCGATGAGCTGGGTGACCTGGCCGGTGTCGCGGATGACCGGGCCGCCGGCGGGGCAGTCGTCGGTCCAGCGGGGGAAGATCTCGTCGGCGAGGTCGGCCATCCGGACCGAGCTGCGGCCGGCGAGCCGGTGGTCGCGGCGCAGGACCACCACCTCGCGCTCGGTGAGCAGCTCCTCGGTGGCGAAGCCGGTCGCGTCGTCGTGGGGGAGGCGGAGCATCGCCAGGTCCGCGGTGCCGTCGCGGAGGAAGGCCTCCTGCTCGCCGATGCCGCAGATCATCACCTCGACCTCGACGGCCTCGGGGTGCGCGGCATAGCGGGCGAGGATCCGCTCGAGCAGCCCGGCGTCGCCGCCCGGCTTCATCACCAGCACGAGCCGCGGGTCGACCCGGCCGGCGCGCTTGGTCCGGCGCTCGGCGGACTCGAGCGTGGTGAGTGCCTTGCGGCCCTCGTGCAGCAGCACCTCGCCGGCCGTGGTGAGCGACACCTGGCGGCTGGTGCGCTCGAGCAGCGTGACGCCGAGCCGGCGCTCGAGCTGCTGGACGGCCCGCGACAGCGGCGGCTGCGCGATGCCGAGCCGCGCGGCCGCCCGGCTGAAGTTGAGCTCCTCCGCGACGGCGACGAAGTAGGCCAGCTCTCGCGATTCCATACCGTCAGGGTATCGGTTGCGACCCAACCGGTCTTGGCGTTTTCGCGCGGCCGCTGGTGGGCTGGAGGCATGACGGAGACGAAGATCGCCCTGGTGACCGGGGCGAACAAGGGGATCGGGTTCGCGATCGCGGAGCAGCTCGCGGCCCAGGGCGTGACCGTGCTGCTGGGTGCCCGGGACGCCACCCGGCGCGAGGACGCCGTGGCGAAGCTGGGTGCCTCGGGTGCTTCCGTGTCGGGGATCGCGCTGGACGTGACCGACCCCGCCACCATCGCCGCGGCGGCCGCGGAGGTCGAGTCGCGGTTCGGCCGCCTCGACATCCTGGTGAACAACGCCGGCATCACCGGCGACCTGTCCCAGGAGGCGGGCGCCGGCGGGCTCGCCGAGGTGCGCCGGGTGTTCGACGTGAACGTGTTCGGCGTGATGGCGGTGACCGACGCGATGCTGCCGCTGCTGCGGCGCTCGCCGGCCGGCCGGATCGTGAACGTGTCGAGCAGCGTCGGCTCGCTGGCCGACATGACCGCGCCGGACGGCGGGTACCTGGCGGACATGCCCGCGATGCTGGGGTACCCGGTGTCGAAGACGGCGCTGAACGCGGTCACCGCGCAGTACGCGAAGCACCTGCGGAAGAACGGGATCCTGGTGAACGCCGTGTGCCCCGGCTACACGGCGACGGACCTGAACAACTTCGCGGGCACGCGCACCGCCGCCGAGGGCGCGGCGATCGCCGTGCGGCTGGCCACGGTCGGCGCGGACGGCCCGACCGCGGGCTTCTTCGCCGACGAGGGCCCGGTGGCCTGGTGACAGCGGTGGCCTCCGGCCCCCACGGACCGGAGGCCACCGTCAGCTCACCGCTACGCCGTCCGCAGCCAGACCGTCGTGTCCGGCGGGATGGTCTTGTCCACCGGCTGGCTCGACAGCAGCACCTCCAGGTGCGCCGGCAGCGCGACCGGGTCGGCCGACAGGTTCACCACGCACGCGAACCCGTCGGACCGGGTGAACGCCAGGACCCCGGCCGGCTGGCCCTCGAGCCAGTCCATCGGCCCGTCGCCCAGGGCGGGGTGCTCGGCCCGCAGGTGCAACGCCCGCCGGTACAGCTCGAGCATCGAGCCCGGGTCGTCGGTCTGCGCCTCGACGGTGAACCCGGACCACCCGGAGGGCTGCGGCAGCCACGGGTCGGTGCCGGTGGCGTTGAACCCGTACGGCGCGGCGTCACCCGACCACGGCAGCGGCACCCGGCAGCCGTCCCGGCCGATGTCCGCGCCGGCCGTCCGCTTGAACACCGGGTCCTCCCGCACCTCGTCCGGCAGATCCTCCACTTCGGACAGACCGAGCTCCTCGCCCTGGTAGACGTAGACCCCGCCGGGCAACGCCATCGTCAGCAGGGCGGCCGCGCGGGCCCGCCGGGTGCCCAGCACCGGGTCGGTCGGCGCGAGGTGCTGGCGGTCGGCGAAGGAGAACGACGTGTCCGTGCGGCCGTAGCGGGTGACGTGCCGGGTGACGTCGTGGTTGGACAGCACCCAGGTGGCCGGCGCGTCCACCGGCGCGTGCGCGGACAGCGTCGCGGTGATCACCTCGCGCAGCCGGCCGGCGTCCCACGGGCAGGACAGGAAGTCGAAGTTGAACGCCGAGTGCAGCTCGTCCGGCCGCAGGTACATCGCGAACCGCAGCGGGTCGGGCAGCCACATCTCGCCGACGAACACCCGCTTGTCCGGGTAGCTGTCCGCGATCCGCCGCCACGTCCGGTAGATCTCGTGCACGCCGTCGAGGTCGGAGTACGGGAACGGGCCGACCGCCGGGTCCGCGACGTCGGGCAGCCCGTCGGCCTTCACCAGCCCGTCGGCCACGTCGATGCGGAACCCGTCCACGCCGCGGTTGAACCAGAACCGCAGGATGTCCTCGAACTCCTCGTGCACCTCGGGGTTGGTCCAGTTCAGGTCCGGCTGGCGGGACGAGTACAGGTGCAGGAACCACTCGCCAGGGGTGCCGTCCGGCTCGGTCACCCGGGTCCACGCCGAGCCGCCGAAGCGGGACTGCCAGTTGTTCGGCGGCAGCTCGCCGTGCTCGCCGCGGCCGCGGCGGAACCAGAACCGCTCGCGCTCCAACGAGTCCGGGCCGGCGGCGAGTGCCGCGGCGAACCACGGGTGCACGTCCGAGCAGTGGTTCGGCACGATGTCGATGATGATCTTGATGCCGAGGTTGTGCGCTTCCTCGATCAGCTTCTCGGCCTCGGCGAGCGAGCCGAACGCCGGCTCGATGTCGCGGTAGTTCGACACGTCGTAGCCGCCGTCGTCCATCGGGGACGGGTACCACGGGTTGAACCAGATCGCGTCGACGCCGAGATCGGCCAGGTATGCCAGCTTGGCGCGGACGCCGGCGAGGTCGCCGGTGCCGTCGCCGTCACCGTCGGCGAAGCTGCGGATGTACACCTGGTAGATCGCCGCGCCGCGCCACCACGTCGACGTGACATCCTGCTGTCTCACAGTCATATCCACCGCGGACTCCTGCCTGTCGAGAACCACTGCGATCACTCACCCCTTGAGACTGCCGGCGGTCAGGCCGGCGAGGATCTGCCGTTGGAACACCAGGAACGCCACGACCATCGGGATGCTGGCCAGCACCAGGCCGGCGAGCATCAGGTTGATCGGGGTGTCCGGCTCGAAGCGCTGCAGCGCCACGCTGAGGGTCTGGATGTTCGGGTCCTGCAGGACCAGCAGCGGCCAGATGAAGTCCTTCCATGCGGCCACGATCGCGAAGATCGACACCACCGCGAGGATCGGCCGGGACAGCGGCAGCACGATGCGCACCATCGTGGTGACGCTGCCCGCGCCGTCGATGCGCGCGGCGTCGAGCAATTCGGTGGGGATCTGGTCGAAGAACCGCTTCAGCAGGTAGATGTTGAACGCGTTGGCCGCGGCCGGCAGCCAGATCGCGGCCGGCGAGTTGATCAGGTTGACGTGGACGATCGGCACCTCGGTGATCGTCAGGTAGGTCGGCACGAGCAGCGCGGAGGCCGGCAGCATCAGCGTGGCCAGCATCAGCGCGAGGACCCACTTGCCGAGCACCGGACGCAGCTTGGACAGCGCGTACGCGGCGGGCACGCACACCGCGAGCTGCAGCAGCCACGCGCCGGCCGCCACGATCACCGTGTTGCGGAAGTACCCGGCGAGCTCCATGAAGTCCCAGGCTTCCTTGTACGTCGTCACGTTGAAGTGGTCGGGCAGCAGCGTCGGCGGCGTCCGGGCCAGCTCCGGCGCGGACTTCATCGCGCCCAGCAGCATCCACACCAGCGGGACGACGAACGCGGCGGTGAACAGCGCGAACACCAGCACGAAGACGAGCCAGTAGCCGACCTTGCCGCGGGTTCGCTTCAGCGTCCACGGCGACAGCAGTGTCCTGGCCGGACGGTCCGCGCCGGACTTCCGCGCTCGTTTCGCCGGCACGGGCACCGGCGTGATCGTGGTGGCCATCCGTCAGCTCCTGGTCCTGGTGAGCCGCAGGTAGAGGGCGGAGAACCCGCCGAGCAGCACGAACAGCAGCAGGCTCATCGCGCTGGCCGTGCCGAAGTCGTTGTAGACGAACGCGTAGCGGTAGAGCAGCAGCAGCACGGTGACCGTCGAGTCCTCCGGGCCGCCGCCGGTCATGATGTAGGGCTCGGTGAACACCTGCATGGTGGCCACGATCTGCATCAGCATCATGATCAGCAGCACGAACCGGGTCTGCGGGATCGTGATGTGCCGCAGCCGCTGCCACAGGTTCGCGCCGTCGAGCTCCGCGGCCTCGTACAGCTCGCCGGGGATGGTCTGCAGCGCGGCGAGGTAGATCAGCGTGGCCGAGCCCATCGACGCCCACGTGGCCACGATGACCAGCGACAGCATGGAGGTGTCCGCGGCGTTCAGCCAGGCCAGCTCGGGCAGGCCGAAGAACCGGAGCACGCTGTTGAACAGGCCTGGACCCGGGTCGTAGAACCACTTCCAGAGGATCGCGACGACGACCGGGGGCAGCATGACCGGGAGGTAGACCACCATCCGGAAGTACGCCTTGACGTGCCGCAGCTCGTTCAGCACGATCGCCACCGCGAACGGGATGGCGAAGCCGATGATCAGCGCGAGGCCGGTGAACAGCAGGGTGTTGCGCCAGGCGACGAGGAACAGCGGGTCCGCGAACAGCGTCTCGAAGTTCTGCCAGCCGACCCAGACCGGGTCGGTGACGAAGTTGACCTGCTGGAAGCTCAGCAGGACGCCGCGGATGATCGGATACCAGGAGAACAGCGCGAAGACGACGAGCGCGGCGCACAGGAACCCGTACGCGGTGAGGTTGTCGGCGATCTTGCGCCGGAGCCGCCCGACGGTCGAGCCGCCGGGGGTGCCGGTGGGACGCAACGCGGGTGGCGCGAGCACCTCCGGGCTTGCTGTGGTTGACATCGACCCCTCCAGTGGGGGACCCGGCCGGGAGCGGGGAAGGGTAAACGCGCTCCCGGCCGGGTCAGCTCATCGTTCGGTCACTTGACCTGTGACAGCGCGGTGTTGACCTTCGTCTCGGCCGCGGAGAGCAGTTGGTCGATGTTGGCGTCCTTGTTGGTCAGCACGCCCTGCATCACGTTGTCCAGCGCGGCGTAGACCTGCTGGGCGTTGGGCGGCTCGATGTTCTTCTTCAGCTCGGTGAGCCCGTCCACGAACGGCTTGTAGTTCTCCACCGGCACCGTCGCGTACTTCTCCCGCAGCGACTTCTGCGTGTCGGCCAGCGCGCCGACCCACACGTCGGCGGCCGCGTTCGGCGGTGCGGTGGGCAGGCCGATCGGCTGGCCCTGGTCGGCGTAGCTCTTGAGGGTGGACTCCATGCGGTCCGGGTTGAGGTACTTCCACTGGATCCAGGTCAGCCCGGCCTTGATCTTCTCCGGGGTGGCCTTGGGGTTGAGCATGTAGCCCTCGCCGCCGATCAGCGTGCCGTTGCCGCCGGGCAGTGCCGCCAGACCGTAGTCGGCGTAGTCGCCCTTGAACTGGTTGACCAGCGGCGGGATGTTGTCCGGGGCGCCGACGAACATGCCGAGCTGGCCGGCGCCGAACATCCGCTGCGCGTCCTCGAACACCAGGAGCTGCTTCTGCCCCATGGTGTTGTCCGTCCAGCGCATGTCGTGCAGGGTCTTGGCGACCTCACGACCCTTGTCGTTGTTGAAGTCCGCGACCCACTTGCTGCCGTCCTTCTTGGCGACCTGGCCGCCCATCGAGTACATCCAGGTGGCGAAGTGCCAGCCGCCCTGGTTGTTCTTCGACAGCTCGGCGAGCCCGATGGTGTTCTTGCCCAGCGCGGTGATCTTCTTCGCGGCCGTGCGGACCTCGTCCCACGTGGTCGGCGGCGTGTTCGGGTCCAGGCCGGCCTGGCTGAACAGCTTGCGGTTGTAGAGCAGGCCCATCGAGTAGTTCGCCGTCGGCAGGCCGTAGACCTTGTTGTTGTCGTCGGTGAAGATCTTCTTCAGCTCCGGCTGGAGCTCGTCGTAGTGCGGGACGTCCTTGACGTAGTTGGTGATGTCCGCTGCCTGGTGGCGGGCGATCAGGTTGGCCGGGTCGGTCAGGTAGACGTAGAACACGTCCTCCAGCTGACCGCCGGCGAGCTTGGAGTTGAACGTCTTGGGGTCCATGAACCCCTCGCGGGGCTGGATGTCGATGTCCGGGTGGTCCTTCTCGAACGCCGCGACGTCCTGGTCGAAGATCTTGCGTTCGAACGGCTGGGTCTTCGGAGGCTGGCCGTTGACCGTGATGGCGACCTTGCCGCCACCGCCGGAGCCGCCACTGTCGGCCGAGGTGCCGCAGGCGGTGGCAGCGAGGCCGAGGCCGGCCGCCAACACCAGGGCTAAGGATCTGCGCTGGATGGGTGTGCTCATCGTCGATTAACCCTTGCGTGGGGGACCGGGCGAAATTCTGTGACCCACACCATAGGACTAGCGACGGTTTGCCCGCAATACTCCGACAGAGTTTTGAAAAAATTCGACTCCCACCTGGTACACAGCTGTCGCCGAGCCGTCATCGCGATCTTCGGGCATGCGGGTAGGCGCCCCGGCGGCGGTTCGCCGGGGCGCCTGGGTCGTGCGGGTCAGGCCAGCGTGGGGCGCCTCGTCCTGGCCGGGGCGGCGGAGGCGCGGACCACCAGCTCGGGCTCGAAGAGCAGCTCCTCGATGGACACCTCGATGCCCGCGATCTGGTTGGAGAGCAGCTCGACCGCGGCCCGGCCCATGGCCTCGATGGGCTGGCGGACCGTGGTGAGCGGCGGGTCGGTGCAGGTCATGAGGGTTGAGTCGTCGTAGCCGATCACCGAGACGTCCTCCGGGGTGCGCAGGCCCAGCCGGCGCACCGCGCGGATCACCCCGAGTGCCAGCGGGTCGCTCGCGCAGATGAGGCCGGTGATGCCGTTCTGCACCAGCCGGGTGCCGACCGCCTGGCCGCCCTCGACCGAGAACATCGTGTGGCCCATGGTGTGCTCGTCGATGGTGAGCCCGATGCGCTTGGCGCACGCGCGGAACGCGACCAGCTTGCGTTGCGACGGGATGTGGTCGCGCGGGCCGAGGACGATGCCGATCCGCTGGTGGCCGAGCGCGACGAGGTGGCCGAACGCCTGCTCGACGGCGACCGCGTCGTCGCAGGAGACCACCGGGCAGTCGAGGTCGATCGAGGCGTTGACCAGCACGACCGGCAGCTTGCGCCGGGCCAGCTGGTAGTGGTGCTCATGCGGCGCGTCGGCCTCGGCGTGGCTGCCGCCGGCGAAGACGACGCCGGACACCTGCTGGGCGAGCAGCAGCTCGACGTAGTCCGGCTCGGACACGCCGCCGGTGCAGGTGCAGAGCACGGGGGTGAAGCCCTGCTGGGCCAGCCCGCTGCCGACGACGTCGGCAAGCATCGGGAAGATCGGGTTCTGCAGCTCGGGGAGGACCAGGCCGACCAGCCGGGCCCGCTCGCCGCGCAGCTGGGTCGGTCGCTCGTAGCCGAGCACGTCCAGCGCGGTGAGCACGGCCTGCCGGGTCGCCTCGGAGACCCCGGGTTTACCGTTGAGCACCCGGCTCACGGTCGCCTCGCTGACACCAACCTTCTGAGCCACTTCGGACAGCCGTCTTTGCGCCATGTCCGCAAGTCTACGACAAGTCTTGCAAGTTCTTGCGCTGACTTGCGGCATACCACTCCGCGCGGCCGAGCGTGTACCGCACGTCGCCGTGTTCGGCACCAGGCAGCGGGTGCTTCCAGTCCTCGTGGAACGTCGACTCGTAGCGCAGGCCGACCTTCTCCATCACCCGGCGCGAAGCCGAGTTGACCGCCATGGTCTCGGCGTGGATCTTGGTCGTCGCGGTCCTCGTGAACGCGTACTCGACCAGCGCCCGCGCGCCCTCGGTCGCGTATCCGCTGCCCCAGGCGGACTTCCGCAGCCGGTAGCCGAGCTCGACCTGCGCCGGCCGCCCGTCGTCGGGCCGCAGCTCGAGCCAGCCGAGGAACTCCAGGCCCGGCTTGGCGTGCGCCGCGAAGGTGCCGAGGCCGCGCTCGTAGCCGGCGAGGATGGCGGGCAGGACCTTCTGCGCGATCCGCTCGCGCTTCGTCGGCCGGCCGGTGAGGTGGCGCATGACCTCGGGGTCGCTGTCGAGCTCGACCAGGAGATCCAGATCGCTCTCGGCGAACCGGCGTAGCACCAGGCGCTCGGTCTCCAAGAAGATGTCCATGACCGGATCCTGTCAGCGAGGGGTGTCGCCGTGGACCGAATTTCCGACCCCGAGCTCGAGCTGGTGCTCGCCTCCTACGCCGCGTTCGCGCGCGGCGACATCGACGCGGCGGTGGCGCCACTGCACCCGGACGTCGAGTGGGTCGAGCCGGACGAGTTCCCCATGGGCGGGCGCCGGGTCGGCCCGGCCGCGGTGGCCGAGTACCTGCGGGCGTCCCACGCGTCGTGGTCGAGCCTGCGGTCGTCGCCCACGGCCAGCAGGCGCGGCGCGGACATCGTGGTGGTGCACCACGTCGAGGGCGAGCTGGCCGACGGCACCCCGCACGCGGCCACGGTGGCCGACGTGTTCACCGTCGAGGACGGCCAGGTGGTGCGGATGCGTGCTTACGCCGACCCGGCCGACGTGCCTCCCGCGCGGTGACCGCGTCGCGCTAGGTTCGCGTGCCATGACCGCCACGCCGTCCTATGTCCTGGCCCGCACATCGGATGAGTACCGCCGGCTGCGGACCCAGTCGAAGCTGTGGGAGCCGGCCACCACGCGGCTGCTCGACCAGGTCGGCGTGGCGCCCGGGATGGCGTGCCTCGACGTCGGCTGCGGGCCCGGCGAGGTCATGCGCCTGCTGGCCGAGCGGGTCGGCGGGACGGGGTCGGTCACCGGCGTGGACGTCGACGGGGCT
This sequence comes from Actinophytocola sp., assembly GCF_036402745.1. Classification (GTDB taxonomy): domain Bacteria; phylum Actinomycetota; class Actinomycetes; order Mycobacteriales; family Pseudonocardiaceae; genus Actinophytocola. Next base: position 6,019 of record NZ_DASWSJ010000404.1, on the reverse strand, counting down.
ATCGGGCGGGAGGCCGTCGAGATCCTGCGGGCAACGGCCGGCGCGCGGGTCGAGTTCGTCGAGGGCAACGTGCACGAGCTGGACCTGCCCGAGTTCGACGTCGTGTACGTGCGGCTCGTGCTCATGCACCTGGCCGACCCGGTGGCGCTGCTGCGCAAGCTGTGGAGCTCGGTCGCGTCCGGGGGTGTGCTCGTCGTGCAGGACTACGACACGGCCGGCATGGACTCGTGGCCCCGGCTGCCCGGCTGGGACGAGTTCGGCCGGGTGATGGACGGCGTCTTCGAGCAGACCGGCGGCGATCCCCGGTGTGGCCTGCACCTGCCCCAGCACTTCGTCGATGCCGGCGTCGGCGTCCCCGACGGCACCGACGTGTCGGGCGTACTGGCACCCCTCGCGGACACGATCGGCTTCCTCCGCGGCTCGTACACGAGCGCTCTCCCCGCGGCGATCCGCTTCGGCATCACCACGCAGGCCAACGGTGACGGTTTCCTGGCCGAGCTCACCGCGGCGGCCGAGGACCACGCCAACCACGTGCGCCTGCCGACGCTCGTCGGGGTTCACAAGCGCAAGCCGTGACGGTGTGTCGCCCCTGGTTGGCGGGTTGCGGGTGGCACCATGATCCCGTCCCCGAGCTGGAGGGCGGTGCGAGGTGGCGGACCGAGAGCTGATCCTCCCGGCCACCGTGCTCACCGCGCACCTCGAGTCCTGCGCCGCCGAGCTCGCCGCGGATCCGCACCCGCCGGACGACCTCGCACAGGTCCTCGGCCAGCTCGTCTCCGGACAGCGGCACATCGCCGCCACCCTCTCCCGCCTGGCCGGCCAGCTCGACTCGGTCCCGGCCGCCGACCGGACCGCGCTGGCGGAGGTTCTGCGCGCCGCGGCCCGCGCCACGGGACACGCTGCCGGCGCCCTCGCGCACAGTGAACACCTGTTCGAATAGTCCACCCGTTTGGGGCTGTGACCTGCACGCAATCCCAGATAGCCTGCAGGTGTAGTCGAACGGGGAGGACACATGCGAAGCGTCTGGAACGGCACCATCAGGATCGGTGCGGCCACCATTCCGGTGCGGGCGTACGGGGCCACGGAGGAGCAGTCGACGGGCCTGCACCAGGTGCACCTGAGCGATGGAGGACGGGTCCGGCACCGCAAGGTGTGCGAGGTCGACGGCAAGACCGTCAGCGGTGAGGAGATGGCCCGCGGCTACGTCATGCCTGGTGGCGAGACGGTAGTGCTCACCGACGAGGACTTCGCGAAGTTACCCCTGCCCACCAGCCGGGCCATCGACGTCCAGGCGTTCGCGCCGTTGGCCGAGATCGACCCGATCTACTTCGCGCGCAGCTACCACCTCGAGCCCGAACCCGCCGGCACCAAGCCGTATGTCTTGTTTTCGGAGGCGCTCCAGCAGTCCGGCCGGGTGGCCGTCGTCAAGGTGGCCATCCGAGCCCGCGAGTCGCTGGGCGTGTTACGCATCCGCGACCAGGTGATCGTGCTCGAGACCATGCTGTGGCCGGACGAGATCCGCACGCCGGACTTCCCGTTCCTGCACCAGGATGTCGAGATCAAGGGCAGCGAGCTGCGCGAGGCCACGGTGCTCATTGACGCACTGAGCGAGAAGTTCTCGCCGAACAGGTACACGGACCAGTACCGCGAGGCACTCCAGGCGTTGGTACAGGCCAAGATCGAGGGCAACGAGCTGGTGCAGCCGACCATCGAGAAGCAGGAGGTCGGGGCGGCCGATCTCCTGACGGCGCTGCGGTCGAGTCTGGTGGAGAAGCAGTCGCGCGGGGTTGTCGAGGGGGCTCGGGCGGCCGAGCAGGCGGCTGCGGAGGAGCGGGCAGCGGCGGAGGGGGCTGCGGGGAGGTCCCGGACGCCTTCTCGGTGATTCGTCTTCTGGTTCTGGTCTCTCCGGGCCGGGGCCGCCGGGGGAGGGGTGTGCCCTCGCCTGAGCTTGGTTTGTGGGTTTCGGTGGGGTGGGCGGGTTCGGTTGGGTTGGTGGACGGGCCGCTGGCCAGAACCCAGCTCGAGAGCCAAATCCGGGGACTTTACAGTGAGCATCGCGGCCTTAGGGTGCACGCCGGCCGGCCCAGCCCCTCATGGTGCTCCTGTGTGGACAGTCGGGCTGGTGCTTCCGGTCGAGCAGGCGACAGTGGCCGGTCCAGGTCCGGTGGACCCGGCCCACCCGAGCGCGAAAGGAGGAGGCGAGCGAGCGGGCGAGCGGACCCAGACGTCAGTCCTCTTCGTCACCCAGCATGCCTTGGCGCAACTGTTCCAGCGTCCGCGCCAACAGCCGCGAGACGTGCATCTGCGAGATCCCGATCCGGTCCGCGATCTGGGTCTGGGTCATGTGCCGGAAGAACCGCAACGTGAGGATCGTCCGCTCCCGCTCCGGCAACCGTTCGATCAACGGCCGCAGCGACTCGTAGTCCTCGACCCCGTCCAGTGCCGTGTCGTGCTCGCCCAGCGTCTCGCCGAGCGAGTCCGAGTCGGCGTCCGGGGACAACGCCTCGTCCAGGGACATCGAGTGGTAGGCGTTTCCTGCCTCGAGGCCCTCGTAGACCTGTTCGGGACTGAGATCGAGGTGGCGGGCGAGCTCGCTGGGTGTCGGAGCACGCCCCAGGCGCTGGGAGAGCTCGGCACTGGCGGCATTGATCGCCAGGTTCAGCTCCTTCAGGCGCCGGGGGACGTGCATCGACCAGCTGGCGTCCCTGAAGTGGCGGCGGACCTCGCCCATCACCGTGGGGACGGCGAACGACAGGAAGTCGGTGCCGCGGTCGGGTTGGAAACGGTCTACCGCGTTGATGAGGCCCAGCGTCGCCACCTGCACCAGGTCCTCGCGAGGCACCCCACGGTTGGAGAACCGTGCCGCGATGTGCTCGGCCAGCGGGAGATGCCCGGTCACCAGCTCGTTGCGTAGCTTCGTGCGGCGGGGATCCTCCTCGTCGAGCGACGCCATCTCCTCGAACATCGGCGTCAGATGTTCGTAGCCGGTGTCCGGGTTGTCCCGGTTCTTGGCGTGCGAACTCTGCGCCGTCACGCCGGACCGTCCGCCCGACGCTTGGCCAGTTCGATGTGCACGAGGTGCTGACCGCCGGGACCGGCGTCGCGTTCGACCCGGCTGTCGGCGTGGTCGGTGAGCGTGGTGAGCACCCGCCAGCCGAACGTGTCGTTGCTTGGCTTGGCGTCGTTGGCGGACGGGATGCTGACCGCGAACCGGATCTCGTCCTTGCTCACGCTGAACCGGCATCCCAGGATGGCGCCGGCGCCGGCCCGCGTGATGAGCGTGGAGCTCGCCTCGTCCACCGCCAGCTTCAGATCCGCGATCGCGTCGAGGTCGAAGTCCGCGCGCATCGCGATGCTCGAGGTCAGGGACCGGATGATCGGTAGGTTCGTGAGTTCGGCGCCTAGTCGCAGTTCGATCTCGTCAGGACGGCCGTCGCCGCTTCCCACGCTCATTATGCCCGGCTACCCACAATCTTGAGTTCGCAAACCTACTGTGACCGGCCACTTTACCGACTCGGGTCAACTTCGGGCGGGGGTCCATCTGCGCGCGAGGCCCACTCCCCTTACGGTGGAAGGCGCACGCCGTCGAAGGAAAGGGAGCCAACATGTTGGCGGTTACGGAAGCGGCAGCCGAGGCGATCACGGCGCTGACCGCACAAGGTGGCATCGACGACAACGGTGGACTGCGGTTCGCCATGCGCAACGAGGCCGACTCACAGGCCGCGCTCGCGCTCACCGTTGCGCCGGCACCGGTCGAAGGAGACCAGGTGGTCACCGCGGACACCGGTGCGCACGTGTTCCTCGAGGAACAGGCTGCAGACTATCTGTCCGACAAAGTGCTTGATGTGCAACAGGATGACGAAGGTCAGCTGAACTTCGCCGTGCTCGAACGAGCGTCCTGAACCACGACGACCACCGGCGGACCGGTGGTCGTCGTGGTGTCCTTGATGGACACGGGCCGGGTGGTTACCGGCCGAGGGCCTTCTGCAGTTCCTTCTTGGTCATCGTCGACCGCCCGCGGATGTTCTTCTTGCGGGCCTCGTTGTAGAGCTGGTCCCTGGTCGGGCCGCCCGGTCCCTGTCGGTTCCCGGAACGCTTCCCGCCACGGTGTTGTGGCGACACATCCTTGGTCGAGGTCTTGCTCGCCGTCCGGGACTCACCGGACTGCGCCCGGTTCTTGTTCACCGTCCTGGCCGCGATCTCCTTGGCCCGCCCCGTGCTCGCGCCGCGGTCCTCGGCGCTGTCCTTGATGTGCTCGTACTGCCGTTCGCGCTTGTTGTTCCATGTCTGCGGCATCACACACCCCTTTCTGGCGCTCGTGACCTGGGAGTACCCGATCTGACGGCAGGACAAACGGCTCAGGCGTTGGCCGGGACCTTGCCGGACTCGGCCTCGGCCGGCTCGTCCGCGGCGTCGACGGCGGAGTCGTCGTCGAGCAGGGGCACGTCGTTGTGATCGTGCAGTGCCTCGTCGTCGAGGATGCCGGAGCTCCGCGCGACCAGGATCGGCACGGTGATCTGGCCGGCCACGTTGGTCGCCGTGCGCATCATGTCCAGGATCGGGTTGATGGCGAACACGATCGCGACGCCGGTGGCGATCACCTCGGCCGGCAGGTTCACCGCGGCCAGGGTGAGCGTCAGCATCGTGAACCAGCCGGTGGTGCCCGCGGTGGCGAGCGAGCCGAACACGGCCACGAGCACGATCAGCAGGTAGTCGCCGAAGCCCAGCGAGATGCCGAACATGTTGGCGATGAAGATGGCCGTGATGGCCGGGAACACCGCGGCGCAACCGTCCATCTTGGTCGTCGTGCCCAGCGGGACGGCGAAGCTGGCGTAGCCGCGCGGCACGCCGAGGTTCACCGCGGCCTGGCGCGACAGCGGTAGCGTCGCGCCGGAGGACTGCGACACGAACGCGAACTGCAGCGCGGTCCACGACTTGCGGAAGAACGTCAGCGGGCTCACCCGGCCGACGAACCGCAGCAGGATGGGGTAGACGACGAACAGCACGATCGCGCAACCGAGGTAGACCGCGACGATCAGCGAGATGAGCGGCGCGAAGAACTCGTTGCCGTAGCTGGCGAACGCGTTGCCCAGCAGGCCCAGCACGCCGATCGGGGCGAGCCAGATGATCCAGCCGAGCACCTTCTGGATGATGTCGAACGCGGCCCGGTTGAAGCTGACGAACACCTGGGCGCGGTCGCCGAGCGCGTAGGCGGCGGCGCCGACCAGCAGCGCCAGGAACACCACCTGCAGCACCTGTCCCTCGGAGAACGCGGTGAACACGTTGGTGGGGACGATCGACTGGATGAACGACCACCAGTCACCCTGGGTCCGCTCGGCGATGTTGGCCACCGCGGCCTCGGACGGCTTGACGCTGACCCCGCTGCCCAGGTTGCCGATCGTGCCGATGGCGATGCCGATGAGCACCGCGATGAGCGACGTGATCGCGAACCACAGCAGCGTCTTGCCGCCCAGCCGGGCCGCCGTCCGGGCACCGCCGAGCCGGTGCAGGCTCGTGATGCCGACGACGATCGCGGTGAAGACCAGCGGGATGACCGTGAACTGGACCAGGCTGACGAAGATCTCGCCGATCCGCGACAGCGTCGTGGCGAGCCAGGACACCTCGGCCTGCTTGGCGACGAAGCCCAGCAGCGCGCCGAGCACGAGGCCGGCGAGCACAGCGAGGCCGAACACGGTGTTGCGGCGCGATCGTGGCCGCCGCGTTTCGGTTGTGGACATGGGTACTCCCGGCGATGAGCGTGCGTGGGGCGGCCCGGCCAGGCCGCCAATGACGATCTAACTCCGCTCCCGGTGAATCTCTTCCACTAAAGGAGTGAACCCAGTGCGAATCTCACCATGTGGACAAACCTGCGAAATGGGTCACAACCTGCGGTTTCGCCGATTTGACCTACAGCAAAGTAGAGGTTCTAGCCTCGTGGCATGTCTCAGCCAACCGTTGTGGTGACCGGCGCGACCGGCAATGTCGGCCGGAGCCTCGTCCCCCTGCTGCTCGACGCCGG
>NZ_DASWSJ010000403.1:0-2844 GCF_036402745.1 Actinophytocola sp. | reverse complement strand
CCGGGATGGCGCCCGTCACCGCGAAGTCGAGGCGCTTGGCCACCGAGACGGCCTGGTCGGCGAAGCGCTCGTAGTACCGGACCAGCAGCGCGAGCGACATCGCCGACGGGACGCCGTGCGGCCAGCCCGGGTCGGTGATCGCGGCCATCACGCCGGAGTGCAGCGCGTCGACCTGCTGGTCGGTCTGGTCGAGCTCGGCGTAGCCGCACGCGTCCGGGTGCCGGATCAGCTCGACCAGCCGGTCGGCCATCTCCGCCGCGATCCGGCCCAGCTCCGCGAACGCGCCGGCCAGCTCGGCCGGGACCGCGGGTGCCGGGTGGGCGAGCCGCACGTGCTCGGCGATGTGCGCGGCGAGGTCACCCATCCGCTCGATCTTGTTGGTGCAGTACAACGCGGTGAGCACCAGCCGCAGGTCCCGGGCGACCGGCGCCTGCAACACCAGCAGCTGCTGCGCCTCGTCCTCGCACCGGTCGCGGGCCCGGTCCAGCTCGACGTCCTCGGCCAGCACCCGGCCGGCCAGGTCCACGTCTCCTGACCGCACAGCCGCGGCGGCCGACCGCATCGCCCCGGCGGCCACCGCGCACATGTCGGCCAGCTGGTCCCGGAGGCCGGCCAGCTGGCTGTGGAATGTCTCTCGCATGATCTCCGAGCTCCTCGAACGCAGGACGACCCAAGCACGACGGAGTACCCAGGATCGCCGGTTCGACACGGGCGGACCGGCGGAAACATGTCCGATTCTGCCAGTTCTCGACCGATTCGCGAGCGTCGGCACCGGGATGACGGGCAAACCGTCACCCCGGTGTCGTGCTCCTAGCGGCGGCGCAGCGACCTGTCCGCCAGGGCCGGCGGCACGTAGTAGCTGTCCGCCGGGTTGAGGTCCGTCCCCGGCGGGACGATCTCGTCGATGCGGTCCAGCACGTCCTCGCTCAGCTCGACGTCCGCGCCGGTGAGCAGGCTCTCCAGCTGGTCCATCGTGCGCGGGCCGATGATCACCGACGTCACCGCGGGGTGCGCCAGCACGAAGCCGAGCGCGAGGTGCGGCAGCGTCAGGCCCGCCTCCTCGGCCAGCTTCGCCAGGTCGCGGACCGCCTCCAACTTGCGGGCGTTGCCCGGCACCGACGGGTCGAACTTGTGCTGCTCGGTCGTCGCCCGGCCGCCCGCCGACGACACGTCACCGGCCGCGGTGTACCTGCCGGACAGCCAGCCCGCGGACAGCGGGCCCCAGGTGAGCACGCCCATCCCGTAGCGCTGCGCGGCCGGCAGGACCGCCGCCTCGACGCCCCGCGCCAGGATCGAGTACGGCGGCTGCTCGCTGCGGAACCGCACGTGCCCGCGCCGCTCGGCGGCCCACTGCGCCTCGACGATCTGCTCGGCCGGGAACGTCGAGCTGCCGACCACCAGGACCTTGCCCGCACGCACGAGGTCCGTGAGCGCGGCGAGGGTCTCGTCGATGTCGGTGGCCGGGTCGGGCCGGTGGATCTGGTAGAGGTCGATGTGGTCGGTGCCCAGCCGGCGCAGGCTGTTCTCGACCTCGCGGACGAGCCAGCGCCGGGAGTTGCCGCTGTGGTTGGCGTCCGGCCCCATCGAACCGTGTGCCTTGGTGGCCAGCACGACGTCGTCGCGCCGGCCCTTGAGGGCCTTGCCGAGGATCTCCTCCGACTCGCCCGCGGAGTAGATGTCGGCGGTGTCCACGAAGTTGATGCCCGCGTCGAGCGCGCGGTGGATGATCCGCACGCTGTCGTCGTGGTCGGGGTTGCCCAGGGCACCGAACATCATGGTGCCGAGCGCGAACTCGCTCACCGAGATACCGGTGCCGCCGAGGATCCTGCGCTTCATCAGGTACTGCCTCCAGTCATCGGGTTCTGCCTTCCACCCTCCGTGCGCCGGGGCCGGTCTGCCAGGTATGGCTCAACCTGGGTCCGGCAGAACCACCCAGGCGGATAATGGGGTCATGGGCTACGCCGAGGACGAGGTCACGCCGTTCCTGAAGGCACGCCGAGCGGCACTGGACCCGGTGGCGCTGGGCCTGCCGGACGGCCTGGCCCGCCGGCGGGTCAGCGGTCTGCGCCGGGAGGAGGTCGCGCAGCTGGCGGGCATCAGCGTCGACTACTACACGCGCATCGAGCAGGGCCGCGCGCAGGCCGTCTCCGACGCGGTGCTCGACGCCATCGCGCGGGCGCTGCGGCTCACCGCCAACGAACACTCCTACCTGCGCAACATCACCCAGCCGCGGCGCCGGCCGGCCGAGTGCACCGCGCAGCCGGCGCCGCGGCCCCGGGTGCGCCCGCAGATCCAGGAGCTGCTCGACGCGATGAACGACACCGTGCCGGCCATGGTTTTCGGGCCGGGCACGGACATCCTGGCGTGGAACCGCCTCGCCGGCCGGCTCACCTTCGACTTCGCCGCGCTGCCCGAGGCGCAGCTCAACTCCGCCCTGCTGGTCTTCACCCACCCCGACGCGAGGTCGTTCTACCCGGACTGGGAGGCGACGGCCGAGGAGATCGTCGCGAGCCTGCGGGTGGAGGACGGCCAGTACCCCGACGAGCCGCGGGTGCAGCAGGTCATCTGCGAGCTGCGCGACGCGAGCCCGGAGTTCGTCCGCTGCTGGGAGGAGCGCGCGGTGCGCGAGCGCAACCACGGGACCAAGCGCATCCATCACCCGGAGGTCGGCGAGCTCGTGGTCACCTACGAGGCGTTCACCCTGCCCGCCGACCCCGAGCAGCGGCTGTGCACCTACACGGCGGCGAAGGGCTCGGTCACCGAGGAGCGCCTGCGCACCCTCGCCCTCGGCGTCGCCGCCTAGTCCGCCTCCCCGGGATTTAAAGTGTGGGTTGCGTTCCGGCG